>JADFKK010000222.1 GCA_022564995.1 Planctomycetota bacterium | reverse complement strand
TACCGTGGGTGTGTCGAAGATCGTTGGAAGCTGCTCCTCCCGGCCGATGGAAAGAAAGCCGAGCTGTACGACATCCTGGCCGACCCGGAGGAGACGAAGAATCTGGCGGGGACGAACGCCGAAGTAGTCACGCGGCTCACGCGATCGATCAACCACTGGTGGCCCGCCAAATAGCCGCTTGCGGCGAAGCTTCTCGCTCCGCTCGACGACGAAGACCTGAACAATCACATGCCCGATGAGGTCCACGGAGCCGTCAATCGCCTGGCATCAGCCGAACGGCGGGTGACGTTTGAGCATGCGCGCAGGCGAAAGCATCAGCTTGGAACGTCCATTTGGAGCCACTTCACGGATGTCTCTTCGGCCTGCGCCGACGGCGACACCATATCTGGAAGCGATACCACAGTCGCCGATACCACGGCGGGTCGAGCAATCGCCAAGTG
This sequence comes from Planctomycetota bacterium, assembly GCA_022564995.1. GTDB lineage: Bacteria > Planctomycetota > Planctomycetia > Pirellulales > JADFKK01 > JADFKK01. The sequence continues at coordinate 15,099 of JADFKK010000222.1, read as the reverse complement.
GTTGCTTTTGCACTCAGCAACCCGTCTCGCACTCGGGCCTTTTCAGCTTTGGTTTTGGCATTTGACGGAAGGAAGAGCAGGCAATGCGCTGGGTTGAAATTGGGATCACTCGGATCGTCAATTGGATCGTAACGAACTTCGATGCCAAGGCGCCGACATTCGCTGACAGGTATGATTAGCACATAGCTGGGAAACTCTCCCTTTGCGGTATCCTCGGGACGGGCAAGCACGGACCAGTCGCAAGAAAGTCCCTGTTTCCATTGCGATACTTGGGCGGCTGCGGGAAGAATATCCCGACCACGGACCCAATTGGGCTGGAGTCGTCGGTAAAGCAGGTCGTCGTCACCGGGACTGTCGCGGTCAGCGGCGTCAGGGCGATTCGACACGTTTGGCGACCTCGCTACGGCGCCAACGTGTGGAAGCTCTTCGCCAGATCGACGGCGGGCTTAACGGAGAATCGCGAATCCTCTCCCTCGGATACCGTGCGTCCAAGCTTCTTCATGACGGAGAGAACGGAGTCTTCGTCAACTTCAAAGTAGAGAAGCGAGTCATTGTTGCGCCATTCGATGTAGACTCCACTGCTGATGGGTGCGACGTGCGGCGCTGAAATGTCTGCTAGCGGCTGGAGACTTTTTAAGAGATCGATTGAAAAACGGACCGGTTCTTCTTTCGCGGGAAGACCACCGTAAGTGTCCCAATTTGGAGGGAGATATTGAAACTTTTCGATCTGCGAAATAGAGTTCTCAAACGAACGTTCACGCTCAAGATCGCCGACTAATGTAGGCGTGAGCGTACAGGGTTCTTCTCCTTGCAGCCAACCATAGGACGCCGCACCGGAGAGTATTTTGCCTAGGTCAACACCCTGCGGCTGGAATGTAAGAGTCTCGCTCACTTTGTCCGCTCCCAAATCTTGTGCCATCTGTCGCTAGTCAAATCCGCAAATGCCGTGACGATCCAATCTCGACTCTTGTTGAACCAATTCTCGAAATCGTCTCCGTCGGGAGTGCCTCGAACCGTGAGGTCAAACACTAGAATCTTGCCCTTGTCTGAATGAGAAGCTGGCTTAATGTTCGCACGAAGTCGGTTCACATTGTCGTCTGATGCAAAAGAGTATGCAACATTCAATGACTCGGGCTGCTTCAAATTACGCTCGCTGCTTCTCCACTGCAAGTCAGGAAACACGTCACCGAAGTGCAGGTCGTCCGGCAACGGGCCAATGTGATTCATGTAGGTCATCTCGAGTTGATTTATCTTGAGGTCACCCAAATCACTATCGGCGATGAAGGACTGAAATCGTGACCATTGCGACGAGAATTGCGAGCGAACGGCCGGATAGCGAGGGTAGTTGCCTGTAGCCGACGCAGCACGCCAATTGTGCAGAAAACGATCCGGCTGCAACTGAATCAACCACTCTCCATTCGAATGCTCGAAGAAAATCCGCGGCAGTGGCGGACGCGACACAATCTGCAGATTTGCCCGCTTGAGTCCGCCGGGCTGACCCAACTCCTCAATCTGGGGAACGATGGGCGGAGCGTCGCGACAAATGGGATATTCGTCGCGGACACACTCCCAAAACAGTCCGAAATGTGGGGCGAGCATCGCTTCCAACGGTTCGAACTGGACGCCCATCACGACTTCCACAACGGGCGGCTTGTCAAAACTTGGAAGATCGTTACTCATCATTTCCCGTACAAGGAGACGCATGAACGGAAGGCCGGGGCAGTTTCCATAAGTGTATTCATGGACAAATGTTCTGTCAATGGATTCGCTTTTGCGTGGAATCTCCGACATCGTCCCAATCGACTCTTCGACACGATTGCCGGCGTTCGGAAAGTTACGTACACTGCGTTTCATACGCTTATTGGCCTTACTACAGCATTTCGCAGGAGCCTCGTCGCGATGAAACTGGGACTGATCAACTCGGCTTGGGTGCAGGCCGAAAAGCCGACGGCGTTTGGGCTGCAAAAAACCAAGGAACTTGGCTTCGACACGGTCGACATCTTCGTCGATCCGACGGATGTCGACGTCCGCGAGCGGCGGCTGATTAAGGACGAGTGCGATCGGCTCGATCTGCCGATCGTTTCGATCGCTTGCGTGGCGGTGGGGCTGATTGATTTCAATCCCAGCGTGCAGCGGTTTCACGTCGATCGGGTGAAGGCGTATCTCGACCTGGCTTATGAATACGAGGCCAAGAACGTGCTGCTGGTGATCGGCGAGTACATCTGGCAGCAGGAGGTAATTCCGCCCGAGGAGCAGTGGAAGGTCGGCGTGGAGAATTGCCGCCAGTTGGGCGATTACGCGGCGGAGTTGGGCGTGCAGATCGCGATCGAGTTGGAGCCGTTCAAGCTGTCGCTGGTCAACTCGGTCGACACGATGGTCCGCTTCGTCGACGACTGCAATCACGAGGCGGTCAAGGCCAACATCGACATCTCGCATCTGCTGCTGGCCGATGTGGCCCCGGAGGAACTGCGGCGACTCAAGGGCAAGGCGATTCACGTTCACATTTCCGATTGCGACGGCAAGGTTCACGGCGATCTTCCGCCCGGCCGCGGCGTGATGGATTTCGAGCCGTATCTAAGAGAGATCAAAGACCTCGACATCGACGGGGTGATTTCCATCGAGTTGGAGTATTCGCCCGAGCCGGATAAAATCGTCGAATGGGTCGCCGAAGCGTATCGCGAGACCGACAAATTGATGCAAGCCGCCGGGTTGCGCGGATAATCCATAAAGCCGCGACCGTTGGTCGCGACCGACGTAACGAAGCGGGCAAATCCGCAAGCGGATGAATCACCATGAGCACATCGCCACTGAACGAACAGCAAGTCGCGGACTTTCAACAGGACGGATATCTGTTTGTCGAGAATCTGCTCGACGCGGAGGAAGTCAATCTGCTGCAAACGGCCGCGCGGGCGGATGCGCGAATGAGAGAGAGCGCCATGACCATCGCCGATACTTCAGGTCGCAGCACGAACCTGTCATTGTGGAATCATCCCGGAGACGACGTCTATGGAATGGTCGCCCGCAGCGAACGGGTGGTCGGTTCGATGGAGCAGTTGCTGGGCGACGAGGTGTATCACTATCACTCGAAGATGAGCGCCAAGGAGCCGAAGGTCGGCGGCGCGTGGGAATGGCACCAGGATTACGGCTATTGGTATCAGAACGGCTGCCTGTGGCCGGACATGGCGAGCCTGTTCCTGGCCGTCGATACTTGCACGCGCGAAAACGGCTGTTTGCAGGTGCTGCGCGGATCGCACTTGTTGGGCCGCATCGAGCACGGCACATTTGGCGAGCAGACCGGGGCCGATCCCGAGCACGTTGCCGAGGCGGCCAAGCGGCTGGAGTTGGTCTATTGCGAAATGGCGGCCGGCACCGGGTTGTATTTTCACTCGAATCTGCTGCATCGCTCAGACGCGAACGAGAGCGATCAGCCGCGCTGGGGTTTGATCTGCTGCTACAACACCAAGCACAACGATCCCTATAAGCAGGCCCATCACCCTGGCTACACGCCGCTGGAGAAAGTACCGCACGAAGCGATTAAGCAGATGGGCGCCGTCGGCAGCGCGGCGGCGCAGGAGTTTCTGCGGCAGGAAGACGACGAGACGACGGGGTAATTCGTGGCGAGCGGTGGCCGTAAGGCCGTCGGTGAATCACCCCCGGGCTAACGCCCGCGGCTCGCCTGTTGCCGGTGCCACGAGTTCTTGCCCGGTTAGCGATAGATAGGTCACGGCGCCGAGCAGGGCCAGATACGGATCGACCAGGATGTGGCCCAGCCCCATCGGGATCAGCGCCCCGATGGTCGAGATGCCGAGCATCAGCATCGCCAACACGAACAGTTGCATTTTGTTGCCGTGGGTAATTTTGCGGCACAGCTTGAGCGAGCCGATCAGGCCGGCGCGGCGCTCGACCAGCAGATAAAACATCGGGAAGAACGTGATCGCCCAGACGACGCCCGGCACGACCAACAGCAGCGATCCGCTGAGCACAATGGCGGCAAACAAAATACCGGCGACCATCACCGGCGCCAGCAGCCGGCTGCCGCGAAACAGCAGCCACAGCGAGGGCCGATGGCCGCGGGCGATCTGCAGCATCATCAGTGCCTCGCCGATCTGTAGCCAGACCGTCACCAGCAGACAAATCGCCATCGCCACGGAGGCATATTGCAACAGAGGCAGCAGCTTCCTGGGATCTTCGCGGAGCATCTCGAAGAGAGTTGCCGCCAACCGCAGCGGATCGCTGACGGCCATTTCCGCTAGGTCATCGCCCGCCAATTGCTGCTTGACCTCGGCCAGATCGAACGAGAGGAAGTAAGACAAGCTGGCGCCCATCGTCAGCGCGAAGCAGACAAACACGAGCAGGTAGCCAATCGCCACCGGCAACATGCAGCGGCCCGGCCGGCTGTAATAAATCTTCCAGGCGGTGTGCAACAGCGCGGTGGCGTCGATCGAGCCGTGGCGCATTCCGTCGCCCAAATCGTCGGCGTCGGTGTCGGCGACGAGTTGTCGCGCATCACAAGCAGGGCAGATGGCCAGCTTGCCGATCAGTTGCTCGGTTGTTTCGAGCGCGGCATGACAGGATGGGCAGGCGTACTCGATTAACACCGAAAGGAGCACCTCCGACGATCGCATTCCAAATTCAGTGATTCGCTCGCCGTTATTGCAGCCCGCCGACTGCGCGAAACAAGGACAACGTGAACAATACGGTTCCAAAAATGCACAGCCCGCAGCAAACCACGGCCGGCAGCAACACGGCGGCGGTCGCTTTTCCGCCAGAAGTTTCGTGCATTTCCATAAGGGCCAGGATTGAAAACACCATCTGCACGACAATTAGAATTCCGGAGAATAATACATTCATGCCGAACAAATTTATTTGACCACAAATAGGAATGATTTGTAGCAGGCTCGTGGCGCCGCTAACGTAAGCGATCGAACGAAACGTCGCCTCGAACCCGTGGCGGGCACCGTCGAGCATCGTCAACATCAGATGGACGACTCCAGCAATGATAAAAAGTACGATTATCCCAACCAACGGCATTAGAATGGCGACGCAGATCGTTTGGAAGAATCCCCCGCCGCCTTGCATTAAGTTGGCGAATTGCTGTTGATTCCCCCCGAGCTGTGGAAGCGGTGCGGGCCCTATGATGAGATTCGCGATGAGGTCATACAGCATCTGGACCCATCCACCTAACGTCCACCCAATAACGCCGAACCAAAGCGGCGCGGGGACTCCTCCGGTACGCCGCATGTTGCGAAACGCCAGCGACGGGCCGCTGAAAATCTCTTTGACCGTTTCGATGAACGAAGCGGGTGACGCGCCGTCGCGTTCCCAGGGCGGTCCGTTGCGTCCGCCCTCGCCCAAGGATTGCGGCCGATCGCCCGACCCGCCTGTGTAGCCCGGCGAGGCGTAGGGATTGTCGGGGTCGGCGGGCGCGCCAGAACCCACCGGCGGGACGCCGGTGCCACTTTGCTGTGGCGGGACGCCGGTGCCACTTTGCTGTGGCGGGACGCCGGTGCCGCTTTGCTCCGCCGGACGGTGCCGCTCGGGAATTTTAACCGGCTGCTTCGGAACGACCGGGCCGCGGGGCGCCTCGGGGGCAAGGCTGAATTCATCGGCATCGGGAGAGGGCACCTCCGTGATCTCGCCACACTGCGGACATTTGGCTGGCTGGCCTGCCGTTTCGTCGGGCGTGCGCAGTAGGTTCTGACACTTCCGACAGTGGAATTCAATCGACATCGCTCGCTCCTCGAAGAGAGATATTGCACTCGATGGGCACACAACATAACAGAAACGCACCGGCCAGAATAGCTTGTTCAGCCGCTGGGTTTTTTTCCTCCAGCGTGGTAAAGTCTCTCGTTATTGAGAGAAAGCATACTCCAGTATTGTAAAGCCGCGACCATTGGTCGCGACCACCACGAATGCTCACCCCCAGCCAAATCCTCGGACCCGACGGCCGCATCGCCGCCCGGCTCGAAAACTACGAACATCGCGGCGAACAGCTCGCCATGGCCGATGCCGTGGCCAAGGCGCTCGCCGACGGGCATCACCTGATTGCCGAGGCCGGCACGGGCGTGGGCAAAAGCTTCGCGTATTTGGTGCCGGCCATCTTGGCCACCACATGCGAAGAGAAACAGGACGAAAAGGAGCAAGCCCCGCCGCTCAAGCGAATCATCATCGCCACCCACACGATCAGTCTGCAGGAACAATTGCTCCGCAAAGACCTGCCGCTGCTGAACAGCGTGATCCCCAGGGAGTTTGCCGCCGTGCTGGTCAAGGGACGCGGCAATTACGTCAGCCTGCGAAGATTGAAAGCGGCCCGCGAGCGGGCGCTGAGCCTGTTCGGTAGCGAGGAAGAAATGCAGCAGATCGACTCGCTGGCTCGTTGGGCCAAGGAGACGCACGACGGTTCGCTCAGCGATTTGGATTATCGCCCGCTGCCACAGGTGTGGGACGAAGCGGCCAGCGACAGCGGAAATTGTCTGGGCCGTAACTGCCCGAGCTACAAAGAATGTTTCTATTACAAGTCGCGGCGGCGAATCTTCAACGCCCAACTGCTGATCGTCAACCACGCTCTGTTTTTCAGCGACCTGGCGATCAAGCGACAGGGCGGCAGCATCTTGCCCAAGTACGACGCGGTGATTTTCGACGAAGCCCACAACATCGAGGCGGTGGCCGGCGATTACTTGGGGCTGAGCGTTACCTCGGGGCAGATCGACTACATTCTCAACAAGCTCTACAACGATCGCAAGAATCGCGGGCTGCTGGTTCACTTCAAACTCGGCGCCGCTCAGCAGCAGGTGCAGCGATGTCACGCGCGGTGCGATGAATTCTTCGACGACGTGTATCATTGGCGGCGCGAAATGGCCGACGACAACGGACGGGCGACCCGGCCGAACATCGTCGAAAACCAACTCAGCGGAGAGCTTTCGCGGCTGGCCGGAATGGTCGCGGAGGAAGCCGAAAACCACAAGGACGAGGCCGAGCGGCTCGACTTCACCTCGGCCGCCGATCGACTCAAGGGCCTGGCCGGGATGATCGAGCAGTGGCGCACGCAGGAATTGGAAGACGCCGTCTATTGGGTCGACGTCCGCAAGAGCCGCCGCGGGGGGCGCCCGCCGATGTCGCTGACCGCGGCGCCGATCGACGTCGGGCCGGCGCTCCGCGAGCAGCTTTTCGAGAAGGTGTCGAGCGTCATCATGACCAGCGCCACACTGGCCGTCGGTCGCAAGGCGTCGTTCGATTATTTCAAGTCGCGCGTCGGGCTGACCCAAAGCCAGGGCCTGCAAGTCGGCAGCCCGTTCGATTATCAGAAGCAGGTCAAGCTGATTTTGCTCGACGGCATGCCCGACCCGTCGACCGGCGAGCCATATCAGCGGGCCGTGGGTGAGATGATTCGCCGTTACGTGGCCCGCACCGACGGCCGGGCGTTTGTGTTGTTCACCAGCTACGAGATGATGCGCCGCGTCGGCCGCGAGCTGATGCCGTGGTTTTCGGGGCGAAATCTGGCCGTGTTGAATCAAGCCGACGGATTGCCCCGCACACAGATGATCGAGCGATTCAAGAAAAACCCGCGCAGCGTGCTGCTGGGCACCGACAGCTTTTGGCAAGGTGTCGACGTGCCGGGCGACGCGCTACAAAACGTAATCATCACAAGGCTGCCGTTCGCCGTTCCCGACCGCCCGCTGATTCAAGCCCGCCTGGAAGCCATCCGCAGCCGCGGCGGCCAGCCGTTCACCGAATACTCCCTGCCGCAAGCCGTCATCAAACTCAAGCAAGGCTTCGGTCGATTGATCCGCAGCAAGACGGACCAAGGTATCGTCGTCATCCTCGACCCACGCGTGCGAACCAAGCGTTACGGCAAGATGTTTATTGACTCGCTGCCGGACTGCGAAGTCGTGATCGAGCAAGCCGACACGGAACCTTCCCCATAAAGCCGCGACCGCCGGTCGCGCCCCGGTGTCGTTCGCGGGGATGGAGTAGGTAATGGGCCGCTACGACAATGGATCAACTCGATCCAGCGGGTCCATGTTACGTGCCTGATCCCATGCGTTTCGCAGCTCGGTTTGATGTTGGGCTGCCCACTCCATCACCATGCCAGTAGCACGTCGAGGAAGCCTTCCTTCGATCACTGCCAGAGATTCGATGCTGACGACCAGATTCGCGTCGCCGTACTCAGCGTGAAAGTGCGGCGGATTGTGATCATTGTAATACATCTTGATCACGATGCCGTAAAACCGACTGATTTCAGGCATCGACTTGCGCCTTCAAGCTCGGAAAAACGTCCTCGGGCGACTTGCCGGTGATTTCCAGATAGAGGGCGTCTGGGCAGAGATCAACCTCGTCGTTCCAGCGAATTGCGCCACCTGGGCTGATCGACACCTTCTCGAACGCGCCAGCGTCGTTCCACAGCGCAAACACGCCCCTGCCCGCTAAGTGCGAAAGATCGACCTCGCCCTCGACCCCGTCTTCGTAGCGAAGGTGGAGCTTGTAGTCAGGCAGCGGTTTGACGCGAACGGGCTTAAACATGGCAAATCACCAAGTTGTGTTATCTGAAAATCGGGGCAATCTCTCTCAGCAATGTTCCCAGGACGCTTCATCCATGATAGCAACAAAGTGCTCCTCGTTTTCTCCGTAGTCGTCATTCAGGATGTACTCAAACCACGGTTGGCCGTATTCATCGATTTGGGAAATGACGACCACCGGATATTGGGTCAAAATTCGTTCGAGCGTGTCGGCAGTCCATCCGGCGTCGTCGAGGCCCTCACGGATTTCCCGCTCTCGCTGAAGTAAATCCAATCGGGTACAGCAAGGAGTCGAATCCGATCACCGGGCTTGAGCTTGAAGGGATCGGGCATGATCGGTGCCTCGTACGAACGTGGTGCTGCTCCTTGGATATCGTACGGAGCCGAGTGCTGAATTGCAAGCGCGTAACCGTCAATTTGCGGTCCAGGTCCAACGAGCAAATGGCGGAGCAAACGGCCTCACCCAGCTACGCGCCCGACGACGGACGATGCCCCTCGACGCTTGACTGCGGACCGGTTGCTGCACCTCCCGCTGAAGCACCACGAGTAGCCGGGCGGAGCGTCTTCCAATTGCGCCGCCGTATCTCGCGAACCTGCTCGCTGGCGTCGAGAAACAGAATCAAGAACAGGACGCCCATGGCGAAGAACGGAAAGGCAGCAAGCAAAGAATCGGTCGCCACCGCAACCACGCCACCGACGATCACGAACGCCAACGTCAGAGCAAGCCGAAGGCGGCTCCAGCGCAGAACCCGTCGGGCGAGTTGCAGGTTTCGCTCCCGCGCACGCTGCTGGTCGGCGTCGACGACTTGATCGGTCATGCAAACTCCTCCGTGAATCGATGGGCTTTCAGTCTTTTTCTATGCGCCTCACAATGAAGTCGGTACGTTGCCTTGCAAACAGCACGGCGAAATCGAGAAGCTTCATGCTCTCGGTCGCCGAAAACTCCGCCTCGGTGAGCCAGTTGGCCATCAGCATCCGCCATTCTTCCTCCGTCAGTTCTCCTCCGGCGCGAAAATCTCTCTGTGCCCAGTCTTCAACAAGTGTCGCCAAGGTTCGCCACCGGCGTCGCTGCCAGTACGTGCGAGCAATATACAAGATGCCCGCGACAATCCCTAGGCCGCTTGCGGCGGCGATGACGCTGCCCGCCAACTGCGACCACTGCATCAGGGTTTCCACGCTCATGGGATTCGGGGGTTGCTAGCGTTGCAGGACGAGCACATAACTATCATGCCACCAGACCAAATTGCCGGCGCACTTCCTCGACGTCAACGACCCGGCCCGCCTCCGCGTCCTGAATCCCCGCCTCGATGCACTGCCGGACGTAAACGCGATACATCACGTCGTCCCACGACGCATCTTCCGGGAGCGAATTGATCAGTCGGTGGGCCTCGCTTCTTATGTCACCCGATGCAGCGTTAGCCATGATAACCGTTTCCCTTGAATTGGAACTCGATGTGTGTCTCGTCGTTTTGCGTGTGGTTGAACGAAGATGTTATGAGGCATTCCGATTTGGTGGCAATTACTGACTATTCCACCAGTTCTTGTTGAGTTCGGCGATGCGAACGAACATTTCCTTTAGATCCTCGATTCTATTCGCACCGATCAAGCAATGGAAGTGGCGATTCTTGTCGTTGTACTGGACACCGTTCTCGTCCAGTACGTTCTGTATCTCCTCCTGCTTTGTGCCGTAACAGAATTGGACGAGTACGTTAGCGCCGCTGCGCTTTCTGAATGTCAACTGACGGTGACTGGCTACAGCAATCGAGATCGTGTCTTTGTTGAATCGGATCGTTGAGTCGACGTAGACTTCGCTCGTGACATGCTGCAAATACTTTGCTGCGTCTAGGGTTTCTTGAGATCGCTTTGCCCAATACGCCTCATCGTAGGTGCCGTCATCCGGATTGGTGTCGTCGTCCGGCTCTTCATACACATCCAGAATCTTCGTGAAATGCAGGCTTGAACCGTGAACGCTCTTTATGATGTTTGCCTGGATCGCGATCAGCGGAACGGCACCGCTAAGAATCTGGATCACGTTGAAGAACCGCTTGGTGATCCTCTCCGCAACCAGGACCGCGAAGTGTTGACGTTGTGGCCATTTGCGCTTGATGAGATCCCAATACTCAATCGTCCGAACGATGTGACTCGGATCGGTGTCGCCTAACATGACCTCGACTTCGTACATCGAATCGTCGACCGGATTCTTCAGCAAGACGTCGAGCCGGCCCCCGGAACTAACGGCTCTCTCCTTGCTGACGCCCTCAAGTTCTCCAAGTCCCAAGCACGACGGGTTTTCCCATATCTGGTCCTGGAGCCAGATTTCGTCAAAACCAAGCGACCGGATCGACACGGTTTCGGAGATTGGTACGGTGTTCACGACGGTTTCCCTTGCTGCGCATGGTTCTCAGTATTCACGTAGACTCCACCGTGTATCTTACGTTGGCTCATAAGGGGGCGTCAATATACTCTCAATCACATATGCGGTGCCGCCACACGCCGATCGGCGTCATTCGACGCGGCGAAGACCTGTGACCCAGCCACCGGCGCCCGGCTGTAAAGAGTCCGACGTGATCGGATCGCCCAGATCGCGACACGTCCACAATTCGCCGTTTCTCAGTTCAAAGGCTTCGGCGTGCGGTCAATACCGCATCACCTTCCGCATCAACCACAGGCCCCAGCTGGCTAGCAACAGATTGCCGAGCCAAACCGAGTAGGCGGGCCACTCGCCGTTTTTGGTGCGATCGAGCGCGACGAGCAGCAGCGGATAATACACCAACAGAATGGGCATGAAGCAGAGAAAGAAGCTGGTTAGGAAGTCGGCGTTGCGCAGCCGAATGGCCATCGGCGCCCCGACCATCGCAAAGCATAAACAGACGAAGCCGTCCGACCAACGGCGGTAGCGTTCGAGGTTGAGCCGGTAGAGCAGGCCGCGCTCGGTCGAGAGAGCGGTGAGGCGATCTTGCCACGCTTGATCGGCCAGCGAGTCGGCCTCGCCGGTCATCATTTGGTAGGCCGCCCTGGCCGCCATTTGCTGCTGCATGTCGGCGATCTTCCGCGCCTGGCGAATGCGCGCCGCCGGGATTTCCCATTGCGGGAGGCCGGTGGGATGATTCGAGCGATCTTTCCGACGCGAGGCGTCCGACAGCGGCACTTCATACTCTTCGACGCCGGGAAAACGTATCGTCACGTCGCCGTCGATGTCGATCGTGCCGTCGCGAAACGCCAGCTTGAGCACGTTTTCCTGCAAATTGGCGTGCAGCCTGGCCTCTTTGGCCATGATCGTGATCGACGGCTTATCGGCAGTCGACCGAAACTTGACCAGCGGCAGAATCAACGTCCGCCCATCGACACGCTTGACGCTGATCGAAAAGCGGCCCGTGCTATACGATTTTTGTGTCGCCAACACGCCGTAGGCGATCTCTTCGACCGACTCGATCACCACCCGCTGCACGCCGCGGCGTCCCCAGGAAGCAGCAATGTCGTTGAGCGCAACGGTGACCAGGCTGATAATGCAAACCACGACCAGCAGCGGGCGCAGCACGACGAGCGGCGAGATGCCGGCCGACTTGAGCGCCACCAATTCGTTCTGGGCGGCGAGCTTTCCATAGACGCTGCATATCGCGAATAGCGTGGTCCCGGGAAGGGTGAAGTGCAAGACATGCGGCAACATGTAAGGCATCAGCCGGGCGATCGGCCCCAGCCCGAGCCCCTGCCGCACCGCCTCGCGGACCACAAACACGATCAGCACCAACACCGTCAGCGCGGTCAGCGTGATGAAAAACATCTTAAAAAATTCGGCCAAGATGTAACGGCTGATTCTGCTCATGGCCCGACTACTGTACTGGCCGCGGGCGAAGCGAGAAACGTCAGTTTCAAAGTAGAAGCGGCGTCTCGCCGCTTTCCCGTGATTTCGCACTGCGAAATCACCGAATGACGCGGCAAGATGTCGCGTCTCGGAACATCAGCCGCGGGGCGTTAGCCCCCGGTTTGTACAGATTGCGGTGGGAACCGTGGGCTAACACCCCGCGGCTGATGAGAATTGCGAATTCAGCTACTGCCAACTTTTGCCGGCTGCTGGTCTCGGCAGCGCTCGATTTGGGCGCCTAACCGGGCGAGCTTCCGCTCGATCTGCTCGTGGCCGCGGTCGACGTGGTAGATTCGCCGCACGAGGCTCACTCCCTCGGCCGCCAGAGCTGCTAGCACCAGCGCGGCGCCGCCGCGCAGGTCCGAAGCCATCAGCTCCGCCCCGACGAGCCTTCGCAAGCCATCGACCACGGCGGCGTGGCCAGCCCGCTCGATTCTCGCCCCCAGCCGTTTTAGTTCCGGCACGTGCATGAAACGATCGGGAAAGACGCCCTCGACGATTTCGCTGCGGCCCTCGGCAATCGTGGCCAACGCCGTCAGTTGGGGCTGCACGTCGGTCGGCACGCCGGGATACGGGCAGGTCGTGACCTGAATCGGCCGAGGGCGGTTCTGCATCAAAATCGATACGCTATTGGCGGAAACGCTCAATTCCGCCCCGGCACGGTCCAACACATCGAGCACGCCGCCGAGATGTTCGAGCCGCGCGTTTTTGACATGCACGTTTCCGCCGGTGATGGCCCCGGCAATCAGCAGAGTCGCCGCTTCGATGCGATCGGGGATGACGCGATGCGTGCCGCCGTTCAAGTGCTCAACGCCGACGATCTCGATCGTCGCTTCGCCGGCTCCTACGATGCGGGCGCCCAGCGTATTGAGAAAATCGGCCAAGTCCACGATCTCCGGCTCGCGGGCGGCGCCGCGAATGATCGTTGTGCCGCGGGCCAATGTGGCGGCGCTCATGACGTTGGCGGTGCCGGTGACCGTCGCGCCGTGCGGCCCGAGCAGCGAAATGTCGGCCCCGCGGAGTTCATCCGCCTCGGCGATGACGTAGCCACGGTCAATTCGCAGCTTGGCGCCCAGCGCCGCCAGCCCGGCCAAATGCAAATCGACCGGCCGATCACCGAGGTTACATCCGCCCGGCAGTGACACGACCGCTCGTCTGCGCCGCGCCAACAGCGGGCCGAGCACGCAAAAGCTCGCCCTCATCCGGCGGACCAACTCATAATCGGCCCTCGTCGGTGACGAATCGACCGTTTCGATTCGCAGAGCGCCGTCGTCTTGTCGCTTGACTTCGACGCCCAATTGAGCGAGCACGGCCGAAAGCGTCGTGACGTCGACCACCTCGGGCACGCGCTCGATCAAAACCGGCTCGGTGGCGAGAATCGACGCCGCCATGATCGGCAGCGCCGCGTTCTTCGATCCGCCCGCCGTAACCGTGCCGGTTAGTGGAGTGTCGCCGGTGATGCGTAGCAGGTCCATGTGTGATCCTACATCGTCCGCCGGGCTTGCACGACGCGGGCGTGTCCGGCCATATCCTTGATGATCGGTCCTCGCTGGAGTCGCTCTTCGCCGTCGATTAACCGTTGCGCCGCTTGCTCCAACATCGGGCTGATTTCGATCAACAGATGGCCGCCGGGATGCAGGCGCTCGGCGGCCTGCGGCACCAGCCGCTCGATGACTTCGGTGCCCGCGGTGCCGGCGACCAGCGCCACTTGCGGCTCGTGATCCTTGACGGTGGCCGCCAGCGTCTGCATCTCCTCACTGGTGACATACGGCGGGTTGCTGATGATCAAATCGAAACGTCGATCGGTGTCGACGGCGTCCAAGAGATCGCTCTGGAGAAAATCGATGCGGTCGGCCACCTTATGATCGCGGGCGTTCGATTCGGCAACGGCCAGCGCGGGCTCGCTAATGTCGACCGCCGTGATGCGAGCCGCCGGCAGGTGTTTCGCCGCGCAGACCGCAATCACTCCGCTACCGGTGCCGACGTCGGCGATGGTGATCTGGTCGCCTGGCGGACGCTCGCCCGCCAATTCGAGCAGCCGCACCACGAGCAACTCGGTTTCGGGCCGGGGGATCAACACAGCGGGCGTAACGCGGAATTTTAGCGAGTAAAACTCGCGATGCCCCACCAGATATGCCACCGGTGTGCCTTCGGCCCGCCGCCGCACCAATTCACGAAACGCCACGCGGACTTTTTCGTCGGCCACTTCGGTGAAGGCCGCGTACAGATCAATCCGTTTGCAACCGCGCGCCTCGGCCAGCAGAATCTCGGCATCCAACCGAGGACTATCCGCGTCGTGATCGGCCAGATAATCCGCCGTCCACTCCAATAGCCGCCCAATGGTCCAAGTTTCGCTCATCGAAAACGATCCAAAAACCGCTGTAAAGCCGCGACCAGTGGTCGCGCCCGGGATCATCGCCGCGCTTAGCTATCAAACTGACACACTCACTTGCGCTGCGTGCTTGTATTTTTACTCCCCCGCTCCCATCGACTCTCTTAATTGTTGCCGATCGTATTCCACCAGCGCGTCGGTGATCGGCTGCAAATGCCCCATCATGATCTGGTCCAGCTTATACAGTGTCAAACCGATGCGGTGATCGGTCAGCCGGTTCTCGGGAAAATTGTACGTGCGAATCCGCTGGCTGCGATCGCCCGATCCGATCAGGCTCTTCCGCTCGTCGGATCGTTTCTTGTGCTCTTCCTGCTTCTTGGCCTCGTACA
>JADFKK010000221.1 GCA_022564995.1 Planctomycetota bacterium | reverse complement strand
GGAGAACCCGCATGGGGCTTACTATTCACTACTCGCTGCAATCTGACACGCGCAGCCCCAACAAGGCCCGCGAACTGGTTGCCGGGCTGCGCGGCCGGGCGCTCGATCTGCCATTCGAGCAGGTTGGCGACATCGTTGAACTATCTGGCTCAGAATGCGACTACGAGTCACGAGAACCAGACGATCCGCACCGCTGGCTGCTGATCCAGGCTGGGCAGTATATCGATCGCCCGGCACGGGGCGGCGGCACACACAGCTACAGCGTCGCGCCGACGCACGTCATTGCCTTTGAGGCAATTCCCGGCCCTGGTTGCGAAGCGGCCAATTTCGGCCTCTGTCGGTATCCGATGCTTATCGAGGTCGAAGAAGAGGAGCGGTTCGTGCGGGGCGAGGGTTTTGTTCGACCCAAGCGCCGACTGCGGACGGGACTGACCGGCTGGCAATGGTCGAGCTTCTGCAAAACCCAATACGCCAGCAACCCGGACTGCGGTGGCGCACAGAACTTCCTGCGCTGCCACCTAGCTGTCATCAAAGTGCTCGACCACGCCAAGTCGCTTGGCGTCTTGGACGATGTCAGCGACGAAGGCGACTTCTGGGAGAAACGCGACGTCCGAGCGTTGACTCAGGAGGTCGGCCAATGGAACCAGATGATCGCTACGTTCGCCGGTCGCGTCAAAGACTGGTACGACGGAGATGTCGAAGCGGCAATCACCGCCTTCCCCGACTTCGAGCATCTGGAGGCTCGGGGCCAGGCGGCCAAATGAGTAAATCCGTTTCGGCCAACGATTCACTATTTGAGGGCCTCAGATTCGTCCGCATCCTTGAAAATCTCTAACTTGCGGGAGGCGCGTCGGCGTGTCGGACCGAGGCGCGCACAAGCGGGGGGTGCGATTGTCTCATCTGAGTCCCAAAAATACGTTTGATGGGACTTTGAATGATGAGATGAGTTTATGGGATTCACTCGCCTAAACTTATGGCATATAGCGAGTTGCGCCGAACCGCCTCATCAATCGAAGGTATTTTGACACACTGTGGCCGTCCGCCGGTTCAAATCCGCACTTCGGCTGCTCGGGGACAGCCTGCTCGACTAGCAGCGGGCATTTGCTGTCTGACCGGCGTATTCCTTTCTTTTTTTGAGGATACCATCGCGGTGACGCAAGTCATCACGGTGTTCACCCTCGACCAGCCGACTCCCGGCGTGGCGATGTACCTTGCAGGTTTTCAGCAGTTTTACGTGACACGCCCCCGCTCCGTGGCTATAATCTGGCTGACGTCGCATGCACAGGGCAGCGCCGCACATCTTACTTTTGACTTCTGCACTGGGAGGACGGCCATGCGTCGTCGGTCCATCTTCGCGACATTCTCGCGGCGTCCGTTGGTCCGTCGTGACAATCTCTGGCGAAAACGCTTGCTGCTCGAACCGCTGGAAGACCGTCGGATGTTGGCGGTCGGACCTTACTTGCTGCCGCTGACGCCGCTTATGCCGACGGGAAGCCTCGTCTACGAAACCGCGGCAGAGCGCGAGATCGACTCGGCCGGCGCGGTCGACTCGTTGGATGTGGACATCGACGCCGGGCAGACCGTCACGGTGTTGGTCGAGCCGCTAGATGGACTTCGCGCCGCGGTGGAGATTCGCGATTCGGCGGGTGCCCTGGTGGGTTCAGAAAGTGTCGCCGCGGCGGGCGAGACATTGCTGCTGCAAACATTGCCGATCTTGATAGCCGACACGTACACGATCATTGTCTTTGGAGTCGATGACAGTATCGGCGGGTTCAACGGCCGCGTGTTGTTGAATGCGGCGATCGAGGCGGAGTCTCAGGGCGGGGCCGCGAACGATGATTCGGCGTCGGCCCAGAGCCTGGCGGACAGTTTCATCCCGCTGGTCGGCTCCGCCGAGCGCGCGGCGGTGGTGGGTCGTTTGGCATCCGCGGCTGACTGGTATCGCTTCGAGCTTGCTGACGGCCAGTCGGCGAGTTTGGCGCTAACCGGTAGCGGTCTGTCGTTGGACTTGTTCGCCGCGGATGGCACGACGCGGATTACCGCTGGCGTTGACGCCGCGAACGCCGATCGGATGATCAACAACTTTGTCGATCGCAGCAGCGACGGCGTTGCCAACACGTACTACGCGCGCGTCACGGGGGCGGATGCGGAATATAGCCTGATTGTAACGCGGGGCGCGGATTTCGACACCGAGCGCAACGACGGTCTGCCGCCCGGGGCGCAAGACATCAGCCCGTCGGGGATCGTCCTGGGCCACGCCGGCAGTGGTACGCGGCCGCGGCTGTTTGCCATTCCCCGCGACTCGGCCACGCAGATCGTGGAGCTCGATCCCGACTCAGGAGCGGAGATCAACCGTTTCGAGGCGCCTGAGTCGGTGAGCGGAGGGCCGGACGGGTTGGCCTTCGACGGTCAAAGCCTGTTTTTCATTAACGGTTCTGGAACCGACATGTTGTGGGAACTCAATCCAGACACGGGAGCGGTCATCGACTCTGACGTGGTTCAGGCTGGTTCCGGCTCCTTTGACGGCTTGGCGGCGGTGGCAGGCAAGATCTACATTCTCGACTACGGCCGGAGCGACGTCATTGAATTTGATCCCGTCTCCGACACCGTCACGAACATTCTGGACATCGACGCCCTGAATCCCGGGGTGAGCCTGATTGGCGGGCTGGCCGCCATCACCGGCCCCGATGCGCTGATTGCAACGGTCGGTCAAGGCACAGATGTTTTTGAGATTGATCCGACCAGCGGCCTGGTCACCAGTTCTTTTTCGCCCGGCGTGGGCAGCATTTTTGGTGTGGCGGTGGTGGAGGGGAGTATCTACCTCGGCCGATCTTCCGGTAACACGATTGACATCTTCTCCCGTGCCGGTCTCCCGCAAAGCAGCCTCGCTCTGCCGTACTCGTTCAGTGCGCTGGGCGGCGATGACGCTGGCGGAGCCAGCGCTGACTTTTTCAACGTCTCGGTCAACGCCGGAGATACGTTGATGATCTCGACGACGACCCCGGCCGACGGGCTCGGCGAGTTTTTCAACAACCTCGACCCGTCGATCGAATTGTTCGATCCGACCGGCGCTTCGATCGCCGTCGACGATAACAGCGCAGCGGACGGACGTAACGCCCTGCTGATTCATCCCGCCGAGCTGAGCGGCTTGTACACCGTACGGGTGTCCGGCGCGGCCGGCACGAGCGGCGAATATGTACTGAACGTGTCCGGGTTCAGCGGCGCATTGCGGCCGTTCGTCGTGGACTCGACGATGCCCGGCGACGGCAGCACGCTCACGACAACGCCGTCGACCTACGAGGTACACTTCAGCGATCGGGTCAATCTCTCCACGCTCGACGCAGGTGATTTGCTGATCAACGGCACGCCGGCTACGCAGATCGACGCCGTGCCTGACGGCGACACGGTGATTTTCACCCTGCCGGCGCTGGGCGACGGCGTGCATAGCGTCGAGATTGCGGGCGGGTCGATCCTCGACTTGCAGGGGACGGCGATCGACCCGTTCAGCGCCACGTTCGCGGTGGACACAACCGGCCCGCGCGTGATCTCTTCGTCGCTGCAGGAAGGCGACAACGTGCCCGCCGGCGGACTGACCGTGACGATTCAGTTCGACGAGTTATTGAGCGACGCGTCGCTCGGCGCCGAGGACGTGTTGCTGATCGGCGCGTTGACCGGCGCCCACGCGCCCGACACGTTCAACTACGACGGCCCATCGTCCACGCTCAACCTCGGCTACAACAGCCTACTGGACGACAATTATACGTTGACACTCACCAGTGGTGACGGGGCCTTCGAGGATCTGCCGGGCAACGACCTGGACGGCGAACCGCTGGCATTTCCCATTCCACCGAATCGATCTGGAGACGGCGTAGCGGGTGGGGATTTCGTGGTGAACTTCAGTATCGATGTTGAGGTCACTGCGTATCCCACGCCATTGGATTCGAGGTTGCCGTTGGGCTCATTGATTTACGACGCGAGCGTCGACGGAGCGATTTCATTCGCTAGCGACACCGACAGTTTCACGCTCGACGTGGACGACGGCCAGACGATCACGGTGGTGGTCGATCCGGACGCGACACTGAATGCGACGCTGGAGTTGTTCGATCCGTCGTCCAATTCACTTGCCAGAAGCGTGTCGTCCGCTGCCGGGCTGGACGCGGTGCTGCAGACGGTCGCCACGGTGGGAGCCGGCACGTACACCGTGACGGTCGGTGGCGAGGGCGGTGCGACCGGCAACTTCACGCTGCGGGTGATCCTCAACGCCGCGGTGGAAGAGGAGTCGCACGACGGGCCGACCAACGACGACTCGGACACGGCCCAGAGTCTGGCGGACAGCTTCATCCCGCTGGTCGGCTCGGCCGAGCGCGGAGCCGTGTTGGGCCACTTGGCATCTGCAGTTTCAACCTTGTATGAAGCCAACATGGACGTCGATCCGGGTTGGGTCATGCAGGGAGAGTGGCAGTATGGACAGCCGACGGGCGGGCTCGACCCGGTGTCCGGATTCACCGGGCCCAATGTTGTCGGCTACAACCTTGCTGGTAACTATCCGAACAGCCTGCCAGTACAATACGCCACGACTCCCTCCTTCTCAACACTCGGAGCGACCGACGTCTCGTTGTCCTTCATGCGTTGGCTGCGGATTGAGTCGTGTTGCGATCGTGCAGCCGTCGAGGTCAGCAACGATGGGGGGATCAGCTGGACGAACGTCTGGTCCGGGACGAGTTTGGACAGCACCTGGATGCCGCAGACCTTCGATATCTCTGCGATCGCCGACGATCGGCCCGATGTTCGTCTTCGCTGGTCGATGGGCCCGACCGACGGTTCGGTAACATATACCGGCTGGAATATCGACGACGTTTTGGTATTCGGCAGCACACCTACGATGCCTGACTGGTATCGTTTCGAGCTGGCTGACGGCCAGTCGGCGAGTTTGGCGTTGCAGCATCTATCGCGCGGGTTGTCGTCGCTGGAACTGTACGATGCGGCCGGCACACGCCTTGCGCTGGACGCCGGCCGAGTGGCTCAGATCGGCCCCGTTCGCGACACCACGAGCGACGGCCTGACGGAAGATTTCTTCGTACGCGTCTCTGGAACCGCCGGCGAGTATAGCCTGGTCGTCACCCGCGACGCGCGGTTGGCGGATCCTGGAGCGACGCTGGACTTGACGCTCGCTCGCGCGGCACTCGGACACCTGGATGCGAGCGGCCTCTCGCGAGACTTCACCGTCGGCGTGACGGCCGGCGACCTACTCCAAATTGCTACGTCCACCCCGGCCGACGGAGCCGGCGAATTCGTCAACCTGCTCGACCCGCGCGTCGAGTTGTACGATCCGACCGGCACTCTGGTGGCCGGCGACGACAACGGCGCCGCCGACGGGCGTAATGCTGCGCTCGGGCACACGGCCGACTCGTCGGGCGTGTACACAATCCGCGTCCTGTCGGTGGGCGGAACGGCAGGCGAGTTCGTCTTAAACGTCTCGGGACACAGCGGTTCGTTGCCGGCCTTCGCGGTCACCTCGATCGATCCGGCAGACGGCGCCGTCGTAGCCACTGGTGCAGTTGCAGTCACGGTAGACTTTAACAACACCTTGCTGCTCTCCTCGCTCGATCCTGAGGATCTGACGATCGATGGTGTATCGGCGTCGGCCGTTCATTCCCTGGACCACGATACCGTGGTGTTTGAATTTGCAGCGACGCTATCCTCGGGCGAGCACACCTTTCGAATCGCCAGGGGCGCGATCGATGATTTGCAAGGAACCCCCATCGATCCATTCGCCAGCACGATCGTGATCGATCGCCCGCCCGAGTTTTTGGACGGCGTGGTCGTCGGCAGGGTCCGGTTCAGCCAGATCATGGAATCTTCCGGCATGGTCGCCAGCCGGCAGAACGACGGCGTCATCTGGGTCCACAACGACTCGGGCGACCGGGCGCGGCTGTTCGCGATGGACACCACCGGAGCCCACCTCGGCATCTATCGCCTCAGCGGCGCTGGGGCGACCGATTGGGAAGACGTTGCGATCGGTCCCGGTCCGGAAGCGGGCGTCGACTATCTCTATATTGCCGACACGGGCGACAACCGCGCCCGTCGCAGTTCGGTCACCATCTATCGCGTGAGGGAGCCGCTGGTCGCCGTGGGCCAGGCAGCGATCGACGTCGGTCTGCCGGAGGTTGAGTCGTTCGAGTTGGTATATCCCGACGGTGCCCGCGACGCGGAAACGCTGCTGGTCGATCCGATCAGCGGTGACATCGTGATCCTCTCGAAGCGCGACCGGCAGAACCACGTCTATCGCGTCACGCAGGACGAATTGACCGGCCAGGGCGTGATTACGCTGCAATTGGTGGGCACGACGACCTGGGGCGACGAATCGGGCGGATCGGGGGAGACCGGCGCGACTGCCGGCGACGTTTCGCCGGACGGGCTGGAGATTCTCATTAAGAACTACGACGACGTCTTTTATTACCGGCGCGACCCGGGCCAGAACATCGCCGAGGCGCTGATCGGCGTCGAGCCGATCGTGGTGCCGTATGCCGACGAGTCGAAGGGCGAAGCGATCACCTTCGATCCGGCCACCGGCGGGTATTTTACGATCAACGAGACCGACCCGCGGCCGGTCTATTTTTACGAGCGCGTGCTGGACACCGCGCCGCCGACCGCCGAATTGGTCTCGCCGCAGGACAACGGCCCGCTCGACGCCGATCCGCTGGAAGGACGCCTGCGGGTGAATCCGCAGGTGGACTTGCAGATCCAACTGAGTGACCTGCGCCTTGACGACGCCAGCGTGACCGCGTCGACCGTGTCGATCACGCGCGACGCCGCCGCGCTGGGCGCGTTCAGTTTTTCATACGACGCGGCCAGCGACGTGATTCGCCTGCTGCCCGACGCGGCGACGTTCTCCGACGGCAGCTATGAGATCGTGTTGAACGGCGGGGCGGACAAGATCGCCGACATCAGCGGCAATGAGATGCCGGCCACCACGTTCACCCTGCTCGTCGATTCCTCGTTGCTGCCGCAGCCCGTGGCGATTGACGATGCGTACCGGACCAACGAGGACAGGCCGCTGGTGGTCGCCGTGAACCGAGGTGTATTGGCCAACGACGGCGACGGACAGGCCAGCCCGCTGACGACCGTCTTGGTGGACGGACCGACCAGCGGCAGCCTCATGCTGGACGCCGACGGCTCCTTCCGCTACGAACCGGACGAGAACTTTTTCGGCACGGACACGTTCACCTACCGAGCCGATAACGGCACCTTTCGGTCCAACCTCGTCACGGTCGAGATCACGGTGACTCCTGTCGACGACCCGCCGGTAGCTGTGGACGACTTTTTTATGGTTCAGAAGGATGGGATTCTGAGGTCGCAGTTCGAGCTGCCGCCGGGCAGAAATCTTGTGAAGTGGGAGGAGAACGGGCATTACTACGGCGTCGTTACGGGAAACAGAAATTGGAATCAGGCCTTTGACCACGCCCAATCGCAGCGGCTTTTCGGCGCCACGGGGCATCTGGTCACGATCACTTCGGCCGCGGAAAACGAATTTCTCAAGGCCAACGTGCTGGACCCCGCTCCGACCAGTATCATGTTCATCGGCTTGAACGACGTCGAGTTCGAAGGACTTTTCCGCTGGGTTACCGGCGAGCCGGTCAGCTTTACGAATTGGAATGGTGGCGAGCCAAACAACTCTGGGGGCAACGAGGACGCGGTCGACGTCGCACGGTCTAACGGATGGCGTTGGAACGACCTCGGCGTGGGAAGCGTCAGGTCTGCGTACGTCGTGGAATTCGACGTCGTCGCACGGATCGGCATCCTGGAGAACGACTTCGACGCCGACGGCGATGTGTTGTCGGTCGTACCGGTCGACGACGTGCAGCACGGCACGCTGCAACTCAATTCCGACGGATCGTTCACCTACACGCCCGAGCCGGGCTTCGTCGGCGTCGATCAATTCACCTATCGAGTCAGCGCCGCTGATGATCTCTCCAATCTGGCCACCGTGACGATCAACGTGAACGCGCTGCCCGAGGCAACGGGCGACGACTATCAGGTGGACGAGGACAACATACTGACGGTCGACGCGGCCGCCGGGGTGCTAGCCAACGATAGCGACTTGGGAGGCGACGTGCTCTCGGCGGTGCTCGTCGCCGCGCCGCTGCACGGCGCTGTTGAACTCAGCGACGATGGCTCGTTCAGCTACACGCCCGGCGAGAACTTCTTCGGAACCGACACATTTACTTATCTGGCCAGCGATGGCAGCCTGCAAAGCGACGTGGTGAGCGTGTCGATCGACGTTGTTTCCGTGAACGATGTACCGCTGGCGATCAACAAGCGATTCACGACCGAGGTCAACACTCCGCTGGAAATCACCTCGACCGTCGCGCCGCCGGTGATCGTCGGGGAAACGGGATTCCAGGAGCCTGCGGTCGGAGCCAGGCGCTACGTGGCGGGCACCGGGGGTGACAGGGAATTGGGCTTCGGCGGCACGATGAACGGATCGATCGTCGGCGTGCAAGAATTCGGCGCGGGCAACAAACAGTTTCTGCTGAATGAAGGAAACATTCAACTCCGCACCGATCTGGTCGACGTAACGCCCTATTCGAGCATCAACGTATCGGTCGGCGTGCGAACTTGGGAGACCAGCAGCCAGAGCGATTTTGAAGTCAATGAGGACTCGATCCTCGTGTTTGTCGAAGTGAGCGACGACAGCCAGACGTTCCGTGTCACGCCAAGGGTGCTCACCGGCGGCACGGGAAGGAACGACCCGAACGATCAACTCAAGGCGCTGGACAACGGCCAGTTCGGCGCATTCACCACATTCGAGGTCGACATCCCCGTTGATTTCCGCTTCGTCCGCGTGGCGATCGACGCGACCAACACGTCGTCGAGCGAGCGGTTCATGTTCGACGACATGGTCATCCGCGGCACGCTGCGCAATCCGAACGTCGGCCTGCTGGCTGACGACCAAGACGTCGAAGGCGATGCGTTAGCGGCCGTTTTGGTCGATTCGCCGCACAGCGGAACGCTCGAACTGAATGACGACGGTACCTTCCTTTACACCCCGCTGGCGAACTTCGTCGGCGTCGACCGCTTCACCTACCGCGCCAGCGACGGACAGGAGCTGTCGAACGTGGCGACCGTAACCCTCGAAGTCGGCCCGCAGCAGGACGCGATTCTTGCGGCGGATGATGCCTATAGCGTAGCGCCGGGCGAGATGCTGTCGATCGACGCCGAGGGCGGCACGATCGCCAACGACGTCGACCCGCACGGCGATCCGCTGAGTGCGACGCTGGTCGACGACGTGGCGCACGGGCAATTGACGCTGGGCGCCGACGGATCGTTTATGTACGGGCCCGAAGCTGGTTTCACGGGTAGCGACACGTTTACATATCGCGCTACCGATGACACGTTGATCTCGAATCTGGCCACCGTCACGATCACCGTCAAGCCAGCCGGCACGTTTGTCGCCGGCCGGCTCGTGTTCTACAACGGCTCGCCGCTGGACGGAAACGACCCGACCGTCAATTCGCTCGACGACGCGGCAATCGCCACCGATAAAGCGGCTCTGCTACCGGGCGAAGCGGCGACGCTGGCCAACTACACCAGCTTCCCCGGCGGCATCACCGGCGTGATGATTGACGTCAACGAGCTGGCCGACCCCGACGACATCGACGCGCGGCAGTTCGTATTCCGCGCCGGCAATACGGCCGACCCGTCCTCTTGGCCGCTGGCGCCGCGACCCAATCGTATTGTGGTCCGGGAGGGCGCCGGCACGGGCGGCTCCGACCGCATCACGCTCACCTGGCCGGAGGGTGCCCTGCAAAACACCTGGTTGCAAGTCACGCTCAAAGCCACCGGCGACACGGGTCTGACGGAGCCGGACGTATTCTACTTCGGCAGCGCCGTGGGCGACACGGGCAAAGGTAATCGGGCGGACGTGGTGCTCGTTGACGAAGTCGACGCGGCGGCCGTGTTAGCCGGCGCAGTCGATCCTGCCGCCGTCGACAACGTGCATGATCTCAACCGCGACGCACGAGTCGACGCCGCGGACCTGCAAATCGTCGAAGACAACCCGCGCGACGCCCAAAACGGTCTTCGGCTGATCGACCTGTCCGCCAATACGCCGCCGGCCGATCTGACCGGCAACGGGTTCGTGGATTTTGAAGACCTAACAGTCTTGTTGGCTGCTTGGAATCAGAATGTCTCGGCGGCGGAGGGGAATCTGGTGGACCCGCTCGGCACGCCGGTGAACTTCGAGGATCTAACCGTGCTATTGGCCGCTTGGACCGGACCGGGGCCGGCGGCTTCACCACAACCGGCCGCTGCACATGTTACAACAGGACCGCCGAATGCCACGAAGCAGAATTCCGAATCAGAACCAAGTCACACGGCTACCAGCGACCACTTCGACCGGCTTGGGAGACGAGATGATGTCGCGTTGCGGCGTGCTGGACGGCGAAACGACGAACCCATCTCAAGGGTCAACCCGCTCCGCCGACTCCAAGCCGCCGCCGTCGACCGCGCACTGGCCGAGGAGTCGACACCGGACCGGGAGAGGATTTTCCGTCGTCGGGCGGGCAGTAGTGCCCGCCTTTAGATTGTGCGGCTTGCTGGTCCAGTCCCGACTCGTGCTCGCGATACGCCGCTACTGTGTCAAGAACCCGTGGCGCGTGATGCGCCTCAAGAAAGGACCGTTTTTGGAACGGACACGGGCCGTACCCCGGTGGGCCGAAGAGGATCAATCTGGCCCACGTTTTTTGACGTATCCGGGAAGCGACTCGGTGCCAATGGCCTGTCCTCTCACGACGCGGCCCTCCGTTGCCTGCAAGCCGCGGCGGTTGATCGTGCGATGGGCGAGCACTCGGCGCTAGCCGGGGGATAATCACCGGACGCCGCGCATAAAGAAGCCTGCGAGAATAGGACGGTCTTCAAGAAACCTCTCGGCTCTTTCGCCGACTGACAAGCAGCAGGCCGACGATCGCCAGGGCCAGACTGAGGACAATCAAACCTCTTGCTCTTTCGGCTATATGGCTTGCCTGACTTCGGCCCTCTCGGCTTGGTGACTCGCCAGACGGATCAAGTCGTCCTAGCTTCAACACACCCTGTTTCTTACCGGCTGGCTTCTTCTGTTTGGCGTCGTAGAACTCGGCCGTATTGCGACGCGTCGGCATGCGATACTGGCCGAAGGTGAGGTTTCGGCTGGCGAGCACCTCGCGTGGAAAGTCGCCGTCGATGACGGTCAGCGTCATGCCTTTGAGGTCTTCCAGTGCTTGCTTGACGGTCTTGGCTCGCTCGTTGGCTAGCGAGCCGGTGTTCAGCTTGTCGATCTCCGCGCCGCGTAGTCCGAATCGCTCGCCGATCCGCAGTAATTCCTTTTCTTTTTCCTCGTGTGGTAGCGACAGCCTCTTGCTGCTCACGGCCAGCAGGTCACCAGCGAAGAGATCCTTGGCAGCACCGATCTTTGGTTCCGGGTCGCGCTCCTTGGGAAGCGTCTTCAAGCGATACGCAGGGATGTCGGAGACCGTGCCGCCGATCACACGCAGCGGCAACAGTTCGGTGACGTTCTTGTAGAGTTGCTCGCCGGAGATTTGCCGAACGACGTACTCTTCGGGGATCGCCCGGACTTTCTTCGGACCGTCGGTAAGCAGGTAGATGACGTTACGCAGCTCGCCCGCGTTGAAGCTGGATAGCCGCATCGGCACGACAAGCTCTTTGCTCTTGAAGCGGAAGCCCATCGCCTGCACCGAGCCGTCGAAGGTGGAGCCGCTTGGCAGTTTGCTCTTGACGTTGCGCTGACCGGGCTTGGGATCGACGCCCTGCTTCTGGCCGACCTTGGTCTTCACCGCGACAAAGCACCACTTGTCCTTGATGTAGTCGCCGCAGGCATCTTCCATGCCGAACGGAAACTTGTACTCGTGATCGTCCATCCAGCGCTTCAGCGCCGCTGGGCTGCCAGCTTCCAGCACGGCCACTTCGTACATGCCGATGGCCTCCTGGCGGATGACGCGGACGGTGTCTTGCTTCCAGCGAAGAATGGTCACGCCTGAGGTCGGCTGTTGTCCGTTGCCGTTTCGATCAAAGTCGTCGTACTGACGCCGCAGATCAACCATTATTTCTGGCGGATCGACTGCCGCGGCGATGTGACTGAAGATGTGATCCGGCACCTTGCGAATGGCCGGCGGTTCCGGGAAGGGGATCAACATGCCGAACTCGTCGACCTTGCCCTTGAAGCCGGGGCGGATGACGAAGGTCTCCACACCGTCCTTGTAAAACACGTAGGTCTGCTGCTCGCCAATACGCGTGATCGGCACTCCGGGGCCAACATAAACCGGCGGAACCATGCCGCAGGGATCAGCCCACGCGAAGGTGCTTGCAAGCGTTGTCACGACCAGGACCATGCAGCCAACCCAGGCAGATCTGCTTATCATCCGTTTGTCCTCCGCGTGAAGTGAGGTGAGCGCCAATCGGGGCATTTTGGCGACATCTTAGACGCGTGTCGAGTGTGATGGGTTCCAACAGCGCCGGGACACATGGCCTTCACAACATGGCTGGGCGACCCGCAAGTGAACTGCACATCGCGCGATCGCCCGCTCGGGGCCGATGTTGTGATCAATCCGTCGCGAGACGCCGACTCAGGCCCAATATCGAAGCCCCAGCTTCGCCCCTGTTGCACGAACGGCAGGCAACCCGACTCAGAATACGTCGGGAATCAGCGGGGGTTAGAATGCCCGTCGTCTCCGTCGCCGGTAGAAGCTCAAGCCGAGCACAAACGCTTCGCCACCGGCGCGAAATCGCCCCAACTTCGTTGACTACAACACGCAATCGCGCAATAATAAAACAGCGGTAAACGATATACCACCGACCAACCACATCACCGGCACGGAGGCTGCCACCTGACCGAAAGCAAAATCGACGCCACTCATCGCCTGCAAAAATCCGGCCAGTGGTACGAAGCCAGTATTTTTCGCGACGCTGAAAGAAAACGATTCCGTGAGCAAGGCATGACTCGTGCCGAGGCCGGGGACGCCGCTTGGGAGTCGATGATCCAGGAATACCCATCGCCAGAAGACGAGATGGAGCAACTGCTCGACACCGCATTCACACCGACATGGGGCAGCCGAGACTTCAACTTCATGTCGACTTGGCTTGCCCTTCACATGCTAAAAGCCTTGAGTCCTTTTGCCGTCGACGGCCAACTCCCAGCCGACATACGCAGCGCGCTCTCGACACAGCTCTCGAATGGTCCCAGCCGCAGATTTTGTTTGCGATTGCCGAGCCAGGCAAATTCATCGACCAAGCGAAACGGGTATTTGAGCGGGAGATCGAGGAGCGGCGCAGCCCGCCGACTGCATACGACGAGGAGGTGGCCGTTACGATGGAGGAGCATATTGAATGGTTGCCGGAACTGGTAGCAGCGCTAACTCCGCCGCCGGCTCCTCTTGATGGTTCCACCGAGCCAGACGAAGACACGGCTCCGGTCGAGACGGCCGCGGTGTGATCTGTCACGACACCCGACGCCCATTCCGTTTGAGCTCATCATCCCCAAGGCCTTTGTGAGTGACGGGCGGCGCAGTGCGCCCTCCGACACCAACATCAATAATGGCCAGCTTTTTTTGGGGGAAGTTACCTGTCGCCGCATCTGCGGGGGATGTCTCGTAATCTCAGCCGCAAAGCAAAGCGGCGGGCAGCGCTCATGACGCCTTACTTACGCTACGAGTCTTCCGCTGCCACATCAAACCCCAACTCGACCGCATTGTGAAGGATCGTTTGCGCCCACGTTGCCTGCCGAAGAGAAGGTTCATTTGTTTTTCTGATTCGGTCTCCAACACAATAAACAAGGCTCCGTTCTTTGGGTTTGAGAACGTCACCTGTTTTTGCCCAGTGTGAAAGTCGGAGCCACATCTCAAATCCATATGCGACGACCTCGCCAGTGGTCTGCCGTTCCTTTGAACGCTTTTCGGTCGGCTGAGAAGCAGAGGTCACATCTCTAGCGCTATCAACATCTGGCTCATGGATTGTCTCGGACATCGCTTCCGCGCCTTTTTCAGGTTTTTCGTCGCTAGGCACGTCCTCTGGTTGATCCTCGCTTTCATCAGGGTGAGAATCGACGACACAGCTCTCCTGCTGCGGATGGGCGTCCACGGACACATTCAAATCAGCCACGCTCTCGACCGTAATACTGCCAAGTGATTCCAGACAGTGTTGGCCTCGTACTTCACCGATGTATGAGCATTCGGTGTCGCCAGGCTCTCGATCATCCGTAATTGGCTCAATCGCTTGTGCTTCAATTTCAGCCAGCAAGCGTGCCACCTCGGCCTGCCGACCAGCGTAGAAGACGCTTCCACGGACGCGCACGAATTTCCAGCCCGCCCGCTCCAATATCCGCTGCCGCTGCGTATCCGCCTCGTAGCGGTCCGGTCCGTGCCATTCGTCGCCGTCACACTCAATCGCTAGTCGGGATGTGGTTCCCTCGACAACGAGATCAATTCTCTTTCCGGCATAGGGATATTGCGGAATGACTCGATAGTTCCGCGACACAAGTTCTGTCGCAACATCACGTTCAAACTGACTTTCGCAGCCAGAGAGGTCCGTGGACAACACTTCTTTCAAAGGACTGTAATACGAATCCAACAGACGCCGTCGCATACACTCCGGGTTGAGTTCGTTTCGCTGCACACTATGGAACAGCCAGACCTGATCCCTCGCACGCGAAGCTGCAACATTGAATCGCTGACGGAACGTCTCTCGAACCAACGCAGCGAACCGCCCCTGTCCTTCACTTGCGGCAACCATGCTCATAAAGATGATGTCCCGTTCATCGCCTTGGAAGCTATAGGCAACACCGCAGATCAACTGCCGTTCCTCGAATGGTTGCGGACCAACGGCGTCCAGGAGCAACTGCTCGATAAGCTGCGCCTGCGCGTGACCTTGCAGGCAAATCACGCCCATTGTCTTTCCAGCGTAGCGAGGATCGTGCAGGCAGTCGATCACTGTCTTGGCGACCGCTGCCGCCTCAGGACGGTTGATTACATGGCTGCTCTGTCCCTCGCGGTATCCATCCACAACGTGGCGCACCATGATGGGTTCAAGCCGCTCTGGTGGGTACTGTCGCAGCGGAATGAGTGGCGTGTCAGAGTAACACAAGTTGTTTGAGAAACGGATGATCTCAGGCATGCAACGGAAATGCTCTCGCAGGGTCACTCGGTTTCCGCCATAACGGATACTCGCCTGATCGAACAAGCTCGATGTGGGAGCAAGGGTCTCGGCATACGGAAAGTCCGAGAGATACTGGTCCATCAGAGCGCGGACGGCGTTCAGGTTGACGCCGACGGCTTCTGGACTGATCTGCTTGTCGTCACCGACAATGATGCACTGCTTGCCAAGGTACTGAAGGATGAGTCCCTCCGGCCCCGTTTGGCTCGCCTCATCCACAATCACAATGTCGAATGCGCCGGGCTTCATCTCGACAGTTTCCGCGACTCTATGTAGCGGCATGATCCAAGCAGGAATCGCATCCCGGCACTGTTCCATGTACTTCCGAGCGTCCCGCCGAT
>JADFKK010000220.1 GCA_022564995.1 Planctomycetota bacterium | reverse complement strand
CGCAACGTATCGGGTAGAGGCCGACCTGCTGGCCCGCCGAGCCGGCGCCGCGATGTACGTCTGCAAGCCGGTCGATACGTGCTGGCTGCCGCGGTCCGTCGGCCGAGCGTGTGCCGGGCCGATCGAGTCACACCGCGGGAATGCGTCCGTCCACGTTCCACGTGCAAGCGACAGGATGGTTGAGGCAGTGTGGTGAAATCGAGCATCAACGGCACTGCTGGGAAAATCAGTTAGAGACCGACGCACCCAGGGATCTGCCGACCTACGAGACATGCAGCATCCAGCCAGGAGAACCCACGATGAACACCGACGCACCACGAGTTTGGATCCACCGGCCGCAGGCCAGGAGCGATCCGCACGCGGAGGGCGCCGCGGCAATTCGCGCGTCACCGCGTCCGCCGCCCGCGGACTGCGGCTACTGATGACCGATCACTCGTTACCGATCTCTAGCTTTTGACTTCTAATCTCAAACTCAAACCATAAGAGAACCAACCCATGACTACTCGCAAGCACAACCGCAAGACCCTTTCTGTTTTCACGCTGAGCCTGTTTCTCCTGACACTCGCTCTGCTGTCGTTTGCGACGACGGCCCAGGCGACTCTGCTCACCTACGAGGGCGTCCCCGACGGATCCCCCTTTGAGCCCACCAGCCAAAACTACGGTGATAACGTCACCCATCCGGACACCAACGCCTTTGGAGCGACCGGCTCGGCCGGCGGCGACACACCATTTATCACCGTGGACCATGGTGCCGGGAGCGTATGCTGCCCCGGTACTGGCTTTGCGTACGACCTCACCGATCTTGGGTATATTCACGGAGAGATGGAAATCACATTTACCGCCACGCAAGGCCAGGTGAACTTGGATGGGTTCCTGTTCGGCTCTGCCCGCGACGGCAAGGAGGCCACCGTCAGTGTCTCTGTCAATGGCGGCGCCTTTGATGTGATCCGCAGCGGCCCCCTTGGCGCAGGGGTTTCGGAATTATACTCCAACCTGACCTTTACTGGGACAACTGTGGTGCTGAGGTACGAGTTGACAGCGGGGGCAGGCGGTGCTGACATGGCTTTCGACGACATCCAATTCAGTTCCGGGATTCCCGAGCCGTCGAGCTTGGTGCTGGCCGCCCTGGGCCTGTTTGGTCTGCTAGGCTACCGCAGGCGGCGGAGACGCAAGTAAACCACGCCACCACACCCCATCCACCTCCGAGCCGCGAGCGGTCGCCAGCCGCCCGCGGCTCGTTTTGAATCAAGCTGGCCGCCGATCTGTTCGGGCTCACCATCTCCACGGGCATGGTCTGCAAGCTGGAACGGGCCACCAGCAAAAGCCTTGAAGCGCCCGTCGAAGAACTGCGTGAGTACATTCGCCCCCAAGACGCGGGTGCCGATGAAACCTCCTGGCGCGAGAATCGCAGCAAGGCGTGGCTTTGGGTTGCGGTGACGCAAGTCGCCACCGTGTTCACCATTGCTGGAACACGGGGCGCAAAGGTCATCCGCGAGATGCTGGGTGAGAACTACAATCGTGTGCTTACCTCGGATCGTTGGACGGCGTACACCTGGATCAAACGTCGGCAGTTGTGTTGGGCGCATCTGCGGCGCGACTTCCAGGCAATGATCGACAGGGAGAACAGCGGCAGCGAGTTCGGCAAATCGCTGCTCGAACTCTCCGATCAACTCTTTCACTGGTGGCATCGGGTTCGCGACGGCACCCTTGCGCGCTCGTCGTTCCAGAAGTACGTCGGCCCGTTACGTCACTCGTTGCGTGAGCAGTTGGAACGTGGGGCGGAGTGTTCGTGCAAGAAGACGGCGGGCACCTGCCGCAAGCTGCTCGCGCAGGAGCCATCTCTCTGGACGTTCGTCTGGATCGAAGGGATCGAGCCGACGAACAACGACGCCGAACGCGTGTTACGTCATGCGGTGCTATGGCGCAAGAGTAGCGGTGGGACCGACAGCGAAGCGGGCAGCCGCTTCGTCGAACGAATGCTCAGCGTCGTGGCCACCGCTCGGCAACAGAACCGCAACGTGTTGGACTTGCTGACCGCGTGTTGCCGCGCGCGGCTCGACCGCTCCGCTGCCCCTTCTCTGCTGCCCGCGGCGGCTGAACTGGCCGCCGCCTGATTGGCGAATTTTGGCCGGGACCAGCCTGCTCGGAAGTCAAATTCGGGCCAAATCCCCTCACCAGCGGGGCATTTCCCGCGCGATCTCCAAGAAATTTGGGAATTCTTGGGGGGGGGTAAATTTGCTTGCAATCCTCGCGACCGTTGGTATCCTCAAACGTGTGGTGTTCGAGTTCGCCCCCGGCGTGCGCCTTGGCTTGAACGGCTACTGCAGAAGAACAGGCCGGACGACAAAGAACTCATCCGCTTTCGGACCGAAGCGGAACAACTACTAGGCATCGAGAAACAGAAGTCAGGCAGCAACGAATCGGAAAAAGCTGACCACTGAAAGCGGAACACAAAAAAAGACAATACGGCCGGTGAGGCGTCGCCACCAAGCATCCCCCTCACCGGCCCGGACTGACCCGGACGCTTGGTTTGCGCGCCCGGGATCGAGCCATTTTTGTTGTAACGCAAACCGCCTTCCAGCAGGAGATCACAACCATGTTGTTCACCCCTTGGCTTCGCTCGTTGAAGTTCCCTGCCCGACGCGCTCGCACCGCCCGCCGCCGCAAGAGACGGTCGATCCCTCTTTTCGCCATCGAGCGCCTGGAAGACCGCACGCTGCTTAGCAGCCTGTCGCTCCTTGAATCAACCTTCTTCGGCGGCGCCGGCGATCAGCGCGGGACCGACGTCGAAATCCAGGGCAGCGACATCTACGTTTCGGTTAACGCCAACGAAAGCGGGTCGCCAAGCGCCTCGTCGTTTCTTGTGAAATACTCGGCCCCGACTGGACCGAGCACGACTCCTGTGTTTTCCAAGTCGTGGACGTTGGGCACGCTGAACGGCATCGCGGCGCACGGAAACAGCGTTTACGGTGCGGGATTCAGTCATCCAGGCGTTGGGTTGACCAACGACGGTACCGGTGGCACTGAAGTTAAATCGTTGTTGACCAACTTCGATGCGAACAATGTGGCCGGTGGCGGTCCAGACGGTTCAAACTGGGCCGCGGTCGTTCCGCAAGGCACGTTCAATTCGAGTCCCGGCACGTCGTTCTTTGTCTACAACGGCACCGAGACCCACAACGATGTCATCGCGGTTGACGACGGCGGTAACACATTCCTGTATACGATCGGCAGCGCCCAGCCATGCAGTCACACGACCTTCACCGTCGCGAAATACGATTCGGCTGGCAACATCATGACCGCCGCAACGGCCGCTTCAGTCAACTTCAACACATGCAGTGCGCCGAACAGCGCGAAGGGAAATGTGTTCGGTATCGTCGAGATTGCCGGAAGCATCTACGTGGCTGGCGGCAATCACGACAACAGTGACATCTCGCGGCCAACCGTTTGGAAATACAACGGCGATCTAGTCGTTCAGTGGAAAAATCAAGACACCGGACTCACCGGTGACTTCGCTGGTTTGGCGACTGACGGGACATCAGTCTACGCCGTCGGGCAAACCCGTGGTGCCGATACGGACTACGTCATCGCCAAGTATGACCAGGCAGGGAATCAGCTATGGCGCACGATTACCGATGGCGGGGGCACGGCGGACAACCTGCGCGATGTGGTCAGCGTTGGCGGTCGCCTGTTCGCCGTGGGTTATACGAACGCCCCCGGCGCCGGTGGCGAAGATATGGTCGTCATGGAAATCGATCCATCTACCGGCGCGATCCTCTCGACCGACACCTTCGGGGGCGCGCAGAATGACCGAGCCAATCGCGTCGCAAGCGACGGCACAGACCTTTACGTTGTTGGTGAATCGCGCAGCTTCGCTGAGGGTGGCAACGCCGTCGGGCAAAACGACGCCGTGCTGCTGCGCTATAGCGTAGATCCACTAGGTCCGGTCAACGTCGCGCCGGATGTGGTGCTGCCCGCGACCGATCCGACTCCCGTCGCGTCGGGGTCAGAGTTTGTGGTTAACACAATTACCTCAGGAGTCCAGGTCAATACGAAGATGACCGCGCTTGAAGGGGGTGGCTTCGTGGTGATCTGGGACGACAATAGTGGCGCTGATGGCAGCGGCATTGGTGTCTTTGGACGTGTTTATGATGCCTCAGGCGCGCCGCTCGCAGCCCAGTTCCTGGTCAATGCTACCGTCCAAGCGGGCGAACAGGCACGAGGCTCAGTGGCCGCTCTCGCTGGCGGCGGTTTCGTGATCACCTGGGATTCACAGACTCCCACCGTCTTTGATGTATTCGGCCGCATTTACGATGCCGCCGGTACGCCGATCGGCTCAGAGTTTCCCGTCAACACCACGACCGCCGGATTCCAGAACAGTTCGATCAGCAACGGCTTACCAGGCGGTGGCTTCATCACCGTTTGGTCGTCAAGTCCTCAAGATGGCAGCGGCCCCGGAATCTTCGGGCAACTCTTTGATGCGACGGGCACCAAGATCGGCTTAGAGTTCCAAGTGAACACCTTCATCACTGGTAACCAAGGTGAGGGGGGAATTGCGGCCACTGTTTTGAATGATGGTGGCTTCGTCGTTACCTGGGATTCGCCGCAAGACGATGGCGGCAGCTCTCGCGGTGTGTACGGCCAACGCTACGATGCTTCCGGAACTCCTGCTGGCTCGGAGTTTCACGTCAACACGACAACGGCTGGATTTCAAGCTTCGCCCACGGTTGCGGCGCTGGACAACGGTGGATTCGTAATCACTTGGTATGGTCCGGACGCCAATCTCAATGGCGTCTACGGTCAGCGATATGACGTTAGCGGCAGTCCAGTCGGGTCCGAGTTTCAGATCAATACTTTCACAACCAACCATCAGAGCAATCCGTGGGTCACTGGCCTGACTGACGGCGGGTTCTTGGTAATGTGGACTTCAGAGAGCCAGGATGGCAGCGGGCAAGCAATCGTCGGTCAACGATACGACACAAACGGAGTGGCAGCCGGTTCCGAGTTCCAGGCAAACACTTTTACAAGCAACAATCAACAACTTGGCAGAGTGGTACAGCTTGCGGACGGCAGCGTGATGGCCTCTTGGACTTCAATCGGTCAGGACGGCGACCAAGGCGGCATCGTCGGACAGCGTTTCGATTTGCCTGCTGGCAATGTCACGACCGACGAAGACGTTCCGGTGACAATCAGCGGCGTGATCGTCTCCGACATCGATGCGGGAACCGACCCGATCGCGATGTCGCTGAGTGTCGACGACGGTTCACTGGCACTCACCAACACGACCGGCTTGACATTCTCCGACGCCGACGGATCTGACGGCACGCTGGCGTTTACAGGTTCTCAAACAGATATCACGGCGGCCTTCGCCCTTTCGATTGTCTACACACCCGACCAGGATTTCTACGGCAGCGATACGCTGACCATCACGGCCAATGAC
Source organism: Planctomycetota bacterium (assembly GCA_022564995.1). GTDB lineage: Bacteria > Planctomycetota > Planctomycetia > Pirellulales > JADFKK01 > JADFKK01. Next base: position 10,116 of record JADFKK010000220.1, on the reverse strand, counting down.
CAGGGCAACAACGGTTCCGGCGGCGCGTTGCAGGATACCGAGCAACTGACCATCACCGTCAACGCCGTCAACGACGCGCCAACCGTTGCGGCCGCAGTTGCTTCGGTGACGGTCGACGAGTCCCAGACTGCTGCCAACAGCGGTACGTTTGCCGACGTGGACGCTAGCGACAACGTAGTCATCACCGCTTCGGCCGGCTCGATCACGCAGGACATCGGCAACAGCGGCAACTGGAGCTGGTCGTTCGACACGAGCGATGGTCCCGATGACAGTCAGACGGTAACCATTACCGCCACCGACAGCGACGGGGCGTCCAGCACGACCAGCTTCGCGCTCACCGTAGACAATGTGGCGCCCGTGGCCAACGCTGACACCGCCACTACCGCCGAGGATACCGCCATCGTCATTGACGTGCTGGCCAACGACACCGATGTGGACGGCGACGACAACCCCTCCAACTTCAGCCTGGACAGCGCTTCGATCATCTCGACTGCGGGCTTGAGTGGCTCACCCGCCGCCGCCGGGTCGCTCAGCATTGTGGGCAACCAGCTCCAGTTCGATCCCGGCACCGCCTTCGACGAACTGGATGCGGGTGACTCGTCGACGGTGACGATCGACTACACGATGAGCGACGACAGCGGCGCGCCCTCTTCCTCGACGCTCACGATTACCGTCAACGGTGCGAATGACCAGCCGTTTCTGGTCAACGCGATCGCAGATGTCGAGGCGAACGAGGATGATCCGGACGAGGTGATTGACGTATCCAGCACGTTTGACGATGTGGACGTCGACGACACGCTCACGCTCAGCGTCAGCGGCAACACGAACGTCAGCCTCGTGTCGGCCACGATCGTGGGCGGCAATTTGGTGTTGGACTATCTGCCCGACCAAAGCGGCACGGGTGACATCACAATCCGGGCGACTGACAGCGGTGGGCTGTTTGTAGAAGACACCTTCACTGTCACCGTGCTTTCCGCGCAGGAGCAGATGGAACTGATCCAACAGGACGTGCAAGACCTGGTCGCTGCGGATGTTCTCAACGGGGGTCAGGGCAATTCGCTGACGACAAAACTTGATGCGGCGACCGGCAGCCTGGACAGCGGCAAGATAACGACCGGCGTCAACCAACTCAATGCCTTGATCAATCAGATCAATGCTTTCATCAAGACCGGGAAGCTCTCTGAGAGCGACGGCCAGGCGTTAATTGATGCCATCAACGACGCGATCCAGTCAGCCTCGAGCACGTCGGGAGCGGGGCTGATAGAAGCGGCTTCCCAAACATCCACTTCCCTGGACGGGGCCCCTGCGGCTCGCGCTGACGAACTGCTCACGGGCGCTGTTGGCGTGTTCCTCGACGATGCCGCCGCAACGATCACTGCGGATCAGCAGGCTCGGTTTCGCGATTCAATCGACACGTTAAATGTGGCCTTTGGTGCCTACGGAGTCACGTTGGTAGAGGTGGCTGCCGCTGCTGACGCTGTGATCGTCATCGAGGTTGCCGCCACCAGTGAAGGCGGCACTGCCGCCGACGGGGTGCTCGGTTATACAGTTGCGGGCCACATCACGCTGTTGAGTGGCTGGAACTGGTACGCGGGCGCAGACCCCCTGTTGATTGGCAGCGACCAGTACGACCTGCAAACGATCGTGACGCACGAACTGGGGCACTCCGCGGGCCTGGCGCACAGCGGTGATGGCGACTCGGTGATGTACCGAATGCTCGCTACGAGCGAAACGCGCCGCAGCGTGACCGCAACAGACCTCACTCTGCTCGAAGCAGAAGCCGCCTCGACGCCGCAGCCGCTGTTGGCCGCACCGAGACCGGATGCCCAAGTCGACGTGCAGATCGCCGACCTTTCCGACTCGCTGCTGGGAGTCGCGGCGCTCAACATCGTCTGGATCGATCGCGACGCGGCTGGATACGGTTGGTCGGTCAATTCGGGCGGCGTCGATCTGTTTTCGGTCGTGAACCATGAGTTTGGTCACGTTTTGGGCTTGGGCCATCAGGACGACCACGACGTCATGGGCGCGACACTGGGCGCCGTGCCAGGACAGCTTGTTTCGTCGAGTTTCCGAGCGGCCCTCAACTCCGATGACGTTTCCGGTTCTCTCTACAGCTTCGAGATGAGCGCCCGGCGGCGCGGTGCCCGGGACGAGGTGTTCTCGCGACTGGCCCGGACCGAACGCCGGCAGCGCGGCGCCCAGCGCGCGGCTAACACCACGCTGCGCCGGATGCAAGCCGCGGGCATCGATCTCGCGATGACGGATATGGCGGGCGTTTCGCGGATCGCCCGACGCAGCCGGCGGTGAGGGTAGATGGCCGATGAAGAAAGCCCGTAGGCCGCCGGCGTTTGACGCGGTGTATGTGGCCGGGCAAGACCCGATGAATCGGGTGACTCCAACTGCTGGGGATGGGGTTTGGCAAGACCCGATGAATCGGGTGACTCCAACTGTGCGGCTTTATGAATTACCTGAAAAACTGAAAAACCTTTGAATCTTGACGGGTTTTCTATATAATGGGAGGTTTGCCGCTGATTCTGGGGGCTCGGGGCGGATGTCGTCCGTATGGCCCATATTCTCGTCTGCGAAGCAATGGCGGCTTGGAGTTTCCTCATGTCCAAATCGCTGTTCTCCGCTGGTCGTGCTGCGAAGGCATCTCGGGCGCGCGGGCGGCGGGCCGTGTTGGAAACGCTCGAACCGCGGGTCGTGCTCAATGGCACGGTGGTGTTCAACGAGATCAGCTATCACCCGGCCGACGGCGAGAATTCCCAGGAGTGGGTCGAGCTGCAGAGCCTGAACACGATCGATTTCGATCTCTCGAATTGGTCGTTGCGGGGAGGCGTCGATTTTGACTTTCCCGAAGGCACGATTTTGCCGGGTCGCGGATACCTGGTGATTGCCGCCGACCCGGACGCGCTCGAGGCCGCGTCGGGAGTTACCGGCGTGTTGGGGCCATTCAGCGGCCGCCTGGCCAATGAAGGCGAGACGCTACGGCTGCGCAACAACAACGGCGCGATCATCACTGAGATCGAGTACAACGACAAGGGCCGCTGGCCGGTCGGACCCGACGGATCGGGCTTTACGCTTTCGCGATTCGACGCGAGCTTGCCGCCCGATCGAGCGGAGGCTTGGACGCACAGCGCGCAGGCAGGTGGAACGCCCGGAGCGGCGAATTTCGATTTGCCGCCGCCGGCTTCGGCGCTCGTAATCAACGAAGTTTTCGGGGCCGCAACACCCGGGGCGTCGCTGTGGCTCGAACTGGCCAACACCGGCTCGACCCCGGTCGATCTCGACGGTCTGGTTCTTGTGGTCGATGGATCGGAGAGCGGCCGACACGTCTTCGGCCCCCAGACGATCGGCCCGGGCGAGTTCGTGACGGTAACCGAGGCCGAACTGGGTTTTGGCGCTGCTGACGGCGACCGGCTGTTTTTGTTTTCGCAAGGGGAGACGGAACTGCTCAACGCCCGCGCCGTTGCGGATCGGCTGCGGGGTCTCTCGCCGGAGTTTTCGGATCAGTGGTTATACCCGACCGCCGCCACGCCAAATGCGGAGAATTCGTTTGCGTTTCACGATGAGATCGTCATCAACGAGATCATGTATCACGCGATCGGAGGAGTGTCGCCAGAAACCGGAAAATACGAAGAGTCACCCGAGGAGTGGATCGAGCTTTACAATCGCGGGGCGTCCGTCGTCGACCTCAGCGGTTGGCGACTGCGCGACGCGATCGATTTCATTTTTCCCGCGGGGACGACGCTGGGGCGGAATGAATACCTGGTGGTCGCCAACGACGCGGCCGCCCTGCGGGACAAGTTCCCGAATGCAACGATCGTGGGCAATTTCGACCGCGGATTGAGTAACGGCAGCGATCACATTCGGCTCGTCGACGCCAACAACAACCCGGCCGACGACGTGCGGTATTACGACAGTAAGCCTTGGCCCGAGTTGGCCGACGGCGGCGGGTCGAGCCTCGAACTGCGCGATCCGGATGCCGACAACAGCAAGGCCGAAGCCTGGTCCGCCAGTTACGAGGTCGACCGATCGAGTTGGAAAACCTACACGATCCGGCAAACGGCCGAGACCGATCCGGGGCCGGGAACGTGGAGGGAGTTTCTGTTTGGCTTCCTCGACGCGGGTCGCGCGCTGATCGACGACGTCAGCGTCATCCGCGATCCCGACGGCGCCCGCACCGAGTTGATCCAAAACGGCACGTTCGAGTTCGATTCTATCGGCAGCTCGCCCGAGCGGTGGCGGATGGTCGGCAACCATTTCGGCACGGTGATCGTCGACCCGGACGATCCGACGAACCGCGTGCTCGACTTGCTGGCCACCGGCCCGACCGATCACTTGGGCAATCATGCCGAGACCACGTTCATCGGCAATCGGTCGATCATCATTGGTCGCGACTACGAAATCACCTTCCGCGCCAAATGGATCGGCGGGTCGAATCAATTGCTCTCGCGTTTCTATCTCAGCCGCGTGGCCGAGACGGTTCGTCTCGACGTGCCCGAACTGCACGGAACGCCCGGCGAGCAAAATTCGGAGTTTCAGCCGAACATCGGGCCGACCTACAGCCACCTGAGCCACAGCCCGGTCTTGCCCGAGGCATTTGCCGACGTGACGGTGCGGGCAGCCGCGAGCGATCCCGACGGCGTGAACCGCATGACGTTGTGGTGGTCGCGCGACGGCGGACCGCTACAGAGTGTGCCGATGCGTCTGCAGGCCGACGGCCTGATGGCCGGCACGATTCCCGGTCAGCGGGCCTCGACCGTCGTGCAGTTTTACGTCGAGAGCGAAGACTCGCTGGGTGCGACGTCGACGTTTCCGGCCTCCGGACCGAACTCGCGGGCGCTCATAAAATTCGACGACGGGCGCGTCAACCCGCGCGGAACCTCGATCGACACGATCCGCGTGGTGATGACCACCTCGGAAGTCAACTGGATGCTGAACCGCGTGAATTTGATGAGCAATCAGCTGATTGGGGCTACGATCGTCGTCAACAACAGCGACGTTTACTACGACGTCGATCTGCGACTGAAGGGATCGACGTTCGGCCGTCCGAAGCCGGATCGACAGCGCAACTACAACATTCGATTTCACGGCGATCAGTTGTTCCGCGGCGTGCTCGACCGGATCGCCTTGGACGGATCGGGAAACGTCAACAGCCGTGTGCTGGTCAACGCTCAGGACGAGATCATCGTAAAGACCTTGATGAACCACGCCGGCGGGATCGGAAATCTTCACGACGATCTGGCCTACGTGATTACGCCGCGGGTGGGACAGAGCGGCATGGTGATTCTTCAGCAATCGCTCTACAACAACGAGTATCTCGACAGCCGCTTCGAGGGCGGCAGCGACAGCCCGCTCTTCAAACTGGAAACAATCCGCTATCTGCGCGAAACCAACGATGGCACGCCCGAGGGTTTGAAATACCCAGATCCTTCTTCGCCATTGTCCGTCCGCAACGACCTGGGAGACTTCGGCGACAACAAGGAACACTATCGTTGGATCTACCAGGCGCAGAACGGGCGGGCCAAGGATGACTATGACCGCATCATCGAATTGTCGAAGGCGCTCGACTCGCCGGTCAGCTTGCTCGACGCGGCCACGCGGGACTTGATCGACGCCGAAGAGTGGATGCGGGTCGCGGCGCTGTATTCGTTGTTCGGCAACAACGACTCGCTGTTCGGCGACGCTTTGCAAAACGTGATGTTCTACGTGCGGCCCGAAGACAACAAGGTCATCCTGTTGGCCTGGGATCAGGATTTTTCGTTTACTTACTCGCCGAGCACCGCCCTTTTCAATCCCGGAGACCTCGGCCGGAATATCTTTCAGTTGATCGATCTGCCGGCCAACGAGCGGATGTTGTACGGCAACATGCTCGACCTGATCGAGACCTCGTTCAACCCGACCTACGCCGCGCCGTGGGCCGCACATTTGGGACCGCTCATCGGGCAGAACTTCAAAGGCAACGTCACGTACATTCGCGATCGGGGTAACTTCGTTAAAAACCGCATCCCGCAAGTCGTGCGTAAGCTGCCTTTTGAGATCACGACGAACAACGGTCGTCCGCTGACGGTCGGCGAGGTGAGCGCGACGCTCTCGGGCAACGGCTGGGTCGACGTCCGCGAGATTCGCCTGGTCGGAAGCGACGAGCCGCTGGACGTTCGTTGGACCGACATGGACAGTTGGCAGGTCACCGTGCGGCTCGACGCGGGCGCGAACGATCTGACGTTCGAGGCTTACGATTATCAGGATCGCTTGATCGGCACCGACAGCATTACCGTCAGCAGCACCAACGCCGCGCTGCGGGTGCGCGACGGGCTGCGGATCACCGAGATCATGTTCAACCCGGCCGACCCGGCCCCAGGCGTAGTGTTCGACAACGACGAGTTCGAGTTTCTCGAACTACAGAACGTCGGCGACGAGCCGATTGACTTGCGGGGCGTGCGATTCGAGCGGGGCTTGACGTTCGAGTTTACCACCGGCAGCAGCGTCGGCGGGCTCGACCCGGGAGAGCGAATTCTGCTCGTCAAGAACGAGGCGGCCTTTCGGTCGCGGTACACGGATGTCGACCCGAGCCTCATCGCCGGCCAGTTCACCGCCGGCAGATTGAGCAACGGAGGCGAGCGGATCACGCTGCTCGACCAGTTCGGGCAGGAGATCCTCGATTTCGAGTTCAAAGACGGCTGGTACGATGGCATCGACGGGGAAGGGTTTTCCCTGACCATTCGCGACGCCCAGGCCGACACGAGCGCGTGGGATTCGCGGGAAGGTTGGCGGCCCAGCAGCTTCATCGGCGGATCGCCCGGCGAGGCAGATTCATTGGCCGCGCCCGATCCCGGCGCGATTGTGATCAACGAGATTCTCACGCACAGCGATGCGGTGCCGAATGACTGGATCGAATTGCACAATACGACGCTCGGTGCGATCGACGTCGGCGGCTGGCTGCTCAGCGATGACGAATTGAGCCTGGGGAAGTTTCAAATTCCGCCCGGCACGATGATCGCCGCCGGTGGCTTTTTGTTGCTGACCGAAGACGAACATTTTGGCAACACCGATCACCCCGGCACGCGCACGCCGTTCGGTTTTAGCGAACTGGGCGAGCGGATCATCCTCAGCGGCGCGCTGCCCGACGGCACTCCGCTCGGTTATCGCGAAGACAAGACGTTCGGCGCGGCCGAGCGGGATGTGACGTTCGGACGACACGTCAAGAGCACGGGCGGATCGGATTTTGTGGCGTTGGACAGTGCGACGCCGGGAGCGGCCAATTCGCTGCCGCTGGTCGGGCCGATCGTGATTCACGAGATTCGCTACCATCCCGTCGAAGGGGTCGCGGAGTTTATTGAACTGAAGAACATTTCGAGCGAGCCGGTCTCGCTGTCGGGCGCAGCCCACCCGGCCAACACATGGCGATTCACCGACGGGATCAACTTCGCATTTCCGACCGGCAGCGTCGTGGCGGCCGGCGACATCGTGCTCGTCGTGCCCAACGATCCGGCCGAATTCCGTGCGGATAACGACGTGCCGGACGCCATCGCGATCTTCGGGCCGTATCTCGGGACGCTCAGCAACGCCGGCGAAGCGATCGAGCTGAGCCGGCCAGGATCGCCGGAAATGGACGGCAGCGTGCCGCTGATCGTCGTCGATCGGGTCAATTACAACGACCGTCTGCCGTGGCCCATCGAAGCCGACGGAGAGGGCGCCTCGTTGCAGCGGATCGTCGCCGGCGAGTATGGCAACGACGCGGCCAATTGGGTCGCCAACCACAACGGCGGCACCCCCGGTGTTTTGCCGCCGCAAGTCACCGGCGTATTTCTCGCCGGCAGCGATTGGTCGCCGGCGTTCCTGGACGATCTGGCCGCCCGGGGGTTGGGCGAAGCCGGCTTTGCGGTCGCCGCAGGGCCGGGTCAGTTCGACGTGGCCGCCTGGACCGGCGTCGATCAGATTCGCATCCAGTTCAGCAAGGACGTCGATGTCGAGCAATCGCATCTCGCGGTGACGGGTGCCGCGCAGGCCGAGTATGAATTCGCCGGTTTTAAGTACGACCCGATCAGCTTTGTCGCCACCTGGATACTCAATGGCCCGATCCGCGCCGAAAAGCTGCTGCTCGAATTGTCCGGCGACGTTCAAGACGTCGCCGGCCGCGGGCTCGACGGAAACTGGACCGACGGCGCCGGGGCGTTTCCCTCGGGCAACGAACTGATCGAATCCGACGACCGCTTCCGCTTCCGGCTCAACGTGCTGAGCGGCGACGTAACGGGCGACGGAGTTGTGGACCGCGAAGATCTCGTCGACTTGATTCATCGACTGGGAACAGACGTATCGCGAGGCTCATTCGAGCACCGCTTCGACACCAACGCCGATGGACAGATCGATGTGGCCGATCTGCGCGAAGTGCTTTTCCGTCTCTCCGGCAAGCTGCCAAGCGGAGAGCCGATCCCAGGCGGAACCTCGCAGCCGCTGCTGGCGACCGACGCGGTGTTCGAGCGACTGGGAGCGGGAAGTCCAATCGCGTTGACCGCCGCCCGGCTTTCGTCGAGTGATGAGGTGGTGGAATTCGGTGGGGAGGAATTGCTGGGACGACGCGTAGCCAGGCAAAGTCATTCGCGTTGGCATGGAACTTTGGATGGGGCGAGTCGCCGCGCCGTTCGTTACGCGGCCTCTTCACGCCGTGCCGCTCGAATCGCCGAAGTCACGTATGTGAGCCCGGAGCAAGACGAGTTGATCAACGAGTAAGCGACGGTTGGCTGGGCCGCGCGGTTCATTTCGGTTCCCCGATTCTGTCCCAAGCCTCATGGAACTGCTCAACACAGTAAGATTTAGGTTGAAGCCAGAAAGACACTTTCCCGCTCTTCTCTCCCCGATGGGCAAGGTCTTTGACCTCTTGAGGGAGAAGGACGTATGTTTGTGGATCGGACGCCACATTGTTCACAACGACCCAGAAATCTCCCATGACCTTGTCCAGCGACGATCCGAGTGGAACGGGATTCTTCTTGCTGAGTGTCTTGACCTGAACCGAGATCATGCGGGAACAGTCGTGATTGTAGGCAATGATGTCCACTCCGCGTGCATTGCAAGCGGTGGGCATCGCATTCCAGCCCATGCGGGAGAGACGGTAACATGTCCAGTACAGACCGATATTTCCCGTAACCTGTAAATCCTTCTTCATCTTATCCCCACAACGACGAATCCTAGGGGCAGCCAAACGCTGTTCACGTAGAGATTACTCGACTATAACCATTTAGGTGGACCCCAATGTTTGGACAGGTACTGGGGTCCACCTCTCTCGGACTTCATGCCCAAAAACTACGCGCTTGCCAACTCTCGACAAAGACCAGTCTTACAAACGAACAGATAACACTCTCTCCCGCTCGCGCTCCACAAACCGGTCGGTCATGCCGGCCAGATAATCGCCGGCGCAGCGCTGGCGGCCGACTTGTTCGATTCTCGCGCGATAGCTCGCCGGCATCAAATCGGGCTGGGCCACGAAGCGGTCGAACAGCCGCCGCAACACATCTTGCGCCCCGCTGCGCATCCGCAGCACGTCATCGTGGCGATAAACCCGATCGTATAGAAACGATTCCAACTCGGCTTTTTGCCGGGCCATCGTCTCGTGCGGCACCAGCACGGTCGGGCTTTGGCGAACCGCGCGAACGTCGGCGATGCCGTGGTTTTCGATGAGCTTCGAAGCACTCGCCAGCAGATCGCCGGCTTGCCAGTCGATCAACTCGTGCACCACGGCCGGCCGCAGCCGCTGGGGATCGAGATTCCGGTAGCGATCTTTGGCCCGTTGTGTGGCTTCGCGCCAGAGAGGTATTTCGCCGAGTTGTTCCAGCGTCAGCAGCTCAAGCTCCAGCGCATCGTCCGCGTCGTGGGCGTCGTAAGCAATGCTGTCGGCCGCATCGACGACTTGCACTTCCAACAGCGGGCTGGGGCCGCCGGCGAGCTTGTCGATGCGCGAGCGCTGGCCTTCGAGCACCTCGGCGCTGAGATTCAAGCCGGGGTAGGTGTGATAGCGATGCTCCAGCAGCTCGACGATTCGCAAGGCGTGGCCGTTATGGCTGAAGCCGCCGTGGTCTTTCAGGCATTCGTCCAGCGCGTCCTCGCCGGCGTGTCCGA
>JADFKK010000219.1 GCA_022564995.1 Planctomycetota bacterium | reverse complement strand
CTCCACCCGACGTCCCGCTCGGGGAAGCGATTGATGTCCTAAAAACGCAAGTTATCGAACCGCTTCGAGAAACCGGGGCTCTGCCCGCCGGCGTACAAGCGAATCTCGGCGGGACAGCCGACCGATTGCTGGAAGCCTGGGAGGCGATGAGATTCAATCTGTTGTTGGCCCTGGCCATTACCTATCTGTTGATGGCCGCACTCTTCGAATCCTGGATGTATCCGTTGGCGATCATACTCATTGTGCCCCTGGCGGCTGTGGGCGGATTCGCCGGACTGTGGCTGATGAACCGCTTCACGAACCAGCCGCTCGACATCATCACGATGCTCGGATTCGTGATCCTGATCGGAACGTCCGTCAATAATGCGATCCTGATTGTGCATCAGTCGCTCAATCACATCCGCAACGACGAAATGCCGCCGCAGCAGGCGGTTCTGGAAAGTGTCCGCACCCGCATCCGGCCGATTTTCATGACGACCGGAACCACCATCATGGGCCTGTTCCCGCTCGTCGTCATGCCGGGCGAGGGGAGCGAGTTGTACCGCGGCCTGGGCAGCGTCGTGTTGGGCGGGCTGGCCGTCTCGACACTACTGACACTCATCATCGTTCCCAGTTTCTTCAGCCTGATGATGGACGCGAAATCCGGCTGGGCCACGCTGTTATCTCGCAAAACCCGACCACTCGGCGGAGCCGCAACAAGTCACGACGATCCCGGCTCAAAGTCAATCTCTGAAGACGACCCGGAACCCTCGCTTCAACCCGAGGTTGTTTAATACATGAAACGTCATTCCCGTCAGCGAGGAAAAACGCGAAGTCGTATGTCACAGTCTCGAGCATGAACAACAAGATTCCCGAAGAAATCGGCGATTGCGAGCTGCGCCCTCCCAATGGAAACGCGGTACCACAAGGATGATGCTGATGACACCACACAATCCAACGTTGTCATGCTGTAACGATTGCGATGTGCCGCGCGCGTTGCCGCCGCGGGGAATCCGTTGGTTCTTCGCTGCCGGATTTGCCCTGCTGTTGCTCATCCAACTGCCCACACGCGCTGAGGACAAACCGGTGCGCCGGCAAGGAGCGAAAACGCCCGTCGCCAAGACACAAAAGAGAAGGAAGAGCATCGAAGAGAGAACGAAGATCCATCGCCTATCCACCAGCAAGCGCGCCGCCTACGACGCCTTCGTCTACGTCAATCGAATTCCAGAGCGTGCGGAGGAAGGCGAATCTGCCGAAGACGTCGCCGGACGCATCTTTGGCCGCCTGGAAAATCAGGAAGGCCGGGTTCTCTTAAAACTGCCGGGGGGGATGAATCGCCAGTCGTATCTCGGTTTCAAGACCTTCCTGCGCTACGAAGGAAAAGCGAAGGTCGGCAATTGCGCGGCCTGCCACGCCCCCGCGGAATTCACCGATTTGAAGACCCACGTCGTGACGAAAGGCGGATCGCCGAAACCGACACCGTCGCTGCGCAATCTCAAGAAGAGGAAGGTCGACATCACCAAAGTGATCCTGAACAAAATTGCCGCCAGCCGCCAGAAACGATCGGGCGAAGCGGACGAGATCGACGACGCGTACGCCAAGATGAACCTCAGCAAGCAGGACGTCCCGGGGCTCGTGGCGTACCTTAACTTACTCAACGACGTCTCGGATTCAGAATTTCGAAAGCTCATTCTGAAAGCAAGACTGCTGGATACATCGAAAGATATTGAGTGACGTTCAGCCGCAGGGCGCTAGCCCTCGTTTTCCCGCATCGACGGAGACGAGTGTGGACCGGGTAACTAATCCTAAAGCAATGGGAGAAATCGTGATGACTAGAACCGTATTGATCACCGCGATGGTTTTGGCGTTTTCTGTCTCAATGACACAGGCCGACGCGAAGACGATCCGCGGCAAGGTCACCGACGCCTCCGGCAAGGCCATGGAAGGCGTCATGGTCTCGGCCTTTGACGAAGAGCGCAAACAAAGCATCTCGGTCTTCAGCCAGGCCGACGGGTCGTTTGCGATCGACCACCTGCGCGACGTGGAGTTCAATGTGCGTGCCCGCCTAATGGGCCAACTCGACCAGTGGCAAGACGACGTCGACGCGGGCGCGACCGGCGTAAATTTCAAGATGAAACCCGCCAAGGGGGAAGACCTTGAGATGCAGCGCACCGCCGACAGCGGCTTCAGCATGCTCAAGTGGGACAACATCAAGGACAAAGAAAACTACAAGATGATGTGTACCTACTGTCATCAATCGGGTTCGAGAGGCTGGCGAACTCCGGATAAACCGGTCGACTGGGAGACGATGATCCGCCGCATGGACGGTTTCGGCGGCCTTTATAAGCACACGCAAAAGAACCTCGTCAAGCGGCTCGTCGAAACCTACAGCGAAGCGGCGGTGGCGAAGTGGCCGGCGTTTGTGCCGCCGCCGGCCCCCAAAGGCGCCGCGACGAAAGTCAGGATCACCGAATGGGACATGGGCAAACAGTTCAAGGTCATGATCCACGACCTGGAGCTGGGGCCGGACGGGCTGGTCTACGCGGTCGACATGGCCCAAAACGCCGTCGTCACGCTCGACCCTGCGACGGGCAAACGCGAGCTGTACCGCTTTCCCGGAAAGTACCGAGGCCCGCATTCGATCGAGCTGGGTAACGACGGCAACATGTGGCTGACCCTCTGTATTTCCGGCGAGATTGCCAAGCTGGACTTGAAGACAAAGAAATTCACGATCACCTCAAGCGCGGTGGCCCCGGCCCGCCGTGGCTCCTATCCTCATACACTGCGTATCAACCCCAACGATCCGGAAGGCTTGATCTGGTATACCGACGCGGGCAAGAATTCTTGTTTCTCACTTCACCCGAAAACCCTCAAAGTGAAGCAGTACAAGCTGCTGAGAAAGAATCAGGCGGTCGGCGCCGGCAAAGGCGAATCGCGCGGCATCACGCCCTACGGCATCGACTTCTCGCCGGTCGACGGGACCATCTGGTATACCAAGCTCAACGGCAATCGCATCGGTCGGATCGACCCCAAGGCCGAAGACGGAGACATCAAAGAATGGAACCCGCCCTTCCGCGGGCCGCGGCGGCTGCACGTCGCACAGGACGGGATCGTGTGGGTGCCCGGGTTCGGCTCCGGTAAGTTCGGCAAGTTCGACCCCAAGACCGAAAAGTGGACCGTCTACGATCTCCCGAACGCCGAGAACCAGATTCCGTATGCCTTGAACATCGATCCTAAGGGCTATGTCTGGATCACCGGAACGGGCAGCGACTCACTTCATCGGTTCGACCCGAAGACGGAGAAGCTGGTCGAGTTCCGCTTGCCCTCGCGGGTGACCTATACGCGTGAGATCGAATTCGACGCGGAGGGCAACTTGTGGACGTGCAACTCGAACGGCCCCGCGCGCCACACCGAACGCGGCTACGGGTCGATCATCAAGCTCGAAATCGTCGGCGATAAATTGAAGGTCGCGGGTAACCGAAAATAGTGCCATGAATCCGTGTGAACCCATGGGCGAAACAACTTGGAGGAAATCATGCGCAGATGTCAGATTCAACAGAGCACTACGACCCTACGGATTCGCCGCAGGATGGGCCGCCGCGCCGTATTGCCCGTGGTCGCGTCCTTCGTCGTGCTTTTCGGCTCGACGATGGCCGCTGAGCGTCGAGCAATCGGTGCCGAAACGGGTGCATCGGTCGAGGGCGTCGTCAAGTTCGACGGCTCGCAACCAAAGCGCCGGTCGATTCAAATGAAGGAAAAGGGCGGCAAGCTGAGCGATTGCCACAAACTCCACAAGGCCGGACTTCTGGATGAAAATCTTCTGGTCGGCGATAAAGGCGAGTTGGCTAATGTTTTCGTCTACGTGCGAAAAGGCTTGGAAAAAGGCAAGGAATATCCGGCGGCCAAGAAACCGGCCGTGCTCAATCAGAAAAACTGCATGTTTTATCCCCGCGTTCAAGGCGTCCGCGTCGGCCAGGATTTCGTGATGAAAAACGGCGATCCGGTGCTCCACAACGTCCGTTCGTTTTCGTTCCGGAACCGAGCCTTCAACGTCGCCCAGCCGCCCAAGTCGGAAGACCGGAAGAAGGTTTTCAAGTATCGCGAGAAGGCGGTCATGATTCAGTGCGATCTTCATTCCTGGATGAAGGCCTATTTTTTCGTCATGGATCATCCTTACTTCGCGGTGACCGACGCGAAGGGGCGGTTCAAGATCAAAGGGCTGCCAGCCGGTGAGTACACGCTGAGTGCCTGGCACGAGGAATTCGGGGAGCAGGAAACGAAAATCACCGTGGGCACCACCGGATCGACCGAGGTTGGGTTTTCGTTCAAAGAGAAGGCCAAATAGTTGTCGTGCGAAAACTAATCAATCCACTCCTGTCGCTGATTGCCATCGCGCTGGTCGTCGCCCTCTGGGCGTATCATTGGGCGTCGAATTCCGATTCCGCGTCGAATTCGGACGAAGGATCGAATTCCGCGAAGGAGACGGAGTCGTATCGGCCGACTCTCGAACACGATCCGCCGGTGCCCGATCCGCCGAAGGCCGCGGTTCGCGATTTCGAGACCTTTCTCGATCGGCTCCGTGCGGCGTCCGAGACGAATGCGGATTCACTGCTATTACACCGCGACGCATTAGAGCGGGCCGAACAGGTGTTTCGCAATTCCGTCGGCGTTCCGGACGATGTCCCAATCGAGATGCACCGACCTTTTTTCACGATTGATCCAGAGGCCGTCTTCGCCCTGTATTTCGATCTGCCGACGTTGGAGCGCGGCCTGGGGCTCTACCAGCAGCATTGCAGCGGGTGCCATGGAACTTACGGCCGCGGTAACGGCTCGGCGACGCAGCAATGGTACGCCGGCAACTTCCCGCGAAATTTTTGGTACGGAAAGTTCAAGAGCCGCTCGACCAGGTACGGTGTCGTTCCGACCGACAGCGATCTCTATCGAACGCTCACCCGCGGCCTGTACGGTTCCACGATGCCGCCCTTCCGCCACCTGAGCGTGCAGGATCGCTGGGCGTTGGTCCAGTTCGTCAAGAGCCTGGCAAACTTCTACGACGACTACGATGAAGTTATCGTGAATCGCTTCGATCGGAAAGCTGATCGTTCGAAGTCCGCTGCGCTCGATGTCGGCGACGAGCCGCCCGTGACCCTGGACTCCGTTACTCGCGGGAGAGTCCTGTTCATCGAACAGGGATGCATTAAGTGTCATCAGGGCAGCAAATCGAAGCCGGTCGGGTTGGCCCGCGGCGAAGGCGGCTTCACCAACTGGACCGACGAGATGGGCCGGCCGATTGGACATTCGCGAAACTTGACCACCCGCGTGTTTCTCAGCGGGGCGGCGTCCAGCGACCTGTTCCGCATTATCAGCGGCGGGCCGACCATCGGCCCGATGCCGAGTTATCAAAACATCCCGAATGAGGATCGTTGGGCCCTGGTCCATTACGTTCAATCCGTTTTCAAGCCAGACTATCCCCAGGCGCCGGCATCGGCCGACGCGCTGGCGCATCCACCCACAACCGACGACGGAAAGTCAGACTCGGCGGCGGCAAATGGATCTGGGGAAGAATGAATCCGCGGAAGCAACACCAACACTCCTAAGGAAATGACATGTCCATCACAAACCCGACTTCATCGAATCGTCCATCGACGTGGCCGCAGTCGTTAATTCTCCTGCTTCTGCTTGGTTGTTTCGTTGGCCTGACGAGTCAGCTTCAAGCCGAATCGTTTGACCAATCGAAGTCGAACTACTGGCACCAGTGGCGAGGCCCGGCGGCCAACGGCGTTTCCAAAACCGCCAAGCCGCCGATCGAATGGAGCGAGAAAAAAAACATCAAGTGGAAGACTCCCGTCGACGGCAAGGGCAGCTCGACGCCGATCATCTGGGGTAATAAGGTCTTTCTGCTCACCGTGATCGACACCGGAAAAATCGACCCGTCGCTTCCGAAACCGGAAGACCAGCCGAAGCGAATCTTCGGGATCAAGCACCCGAATTCAACTCACCAGTTTGTCGTGCTGTGTTTGGACCGTGAGACCGGCAAGGAACTGTGGCGACGTACTGCCACCGAACTCATCCCGCACGAAGGCCATCACGGCGACAACGACTTCGCCTCCGCCTCGCCCACCACCGACGGCGAGCGGCTCTATTGTTGGTTCGGTTCCGCCGGCTTGTTCTGTTACGACTTAAACGGAAAGAAGCTGTGGCAGCGCGATCTCGGCAAGACCCGCGTCGGAGCCTTCCTGGGCGAGGGCTGCTCCCCGGTCATTCACGACGGCCGGCTGGTCATCGTCCGCGACCATTCGCGGCAATCGACCATCGAGGTGCTCGACGCCAAGACGGGCGAAACGCAGTGGAAGAAGAATCGCGATGAAGGCAACGCTTGGGCGACGCCGCGCGTGGTGCGGCACGGCGGCAAGACGCAAATCATCACGACGGCGTCGAAGATGATCCGCAGTTACGACCTGCACAGCGGCGAGATCATTTGGCAGTGCAGCGGTCTGACCGGCAATTCCATCCCGGCCCCCGTGGTCGAAGGCGACGTGGTCTATTGCATGACCGGCTACCGGGGCTATTCTCTGTTGGCCCTGCCGCTTTCGGCCCAGGGCGATATTTCCGACACCGATAAAATAATCTGGAGCAAACGCCGCGGAACGCCTTACGTTCCCTCGCCGCTCTTGTACGACGGCATGCTTTACTTCAGCCAGTCGAACCAGTCGATCCTGTCGTGTCTCGATGCGAAAACCGGCGAGACCATCATCGAGCGCACGCGGTTGTCCGGCGTGTCGAACCTTTATGCCTCACCCGTCGGTGCCGACGGGCGCGTCTACATCACGGGACGAAACGGAACGACGCTCGTGCTCGAGCGAACCAAAGAGTTGAACGTGCTGGCGACCAATAAGTTGGCTGACGGGATGCGGGCATCGGCCGCGTTGGCGGGAAATCAGTTATTTCTCCGCGGGAACAAGTTTCTGTACTGCATCGCCGAAGACCGGTGAATGGGGCGATGCGTAACATCACGCTGCCCGACAAGACGCTCCAAGGTTCCGTTGCTGCGGTGGCTTCAGTCACCCAGCCAGCAGGTTGGTGGACCGGAAACGTCGTGCGGTACGACACGATCATTCAGCTTCCTTCGCTGCCAGGGTTGCGGCCCGGCATGAGCGCCGAGGTGGAAGTGCTCATCGCTCGACTGTATAGCGACCACTACTTTTCCCGTTGTGCGACAATTAGAACTCCTGGTTTGTCGCGTTGGTTGCGCTTTTTTGCGGCTGATCTCCCTTGAAATAGAGGGTTCTTCAGGGATTTTAGTGGGTCGTTTCATCGGTTCCGCCGCCGACAGTACGGGTTCCTCTTCTC
Source organism: Planctomycetota bacterium (assembly GCA_022564995.1). GTDB lineage: Bacteria > Planctomycetota > Planctomycetia > Pirellulales > JADFKK01 > JADFKK01. Next base: position 8,240 of record JADFKK010000219.1, on the reverse strand, counting down.
TATTCACACCAACCAGTTCGGTGCGACCAACGATGAGCCTGGAGAACCACTCTAGGAAAAAGATCGTGTTCTCAAGAAAAACGCAGATGCAAGAAGAACTTAAACTGCAAGTCGAGTTGCTGATCCAGCGGGCGTTTGGCCGGCGAACGGATTCGGCTACACAACTTCTACCGTCTGATCTTCGGCTTGGCTCGCCGTTTCATCCCGCCGGGCTATCAAGGCCAGCAGGGCGGGCAACATGACCAACGAGGTGAACAGGCAGCAGGCCACGCCGACGGTGAGCACGCGGCCGAGACTTTGCATGCCGCGGTGATCGGAAATCATCAGGCTGCCGAAGCCGATCATCGTGGTCAGCGAGGTGATCAGCACGGCCGATGCGGTCGAGGCGCCAATGCGATAAGGGCGAAAAGGACCAGCCATTTGTTGTCGTCGCTGCCGGAGAAAATCGTGAACCAGATGAACGCCGTCGTCGATGCCGATGCCCATGATCAGCGGCAGCACGATCATGTTGGCCGGGTTGAGCGGCAGATTGACGATCCCCATCAGGCCGAACAGCAACACGATCCCCGCGCCCAAGGGCAGCAGCGCCAGGGCGACGTGACCGACGTGGCGAAAATCGATCACCAGCACCATCAACACCGCCAGCAGCGAATAAACCGCGGCGTGAATGTAGCTGCTTTGCATCTGTCGCGAGGCCTCATAGGTTTGCAGCGGCTTGCCGGTGGCGGCCGGATCGACGCTGCGGACTTGTTGCACGAAGCGCTGCATGTCGTCCATCTCCCAGGCGTTACCTCGGCTGTAAACCTTCAGTAAATGACGGCCATGACGGCCGACGTATCGGGTGACCAGCGCCGGCGGCAGATCGCTAAACTGCGGCGGTTCGGGATTGGCCATTGCACGCAGGGCACGCAAACGATCGAGCAGATCGACCGCGGCGCGTTGTTGAAACTCGCTCAATCGCTGGCGGGCCGTTGGCCGCGGAAGCGCTTCGAGTGACTCACCGATCGCCGCCCAATCGCGGGCTTGGGCGGGATCGGAGTTTTGTTCGAGCCAACGAACCACCTCGCCGAAATCGCCGTGGGGCGCCAGCGGAAGTTGGTCGACCTCTGTGGGCAGCGTGGCCAGCCGCCGGGCAATCGGCTCGATCTTTGCGCGCCGGTTCGGCGCCGAGGGCGGCAGCCGCGAGACAATTTCTTCGGTGTGTTCGACCGCCGGGAGCTTTTCAAACGCCCGCTTTCGCTGGCGCAGTTGTTGAGGGCTGTCGCAGATCGACAAGGCGAACCAAATGCTCTCGTCGCTTTCGTCCATTAACTTTTGTTCCCATACCACGCTCTGCAATCCCTCGGCCTGCATGTTGAGCAGATTATGGTCGTAACGCAGGTGCGGCAGGCCCAGTGCCACGCCAACGACAACGCTCGCCGAGAGGCCCAACACAAGAGCCGGATACCGCACGGTCGGCGTTAGAAAGCGATCGATTCGCAGCGCCGCCGGCAGCGGCAAATCACCGCCGCGGCGATCGATCAGATAGACCATCGCCGGCAACACGACGAGCGCCCCGACCAGGCAAAGCAATACGCCGCCGCCCGCGATGATGCCCAACTCGGCCACGCCGGTGAAGTCGGTCAGCCCGGCGGTAAAGAAGGCCAGCGCCGTCGTTGCTCCGCCGGTCAGCACGCCCGGGCCAACGCTCGAGGCGGTTTGCTCTAGCGCGGCGGCGCTCTGCTCACCGCGATGACGCAGCAGCAGATAACGGGCAATCACGTGAATGCCGAAATCGATGCCCAGGCCGACCAGGATCACGCCGAACGCGACGCTAAGAATGTTCAAGTGGCCGACCGCGATCGTCAGATATCCCATGGTCCAGGCGATCGCCAACAGCAGCGTGGCAACGGTCACCAGGGGATGTCGAATGCCGCCCAATCCGGCGATCAACAGGCAAGCAACGCCGGCCAGACTGATCGCCCCGGCGCGCATCGACGACCGCTGGCTCTCGCGCATCTCGTCGTTTTCCATCACCGGCAGGCCGGTCAGTCCGAGCCGCACGTCGGGATGATTCTTCTGCACGCGGGTGAGTAATTCGCGCAGACGGTCGATGGCCGCGCTGCCCGCGTCGAAGCGGCCCTCATCCTCCGCCAGGCGTAGCAAAACAAAACCGAGGCGGCCATCGTTGGCGGTGAGGTATTCCAGGCGGTCGGCGTCGAATTTCCTAGGCGGTGCCGAGCCGTTCCAAGGAGACGTCCAAGGCGGCGCATCAACGGGTGCATCAACCGCTAGCCAGGCCGCCAGGCTTTCGGCCAACGCGGCCATACGACGGTCGGCGGCGGCGCGCTGCTGGGGCGGAATTTGGCCCGGCCGGCCGGAAAGCAGATGCCGATGCGCCTGAAGCTTCGGGTAAAGCGCCTGCGACGACCAATCGCCCGCCAGCACAGGGTCGACCGATTCGAGAAATCTGGCCGTGTCCGCTAACTGCTCGCCCGACCAATAGTGTAGCGCTTTGCCGTGGATTGCCGACGAGTCGATCTCGTAAAGCACGTCGAGAAAAAATCGCTTTTCGGCCACGAGCGTGCGGCCGACTGCTTGCAACACGGGCGCGATCTGTTCGACATCGGCACCTTCGACCACCACCACCACGTCGTCCTTGTCGCCGAACTCCTCAATGTAATCGATCCATCGCTGGTTGTAGGCGCTCTTGGGGTTGAGCAAATCGAGCCGGCTGGTCTTGAACGACAGCCGGCTGCCGGCCAGCATCAGCGCCGCGACGGCCAGCGCGACCGCGACCAGCAGCGTCGTCCGCGGAAACCGCACGACCCGCCGCACGACCGCCGACAAGAAGCGCGCCGAAAGCGAATCAGAAGCATTGCCATCCGTGGCCATGGGGGGAAATTGGATTTGGGATTTAGGATTTAAGATTTAGAGCCGCCCTGTCCTCAGGGCGGTGATTGGTCGCGCGGCGTACATCGCCCTGAGGACAGGGCGGCTCCGTAATTCCAAATCTACTTCAACACGGTCAACCTCTTTCGCGATTTGAGCAGCGTGGTCACCTCGGCTTCGCTGACCTTGGTCTTGCGCAGGTAGAGCCGTCTGAGATTTTCGAGCGAAACGAGATGTTTCATGCCGGCGTCGGTGACTTGGGTGTTGTCGAGGCTGAGCCATTTGAGCAGCTTGGCATTCTTGAGGTATTTCAGACCCTCATCGGTGATCGCGGTGCCTTCCAGATCGAGTCCGCGGAGATTCTTCATGTCGCGCAGGTGTTTGAGCCCCTCGTCGGTGATCTTGGTGCCGTCGAGCCGTAATGTCTCGACGCTGGTTAAGTTTTTGAGATGGGCCAGCCCGGCATCGGTAATGTTGTTGCCGGCCAGCAGCAGGTCTTTCAGATTCACCAATCGTTTAAGATGAATCAGGCCCGCGTCGGTGATTTGCGTTTGTTTGAGGTCGAGATAGACCAGCGTTTCGTGGCGGCCGATGTACTTGAGGGCGTCGTCGTCGACCGGCGCCTTTTCCAGGTGCAGCGTGCGCAGGTTGTACAGGTGTCGCAAATACCGCAGACCCTCGTTGCCGCCTTTCCATTTATCGCCCAGCCGCACCTGCGTCGAAGTTTCCTTGCCGCTGAGCGTAAGCGGCCAGACCTCGCCGCCGAGCGCTTGAATTCGGGCGGCCGCGCGGGGATGCTGAAAGACGCGTTGCTCGGCGAGCGCCTTGCTGGCCATGGTTGCCAGCGAACGCCGTGGCGACGCGCTGATGTGATCGAGCGCCGTTTCGGCCGCTTCGACCGTGTTCAGATCGTCATCTTCCATGAGCCGTTTTAGCACCACCACGCCCCGCCAATTCAGTTCCGGGTTGCCCTTGTCGATGACCTTTGCGATCGGCTCAATGGCCAGGCGCCCCGCCCCGATGAGGCCGCGCGTGGCGGTTTCTCGCACGGTAAAACTCTCGGCATCAAGCTGCTCGACCCAGCCTTTGATTTGTCGGGCCGTGGGGGGCGGCTTGGGTTTCTTTTCCGCCGCCGGCTTGGCGGACGCCGTGTCGTCGCCGGCGGCCGAGCCAACGAGCAGTGCGAAGATCAGACAAGTGGCGGTGAGATGTTTCATGCGACGGTCAATCCAGAATCGGGCATTCTGCGACAACCTACCATTTTCGCTGATTCGCCGCCCTTTTCCAAGGTCTCTTTCGGGGTTTAAGGAGCCGCCCTGTCCCCAGGGCGGTATCGCTCGCGCCACGTACATCGCCCTGGGGACAGGGCGGCTCTGTGATCCTCTTACCCCAACCCCAACACCCGCCTTGCGTTATCTCGCAGGATTTTCTGCTCCACGTCGGCCGGCAGCTTGAGGCGCTTGTTCCACGGCTGCCCGAGATGCGTGTGCATGTCGAAGAAGCGGCCCGCGGGGAATTTTTCTCGGCGGCGGCGCCATGGGCAACGTGCAGCGAAGCCAACGCACATCCGGCCGTGTGGCGATGAAAAGCCCGCCGCGAAATGACTTGTAAACGGTCCATGTCTTCTCCATAAAGCCGCGACCGTTGGTCGCGCCCGCGTTGAATGGGCGGCCGGACGGCTCTGGCCGTTAGCGCGGGGGTGGAGTCGACGAAGGGATCACACGTCGCACGAAGCGATGCCGTCGGAACCGCGTTACGAACGTCGCCGGCGGCGCAGCGCCGCGCAGCCCAGGAGCCCGATGACGGCCAGCACGATGCTCGACGGCTCGGGAATGCCGTTCACGCCGATGGTCGCGATTTGGGCGATATCCTCGGCGCCGAGCGCTTCGTCGTACAGCGCCACGTCATCCATCAGGCCCTGAAAGCCTTCGACGTTGTTGTGACGATTGCCGATGTGCATGAACGTGTCGACGAAATCCTGACTCAGCGGGATGTTGGTGTCCACGAGAACTCCATCGACATAGATCTTCATGTCGACGCCGGCTTCATGAACGTAAGCAAGGTGCGTCCAATCGGAGGTGTCCGCCGCGATGGGAACATTGGCCGGAGTATCGCGCCAATTGGACGACGTTCGATAGTACGCTACCGTGCCGTCCTGTCGTATGGATGTCTCGTGTCGATCGTTCTGGCGACTTGTCAAGCGGGGATACGATCCGCCGCCCGGCCCCTGTCGGTTCAGAAACATGACCAGCGTGAATGTTTGCGAATCCAATCCCGGATCAGCCGGCACGAAAAGGTGCTCGGCATTGGACGCGCTCAGCGCCAGCGATTTTCCACTGCCGGTCGCTGGTGCGAAGTCGGAACTCAGCGCCGCGCCGCCTTGCAGCGTGCCATCGTGGCCGTTACCCGTCACATCCGGCACCGTTCCGCCAGCCTCGTTGTCAAACGTCCAGTGCGCCACCAGGGCGGCCTGCGCGGGCGCCGAAAAAACGCCGAACACGAGGGCCAATGAGGCGAGAAGTACAACGGCAACGGTGCGGAAACGGATCATTATTCAGAACCTGCAGCGGGGTGAATCAATAACCGGACGGAAAAGCTACGAACCCAAACCGGCCCCCAAGATATCATGCAGGATTTCGCGAGTCAACGAAATTGTCGGAATTTTCACGGATTGTTGATAAACGCCCCCCGTTTGGACCGGAGAACGGGTCGGCGCCCATAGGGAAACCTGCGATATTCGCGGGAAATGTGCCGCGGTGACGGCATCAACGTGCAGCCGCTCACCGTTCACGACTTGGACGGCGACGGGCGGCCCGACGTGATCTTGGCCGGGTCATGGTACTGCGCCAAACGTGGCCGGTTTTCGTTTTGCTAAAGCATAACCTACGTCACCCGACTACCGCGTGACTTTCCACACCTGCACCGCTCCGTCCTCGCCGACGACGGCGAAGTGCTGATAGTTGGGTGAGAAGCCGACGGCGGCCAGCGGGGCGTTGTGCTTCCAGATGATTTGCGAACGGCCGTCCGTGGCCTGCCAGATTCGCGCGGTGGTGTCGCTCGACGCGGTAACGACAAAACCGTCCGGCGAAGCGCCGATGCCGCGCACGGTGTTACTGTGACCTCGCCAGACGCCTAGCCGCTCGCCCGTTTTCGGGGATCGAACTTGGATGGCGCCGCCCGATCGCGAAGCGACCAGCAGCCGGCCATCGGGCGTGAAGGCCAAGGCCGTCCGCAGGCCACTTCCCAAATCTGCGGACTGCACACCGTCGGGTAACTGGTACACCTTGCCGGCGCCATGCCGGGTGACCATGGCCAAAAACCGGCTGTCGTGTGAGAAAGCCAAGCCCTCGACCGGGCTGTTGCGGCCAAAGGCGCTGATGCTGACCACGGCCTGGCCGTTCTGTATGTCGACCACGCCGACCTTGCCGCGAAACTGACCCACGGCCATCCACTTTCCGTTCGGCGCGCAGGCCACGGTCTTGGTTTGCCAACACCGCGGCCCGCCGACTTTCTGACCCGTGCGAAGGTTCCACAGCGTGCAGCCACCCTCCCACGGCGCGGAAACGACCACATCTTTGACGAAGGTAAAACGTCCTCCGGCCACGCCCCCTTTTTCGTGGAGATCGTGCTTCAGCGGCTGGCCAAAAGTCGTGTTGTACAGTCGAGAAGTGCGGCTGCCGTCGATCAACATCAAGACTTTACCGTCCGCCGAGAGCGATGCGGCGATCGTCGCAGGCGCGGTCTTGAAGCGGCTCACGACTTCAAAACTCGGCTTTCCCCTGGTGCGTCCTTTCGTGCCCTTGCCGGTGCGGGGCCGCGGCAGATCATTTTCGGCGGCGATCTTGGCAAATTTGGCAATCCGCGATTCAGCCTTCTTGCGTGCCAGGCCCCTGAGCGTCGCGCCTTCCATTGATTTACCATACCAGTGGGCCGCCCTCTGCATGACGTTGTTCTGCGCCACCCCGGTAAGCACTTGCCCCAACTTCCACCACTGATCGGCCAGCTTGAGTCGCTCCTTCGGATCAACCGGCGCCGAGGCGTCAAGCTTCGCGGTTATTCGGAGATCGGCATTGGCTCCCGCAGCGAGCAACGGCAGCCCTCGCTGCCAATTTCCGACGATAAAACAGAAGAACTTGCCGGCCCTGAGGCTGGCCTCCGGATCATCCGGCGTCTTGCCAATCGTCGCCAGGGCCTCTTTCACTTTGCCATACTCGGCCGTGAGCTGCGCGATTTCCCGAGATCGCCTGGTCACTCTCGCAATGGTCTGCTGGTCTCGCGAGGCTCGTGCGGCGACCAGCGCGCTGGCGATCATTTTCTTTGCCGATTCAAATCGACCGTTGCCGATGGCTTCGCTGGCCAAATTCGAGGCCACCTGGGCAAGGTGTTTTCGGGCGGCTGGCGAGGTTTTGGCCTTGGCCGACTTTTGAATCACGACGAGCAACATCTCGTCGGCGTCAACTTTGAACGCGTTGTCGATTTCCCTCACGGCCTCGAGCGCGGTGTCGACGTCGCCCGCCCCGGCCGCCACGTCGCGCGCCACGCGAAACAGCACATAGGCCTCGACCGGTTCCTCGCCGCTCTCTTGCCCCGCCTTGAGAACCTCCTTGGCCAGCAGCGATCGGGCCGATGCACTCGACTTGCCACGGAATTGTTCGCCGTAGACACTGTCAATAATTTCGTTGACTTTTTTCTGCGCCGCCGCATCCGGGACGGGCCGCTTCTCGTCGGCAACTGCCATCGCCGATAGCACGACGAGAACTGCCAGGGTTGTTGTCGTTATCGTGCGCATTGGATTCTCCCTGTACGATGAAATGATTTTGCCATCTGCCCCTTGAGGTTAATTCTGACATTACCAGAGAGCAAATGCAACGGGTCATCGACCGCCGGTGCCGTAGGTTATGCTTCAGCATGACACAATCTACGCATAGTCGACGACGACGCGGTGTTAGGCAATCCCGAGATGCTGTTGTCCCGCAGGTCTCCCATTCTCACGTTTCCGGTTTGATCACGACATCCCATTTTGGGAGCAGCGGATTGCGGTCGAGCCGGTCCTGGAATTCTCGGAATGCTTTCTTGGCGACCTTGGCACCCGTCTCGAATACCTTTTCGAGAACCCGCACGATTGGGGAAATCCCTTTCCAGGTCATCGATTTGGCCCAGGCGATGGCGGTCGCGCGGTCGACCAGCAGCGCCCCGTTCCAGTGATTTTCCAGGATGCCCCACACGCGTTCCACCGGGTTGTACTTGCTGTGATACGGGGGATAGTAAACCAGGTGAATCTCAAGCCCGCAGCGGTCGGCAAACTCGGTGATCCGCTTGATGAACTGTGTTCGGTTGCTCGCCAGTTCGGGGCCGTTGTCCAGGTTGAT
>JADFKK010000218.1 GCA_022564995.1 Planctomycetota bacterium | reverse complement strand
CATAAAGCCTGCTCCCATAAAGCCGGCTCTCATAAAGCCGCGACCGTTGGTCGCGCCGGAAGCTGTTAGCTGTTAGCCGTTAGCCGTTCGACGTTAAGTGCCTATCCCAAAACCCTTGTGGCACCGGCGTCTCGCCGGTGTTCCACGGGCGGGACGCCCGTGCCACCAGGAGATCCTCGGTTTTGGGATAGGCTCTAAGCTATTCGCGAAGCTATTCGCGATCCCATGAGCCCGCGATCGGGTAGCGGTACAGCTTCAGCCATTGTCAGAAAGAAACGGCGGGAATAAGAGAACTGTGGCACGGCATCCGTGCGATTGACGGTCGGTATTTGTCCCCAGGGCAATTCCCATGATGCAGCCGACCAAACCGCCAGCGGGCGGCCAAAGCATCCCTATCGTGGGCTTTCCACCCGCCGCTGAATGCCGAAGAGAGGACTTGAACCTCCACGCCCATTACGGGCACCAGATTCTGAGTCTGGCGCGTCTGCCAATTCCGCCACTTCGGCCTGTCTGGCTATGGTATCGCCCAAATCGAACGAAAATGCAAGGGGAGCCGCTGAAACGTGCGGCGGCGTGTTTTCTGAGAAACACCGCTGGCAAGGGTCCCGATGCCGCGCGTTAAAGCGATGCCTCGTGTCGCTCTTGCTCCTGGTCGACCAAATCGAGCAGGTAACGCACATACGGATTGCCCGGATCGAGTGTGATGGCGCGCCGCAGACGCTCCCGCGCACGGTCGTACTCGTGGTCGGCCCGCAACTCGTGGGCGAACAGCACTTCGGTATGGAGGTCGACGGAGCGACGCAGAAGATCGCGATCCAGCGTCTCGTTTTTCGTCAGATACCGATCAATCGGCGTGCGATGCTTGATCATCTCGTCGTAACGAAGCTGCTGCCGATTATAGAGATTGAAATACTCGACGCGCGGGCGATTGTCGGTCACCGACGGCACATCGCCGACAAAGCGGGCCAGGTCGTCGTCGGCGGCGAAAAACGTCGCGAGCAACTCTTCCGGCCGGCCCAGGGCATAGGCCGCTAGGTCTTCGTGCAGCTCCGGGTGCGCCATCCGCCGTCGCAGCTCGTCGACGTCGATCTTCAGGGGATGCGTCGAGCCGATGGCGATGCCCTCGCAGCGATTGGAAATCCACAGCGACACGTGCGGGAATTCGTCCATCATCGAGCGGATCAGCATCCGGCTCAAATCGCCGCGGGGCAGATCGAGCGGAATCCACTGACAGACGATTCCATCGGGCGCCATCCGCCGACGGGCCAGTCGATAAAAATCGCGACTGTACAGGTTCACCACGCCGGCGTCGTTCGGCGGGGGCGGCTCGAACGTCAGCACGTCGAAGCGGCGATCGGTACAGAGCAGAAAATGGCGCCCGTCGGCGGCCACCGTGCGAACCTTCGGCGAATTGACGAAATCGTGATTGAGCGGCACGAAATGCGGCGCGAAGTCGAATACGTCTTGCGAAATGTCGACGGCCCACAGCCGGTCGATCGTGGGATGCAGTGTCAAGCAGCCGACCGTCGTGCCGGTGCCGATGGCGATCACCACGGCCTCTTTCGGTTCCTTGTGCAAGAGCGCCGGAAGATGGGCCAGCATGCTCATGTAGCGTCGGCCCGGCGGGCTGTTGTTGGCAAACGATTTGCCGTTGACCAGAATCTGTTGATACGGCTGCGTGATGTCGGACTGGTAATTCAGCACCAGGAACGTCGCGTCTTTGGTCTCGCGGAAATCGAGCACCTCGGCCCCGATGTACGCGGTCTGCGATTGTTTCAGGTAGTCGGAACCCAAGAAGAAAGTCACGCCGATTAGCAGCGCGGCGGTCACCGCTCCTTCGCGCAGCAGCCATCCTTTGCGGCGCAAAGCCGGCTGCGTAACCACGGTCGCCACGAACAGCAACATGCTCAGCAGCACGATCAGTAGGAAGCTCAGCTGGCTGCCCAACAGCGGCAGCAGAAAGAAGCCGGTGACCAGCGATCCAAAAACACCGCCCAGCGTGTTAAGGCCGTACAGCAACCCAAGCCGGCGGCCCAGGCTATTGACGCGGTCGATGGTCAACTCGCTGGCCAGCGGAAACGAAATGCCGATCAGCGTCGCCGGCAGCAGCAACACCACCAGGGCCAACACCAGAAACGACGAGGTGCCGGAAAACACGGTGAACATCAATTCCTCGATTCCCAGCCAGCGCTGCGCCGCGCCGGCGGCTTCCAAAATGTTCTGCGAGCGGCCCAGCAGCGCTAGCGAAATAATCGCCGTCACGGCAATCAGTAGTTGAATACGGGCGAAGTAGTCGAGCAGCCGGGTCTTGTTGGGCGCCAGAAACCGCGAGCAAATCAGCGCCCCGATCACCAGCCCCAGCAGATACACCGACAACATGCCGGAGAACGCATAGACCGACTGGATACTGAAGTTCGTCAATAAGCGAAACCACAGCACCTCGTAAGCGATCGAAGCGAACCCGGAGCAAGCGAAAATCACCACCAGGGCGGACGGATTGAACTGACGAATCCCCGGCGAAATCTCTCCACTCGTTACATCGACAGCGGAATCACCGGCGACCTCCCAGCCTCCGCTTGCCGGTTTAGCCACAACCCAAGCCATCACCCCGGCCGCCATCGCAATCAGCAGATAAATCGCCGCCGCGAACATGGCCGACTGAATAACCCCGAAATATCCGATCAACACAAACCCCACCAAAAAACACCCGCAGGCGGCTCCCAGCGTGTTCAGTCCGTACAATAGCCCGATGCGCTGGGCGAGCTGCCCCTGCTGTCGCACGAAATACTTGGCCAGCACCGGCAAGGTCGCTCCCATCAGCGTCGTGGGCGGCAGCAAGCAGACGAGCCCCAGCGCGATCATCAGCGGCGTTCGGGCCGGCGATTCGAGGGCCAGCCACGGCGCCAGCCACTCGATCCAAACGGCCGACTGGGAAAGTGCGAGGGTGACCAGAACGCTGAGCGTGGCCAGGGCCAACTCCAGGTAGGCATAGCTGCGCAGAAGGTGTTGCCAACGATCAACCCGCCGGCCACACAGCCAACTGCCCAAGCCCAAGCCCGAAAAAAACGACGCCACCACGACACTGGTCGCAAAGGTCGAGCTGCCGAGAATGAATTGTAGTTGTTTGAACCAGACCACTTCGCAAATGAGCGACGCCGCCCCGGACAGAAAAAATACCGCATAGACGCCGCGGAGCACGGCCTTGGGAATCGGCGCCGCCTGCGAACTCGTATCCGCAGGCGTTGCAACCGCCACGGGCAAGTCAACCAACAAAGGGTCCGGCAATACGACGGGCGCTAGATCGACGGTCATCGAGATACTCGTTCTTATTTGGGCTGCTTATCGTTTAACCGCAGTGCCCATCGGGCCGCGCGCCGATCGAGAGAGACGATTCGCCTGGGCCGTTGGCCCTACGGTTAAACGACATGGTCAACGATCTGGCCGAGACGATATTGCAACTATACGTCTCGGCCCACACGGCCGTGCCGCGTCAGAATCCGCACAGCCGTTTCGATCGGAAGTGCCGTAGGTTATGCTTCAGCATAACATCGCGCGTGCGACGACACGGTGTTGGTTCTGTTATGCTGAAGCTACGGCGCGGTGATCGTCCGTTGGTCGCCGTCGGAGACGCTACAGAGACGCAGAGGGCCGCATGAACAGCAGACAGCTTCAGAAACTTGGCGTGCCCGAGGACTGCGTGAAGCCGGCGATCGGCGCGATTCAAAGTGCGATCCGCGCCAAGGTGGGCGCGAGTAAACAGATCAAAAAGCTGATCCGCAATGTGTTGGATCGCCCCGAAGACTACACGGCCGACGAACATTTCGCTACGCTGGCCGCGGCGCTGATCGAAGATCGGCAGTTCGTGCGGCCCGAGCCGGTCAAATACCGTACCTGGGGCGCCGAGGGCATCGACGAAGGGGCGCACACACAAATGCGCCAGGCTTGCAGCGTGCCGGTGGCGACGGCCGGGGCGTTGATGCCTGATGCGCACATCGGTTACGGCTTGCCGATCGGCGGCGTGTTGGCCTGCGAAAACGCGGTGATTCCCTACGCGGTGGGCGTCGACATCGCCTGCCGGATGAAGATGTCGGTGCTCGACATGCCGATCGAATCGCTGCAAGGGAAGTTCAACCTTTACAAGGAAGCCATCCAAGGCGGCACCCGCTTCGGCATCGGCTCGCATTACAAGCAGCCCAAGTCACACGCCGTGATGGACCAGGACTGGAACGTCTCTCGCATTACGCGCGAGCGCAAGGATCGCGCCTGGTCGCAACTCGGCAGCTCCGGATCGGGCAACCATTTCGTTGAATTCGGCCTGTTGACGCTCACCGAAGCCGACGAGGAACTCGGCCTGGAGGCCGGCGAGTACGTGGCGCTGCTCAGCCACAGCGGCAGCCGGGGCGTGGGAGCGGCGGTCTGCTCGACGTACAGCACCATCGCGCAGCAGAAGCTGCCCAACAAATACGCCGACCTGGGACGGCTCGCCTGGCTCGATCTCGACAGCCAGGCCGGCGCCGAATACTGGGCCGCGATGAACCTGATGGGCGATTACGCCGCGGCCAATCACGACGTAATTCACAAGTCGATTACCAAGCTGCTCGGCAGCCAGGTGATCGCCGGCGTCGAGAATCACCATAACTTCGCCTGGAAGGAAACCCACGGCGGACGCGAGGTCATCGTGCATCGCAAGGGCGCCACGCCGGCCGGCAAGGGCGCCCTGGGCGTGATTCCCGGTTCGATGGCCACCCCGGCCTTCGTCGTCCGCGGGCTGGGCAATCCCGAATCGCTCGATTCCGCCTCGCACGGCGCCGGCCGCCTGATGTCGCGCAAAAAAGCCAAAGGCATCTTCAACTGGAAGGCCCAGCAAGCCGACCTCGCCCGCCGCGGCGTCCGCGTCCTTTCGGCCGGCGCCGACGAAGTGCCCGGCGTCTACAAAGACATCCACGAAGTCATGCAGCACCAGCAAGACCTGGTGTCCATCATCGCCCGCTTCGATCCCAAGATCGTCAAGATGTGCGACGACGGCAGCCGGGCGGAGGATTAGCACCGCCGCGGCGCCGTTTATTTATACACTGTTTTAATGGCCAGTTGAAGATTTGTAGGAGGCGACTCCTGTCGCCGATGAGCGTTGGAATCGGCGACAGGAGTCGCCTCCTACATCAGATCCCCTTTTTCAACTAACTAACAGCCTGTTAAAAACAGTAACGGTTACCGTTCACGGATTGATGAACCGGGTTGCTTTGACTCCAGGTAGAATTGATGAAGGAAGCACATTCCCCTCGTTTCTTTGTTGCGAATACACGGGCGTCGACGCGAGCCGAGCGTCTTCCTTCCTTCGGGATCTTCTGTTCCATACTTCACCTCTCCCTCTGTTAAGGAAGATATAGCGGCCTCCAAAGTGTTAACAGAAGGTCGCGGAGGTCGCAAAGCAAAGGAGAAGGCTGGGAAGTCCGTTCCGATCAACGGCCCCATGAGAAACTATCCCGATGACGGCGACCATTCATTTGTTGCCGGCATTCCCCCGATTTAATGAGCGTTTATCAGCGTCGATTAGCGGTTCTCGTTTTCAAATCCTGTGAACGGTTACCGGTAACGCTTGACGACGTCGGGATAATCCTTGGCGAGGTTCTTCATCTCGCTGACGTCTTCGGCCAGGTTGACAAGAAACAATCGGTCGGCGGTCGTGATGGGCGCCCCCTTTCTCGACTTACTGTTACTCGTGTCGCGCGGATTGCCGATCAGTTTCCAATCGCCCTGGCGAACGGTCCACTGCGGGCCGCCTCGGCGCGACCACGGCGCCGTGCTCCTGTTGCGATGATCTGTACTTCTGGCAGCTCTAGGCCAATTCCCTGATCTGTTCGCGGTTGGCGAGCAGGTACTGCGGCCGGCCGGCCGGGTCGCGGAGTTGGGCCGTTTTGACGTTGATGCCCAGATTGCGATACAGGGTCGAGAACACTTCGTGGACGTGGACCGGCCGATCCTTGGCGTCGCCGGCGTCGCGCGACGTGGTGCCGATCATCTGGCCCGTTTTCATGCCACCGCCGGCCAAGAAGCCCATCATCACCCGCGTCCAGTGATCGCGTCCGGCGCCTTTGTTGATTCGCGGGGTGCGGCCGAATTCGCCCCACATGACGACCGTCACGTCTTTGTCCGTGCCGCGATCGTGTAGGTCGGTGATCAGCGAACTCAACGCCGCATCGAGCTTGGGCAATTGCGTGGCCAGCTTGGTAAAGTTGCCGCCGTGCGTGTCCCAACTGCCCCAGTTGAAGTTGACCACCCGCACGCCGGCTTCGACCATCCGTCGGGCCAGCAGAAAATTACGACCGTCGCGACCGTAACGCTCGACGATCTTGGGATCTTCCTTGTTCAGGTCCATCGCGTCGCCGACCTTGCCGGAGGTAACCACGCCGACGGCCCGCTGAGTGAAAGCGTCGAGCGCCTCCATTTGTCCGCTGTTATCCATGTCGCGGCGAATGCGATCGAGCCCTCGGAGCAGGCTGGTGCGATCGTCGAGCCGCTCAGCAGTTAGTTGACGGTTGAGCCGCAACGAATCGCCCTGCGGCTTGAACGGCTTATAGACCGGGCCCAAATAGCCGGGGCTGCCGCCGTTATAAGACACAAACGGCGGAGCGCCGCTGAGGGTCGGGCCAAGCAGCTTCATCACCACGCTGCCCAGGGCCGGGCGACCGCCGACCGCTTGCAGATCGCGGCTGCCGTATCCGGAGTGGGTTTGGTAGTTGCTGTGCTGTCCGGCCGATCCGACAAGCGAACGAATCACGGCGAACTTGTCGGCCATCTTCGCCAGCTTGGGAAAATGCTCGCAGATTTCCATGCCGGGGACGTTGGTGCGAATCGGGTTGAACTGTCCGCGAACCTCGACCGGCGCTTCCGGCTTGAGGTCGAACATGTCCTGATGCGACGGTCCGCCGCCGAGGTGAATGTTGATCAGCGCCTTGTGCGAAGAAGTCACACCGGCCGCCGCTTCGGCGCGGAACAGATCGACCAGCGAAAAGCCGCCGATGCCGATCGCACCGAGTTGCAGAAAACTCCGCCGCGAGACTCCGTCGCAATAGCCGCCGTGTTTCTTACCCGAGAAGATATTCAACATCGGTCGTTCCCTCCGTCGCAGGTGAAAGGTGGGAGAATGGGTCGTGGCACCGGCGTCTCGCCGGTGGATTCACGGCGAGACGCCGGTGCCAAGAGCCCCGTTATACACCAGATCGGCCAAACAAATCAACATACTTTGATTTGTTAGGCGCCGTGGGGGCGTGACGGCGTTTTGGTCCGTTCGCTTGGTATTTTCGTGTAAAAAAGACGTAAGACCATTGAATACCGTTAGTTACATCCGATTCCATGATTGAACCAGAGAAGATGTCTCTTGAAAACATACCACTGAGAGGTATAGTTTAGTGAAGATGGCTTGCGGCCAGGCCGACCGAAATGGATGACGCGGGAAGTCCGGGGGTTGGAATGTCAGCAAAACGCCAGCGGCATACACTCGTCTATCCCAAGGACCAACTGACGCCAGAGGATCTCTTGAATTTCTGGGAGTTACCTTGGTTCGTGGATGCTTGGAATGAATTAAAGCTGTCCGACGACGACCTCAGCGCTTTGCAAATCTCAATCATGTGCAATCCGCGAGCAGCGCCCGTAATCGCCGGCACAAAAGGATTGCGGAAACTTCGCTTTTCGCCACCAGCATGGAGGACCGGTAAGAGTGGTGCGTTGCGTATCTGTTACGTGTATTTCGAGAAATATGGCCATGTGCTGCTTGTGATTGCTTATCGCAAGAACGAAATGAAGACGATATCCCAACGAGCCAAGAAATCGATCAATGTGGCGATCGAGAGAATCGAAAAAGAGATGGGAAGAGTATTTGGGTTTTGACCGCATTGCGGGAGAGGGGAGTCTAACATGAAGAAGAAGCCTTCGGTTGAAGACAGAATCGTCCAGGGACTCGAGGAGTTTGCCGATGCCCTTGAGAGCGGCAAGGACATTGCGGGGCGATTTACATGCCGAACGATCGTGCTCAATCTAGAGCCGAGCGAATATAACAAGAGTCGCGTCAGAGACACGCGTGATATCCTCGGCGCGAGTCAGACGATCTTCGCTCACTTTTTGGGCGTGTCGCCGCGAACCGTACAGGCTTGGGAGCGGGGCGAAAAGACACCGATGCCGATCGCTTGCCGTTTCATGGACGAGATTCGCAATGACCCTCAGAAGTTTAGGCGTCGATTCTTAGAACTCGCAACGCCCAAGACCGCGTCATAAACCCGCGACGGTTGGTCGCGCCCGGATGCCAGTCGAGTTGTCGCGGTGAAATTGCAGCGGGGCGCGACCAACGGTCGCGGCTTTATGGTTGGCGAATACGCTCAGCGGTCAAACAACGAACTAACCGACTCGTCGTGGTGGATGCGCTTGATCGCTTCACCCAGCAGCGGAGCGACGCTGAGCACGCGCAGTTTCGGCAACTTCTCGCAGGCTTCGTCTTGTGGAATGCTGTCGGTCACGGTCACGTCGGTGATTGCCGGATCGGCCAATCGTTCGATGGCGGAGCCGCAGAAGACGCCGTGGGCGGCGGCGACGTGAATCTCTCGGGCGCCGGCTTCTTTGACTGCTTTGGCCGCGCCGCAGATCGACCCGGCCGTGCTGATCATGTCGTCGACGAGGATGGCGACTTTGCCTTCGACCGGCCCGCCGATGATGTTGGCCTGGGCAGTTTTTTCAGCGCTGCTACGGCGCTTGTCGACGATGGCCAGCGATCCGCCGAGGCGCTTCTGATGGCCCAGGGCACGTTTAATGCTGCCCTCGTCGGGACTGACGATGCACAGCTTGTCGGGGTCGAGTTCGAGCGACATGAAATAATCGTTGATGACCGGCGACGCGTACAGATGATCGACCGGCACGTCGAAGAAGCCTTGAATTTGGTGGGCGTGCAGATCCATCGCCAACACCCGATCGGCACCGGCCCGCGTGATCAGATTGGCGACCAACTTGGCGGTGATCGGCACCCGGCCTTCGTCTTTGCGATCCTGCCGGGCGTAGCCGTAATACGGAATCACGGCAGTAATCCGCGCCGAGCTGGCCCGGCGGCAACTGTCGATCATAATCAACAGTTCCATCAGGCTTTCGTTCACCGGCGGACAGGTCGGCTGGACGAGATAGATGTCTCGGCCGCGCACGTCCTCGTTGATCTTGCAAGAGATTTCGCCGTCGGGAAAGTTACCGACCGATATATCGCCCAGCGGCAGCCCCAGGTATTCGCAGACCTTTTTCGACAGGTCCGCATTGGCCCGCCCGCTGAAGATTTTGAGTTCACGCATGATCCTTCTTCATCTCCTCTTCGACCACTGCCAACTCGGCCAAATTGTTGATGCTCAGCGCTTCGCACGGCCGCAGCACGTCGAGCGCTTGCACGTTCTTGCCGGCCGCCTTGAGCATCCCGGGGCCATCGGTAATGTAGTATTCGCCCTGCACGTTGTCATTGCGCAGCTGGTCGAGCGCCCAAAGCAAGTCGACGGCATTGAACAGATACGTGCTCATGTTCACTTCGGTAATTTCTCGCTGCTCATCCGTCGCGTCTTTCTCTTCGACGATGCCGACGAAATTCCCGTCGTCGTCTCGCACGACGCGGCCCAAACCAGTCGGATCGTCTTTGTGCGCCGTGCCGAGCAAACAAGCCGGCCGGTCGCGCTCGAACGCCGATAGCAGCGCCCGCACGGAGTCGCTTTGCAACATCGGCGAGTCCCCGGCGACGACCATCACCACGCCATCGTGCCCCGCCAACTGCTCTCGGGCCATCATCACGGCATGACCCGTGCCGAGCTGCTCTTCTTGCAGCGCGAAGCGAACCCCCGGGCGATCCGACAGCTCTCGCTTCACATCGTCCGCTTGATAGCCCACCACCACAATAAACCGCTCAATCCCGCCGGCGGCCAGGGCGTCGAGCACGTAATGGATCATCGGCCGGCCACCGACCTCGATCAGCACTTTGGGCCGGTCGGACTCCATCCGAGTCCCTTTGCCGGCTGCCAAAACGACGGCGATGGGCTCGCTCATGGGGGCGATATTCGTGGTAGAGAGAAGGGCGGCACGGGTGTGTTTCGGCGGAGGCTCATCTTGCCATGAATTTCAGGGCCAGAACAGGGGGCAGCCTCGGTCAATGACGAATGACCCATGTCGAATGACAAATAATGAATTCGCACACCCTGACGTGGTCTCGCTACAGATTCGACGTCGAATTCCGGGCGGAATGGTCTTTGACGCATGGACCTCGGGCTCCATTTATTATTTGCCATTAGTCATTTGTCATTTGTCATTGGTCATTTACGACGAAGGGCACGCCCAAAATAACGCAGTCCAACCATACTCCGCCATCGAACAGGCAAGATGTCGATCTCGGGCCGCCATCGTTGACACGCCGGCCAGCACCCCCTTAAAATGACACGTTTCCCCCGGCGCCATGTTCGCGCCTGGGGCGTTTTTGTTTAGGGGAGCGCCAGTGTGATTTCGACAGACCGTTCCCAGGCGAGCCCCGAGCGTTAGTTCGGGGGTAATACGCCCGCGCGGGAAAACGTCGACGCAGAAGGCGGAATCACCAGCGGCCTCACGGCCGCCGCTCGCCAGACGTCGTTAAATCGCCAAAGTTGATCTTGAGTCGTTACCTTGGGCTGGAGTCATAAGCAGTGGTTGATGCAGCGATCCAAAAGGCCGACGTGTTGATCGAGGCGATGGGCTGGATTCGCCGGTTTCGTGGCAAGATCATCGTCATTAAGCTCGGCGGCAGCGTCATGGAAGACGAAGATGCGCTGGGGCACGTACTGCTCGACATCGTCTTCATGGAGACCGTCGGCATGCGGCCGGTGGTCGTCCACGGCGGGGGAGCGAAAATCAGCCGGGCCGCCGAGGCCGCGGGGATCGAACCGCGCTTCATCCAGGGGCGACGTTACACCGACGAGAAAACCCGAGACATTGTCGAACAGGTGCTGGCTTACGAAACCAACGAACACCTCGCCCAGCGAATCGAAGACTTCGGCGGGCGAGCCCAACCGCTTAATTTCCGCAGTACCAACGTGCTCTTGGGGGAGAAGCTCGACCTGCGCGATGAGCGGGGCGAAAAGATCGACCTGGGTTACGTCGGGCACGTTACCAGCATCGACCGCACAACGATCGACAACCTTTGCTACGCCGGTCAGGTGCCGGTCATTCCGTCGATGTGCCTGGATGAAGCGACCGGCGAGAAACTGAACGTCAACGCCGACACAGCCGCCATGGCGGTGGCCGAAGCATTAGGGGCCGAGAAGCTTGTTTTCTTGAGCGACGTGAACGGAGTGCGGGCCGACAAAGACGACGAGAATTCGTTGATTCACTCGCTGACGGCTGCAAAGGCCCGCGAGCTGATCGATAACGGCGCGATCGGCGCCGGCATGATCCCCAAGGTGCAGGCCTGCCTCGACGTGCTTGATCGCGGCGTGAGCAAAATTCACATTATCGACGGGCGGCTACGGCATTCGCTGATTTTGGAAGTTTATACGAATAAAGGAGTGGGAACCGAGATTCGCCGGGAGTGAACCCGAGATGACCGGCGGGTGTCGCGGTTGGCATCAAACAAGAATGGCGAGCGGCGGCCGTGAGGCCGTCGGTGATACAACGAAATTCTTCACCGCTCGCGAAAGCGCGAGACGAATCTACCACATTACCGGCGACCTCACGGTCGCCGCTCGCCGGATCGTGAGACGCCGGGTATCAACACAAGGAGCAAAAACGTGGCCACCGCAAACGCACTCAGTTCCACCGAGACAATCGACCTGTTCAAAAAGTACGTGATTCCCAATTACGGCCGTTACCCGGTCTCGCTGGTTCGCGGCGAGGGATCGCATGTCTGGGACAGCGAAGGCAATCGCTATCTCGATCTGTTTCCCGGCTGGGGCTGTAATCTGCTGGGCCATTGCCCGGAGCCGATCGTGCGGGCCGTGCAAGAGCAGGTGGCCACGCTGATCCACGTGCCGAACTCCTGGCACATGGAGGCCCAGGGACGTTGGGCCCAATTGCTCAGCGAGCGGAGCTTTGACGGGCAGGCGTTTTTCTGCAATTCCGGCACCGAGGCCAACGAGGCGGCGATCAAACTGGCGCGATTGCACTCGCCGAAAACGAAATACAAGATCATCACGTTCGAGGGCGGTTTTCACGGCCGCACGCTCGGCTCGACCGCGGCCACCGCACAGCCAAAATATCACGAAGGTCTCGGCCCGTTGATGGCCGGATTCGTCTACGCCCCCTTCGGCGATTTGGAGGCCGTGACCAACCTAATCGACGACGAGACGTGCGCGATTCTCGTCGAGCCGGTCCAGGGCGAAGGCGGCGTGCAGATTCCGCCCGAGGGCTTCTTGCAGGGCCTGCGACGATTGGCCGACGAGCGTGAGTTGCTGCTGATGTTTGACGAAGTACAAACCGGCTGCGGACGAACCGGCAAGTGGTTCGGCTATCAACACTTTGGCGTCACGCCCGACGTAATCACGCTGGCCAAATCGCTCTGCGGAGGAATTGCCGGCGGGGCCATGCTAACCACGGCTGAGATTGCCCCCAGCTTGCGACCCGGAATGCACGCCGCTACGTTTGGCGGAAACCCCATCGCCGCCCGGGCCGGTATCGCGGCGATCGAGATGATCGAAGACGAAAATCTGCTGGAGCAGGCCGTGCGGTTGAGCGAACTGTTTCGCACGCGGCTCGAGGCCCTGGCCGAGCAATGCCCGATTATCGAGGAAGTTCGCGTGCTGGGCCTGATGATCGGCGTCGAGCTGTCCGTCGAAGGCGGGCCGGCTGTGAAGGCCTGCATGGACCGCCGCCTGCTGATCAATTGCACCCAAGACACCGTGATTCGCCTGCTGCCGGCCATGACCCTCAGCGAAGAACAAGCCCACGAAGGCTGCGACATTCTGGCCGAAGTGCTTGGCGAGATGGCCGGTTAAGAGGGCGTTCAGGAACTCGTGAAGAATCTCGACGAACCGATCCACGGCGAGCCCCGAGCGTTAGCTCGGGGGTGATACATCGACATGTAGGAGTTCAAACCCGGAGGACGAATTACCGACGGCCTAACGGCCGCCGCTCGCCGGGTCTCGCTTCGCGAGACAGTTGTTTTCGATTCAAAGCACCATGCGAAACCTACTCACACTCTTTGATCTTTCGCCCGAAGAGATCCAGCGAATCTTCGCGATCACCGAGGATCTGAAGACTAAGTTCGCCTCTGGGTTGCGCGAGCCGCTGTTGCCCGGTCGGGTGATGGGGCTGCTGTTCGAGAAGCCCTCGCTGCGGACCCGGGTGAGTTTTCAGGCCGGCATGGTGCATCTCGGCGGTAGCAGCATGTTTCTGGGTGACGACACCGGTTTCGGCAAGCGCGAGAGCATCGCCGACTTCGCCCAGGTGCTTAGTCAGTATGTCGACGTGATCTGCGTGCGGGCGTTCAAGCAGCAGGTGGTCGACGAGTTGGCCCATTATGCCTCGTGCTCGGTGATCAACTGCCTGACCGACGAAGCCCATCCGTGTCAGGCCCTGGCCGACCTGTACACGCTCCGCGAGTTGTTTGGCACGTTCGAGGGCCGCACGCTGGTGTATGTGGGCGATGGCAATAACGTCGCCCGCAGCCTGGCGGTCGGTTGTAACAAGGTCGGCATGAAGCTGGTGATGGTCTCGCCGCCGGGCTACGAACTGGACGAGGAATTCCTCGACCGGCTGAAACGCGAGGTGCCCGGGGCCGAGGTCACCCTCACCAACGATCCAGCCGAGGGCGTGAGGGACGCAACCGCCGTGTACACCGACGTTTGGGCCAGCATGGGGCAAGAATCGCAGCAGCAGGAGCGGCGTAAGATTTTCGCCGATTATCAGGTGAATGCCGAGCTCATGTCGCACGCGCCCGACGACGCCGTGTTCATGCACTGCCTGCCGGCCCATCGCGGCGACGAAGTAACCGGCGAAGTCCTCGATTCGCCACGCAGCGTCGTCATTCGACAAGCCGGCAATCGCCTGCACGTACAAAAAGGATTACTGGCGTGGCTGCTTGGCGCAATGACGTAAAACACTTGTGTCTTTGTAAAGCCGCGACCAGTGGTCGCGCAAAAATCAGCAGGAGAAACACGGATGGCCCGAGACGATACCCGCCGCCCTGCTGAAGCTCACCCGCGGCGGAATCAAGAAACTCGTCGCCGCACAGAAAAAATCGTTGGGGCGTAAGTGGCCGCTGCGGTGACGTAGTGCGTTTGTAAAGCCGCGACCAGTGGTCGCGCCAGGGCTAATCCACAGGCGGTCTCCCGCGGCGGCTTCAATTCCCTTCGGCGGGCAAAGTAGACGCGGCATCTTGCCGCGTTATTCGGGGATTTCGCAAACCGAAATCTCCGGAAAGCGGCGGGACGCCGCGTCTACTTTGTGTTGCGACGGGCGTGTAGCCGTCTCATTATGAGATTTCTGTCTCAAATCGAGAACAATACGGGCTGCCAATAAGGTCTTGGGGCGGTGTTCTGGCAAGAAGGGATTCGCAAAGGCTGCCGGCCTTCTTGCGGTTTCTTGAAGACGCCGACGAGTTTTTCTCAAGTTGGCGAGGTCGATTGGCGCTGCATTTGCATATGGCATCACTCGCACCGGACAGCCGCCCGCGAGTGACTGCTAGAGAGTCCCTTCGGCACTGCCGGGCAAGCCGGCAGTGACACCCGCGCGACACATCAAACCAACATGGAAGGGGGGAATCAGCCATGTTAGTACTTAGCCGAAAGGTCGGTCAGCAAATTATGATCGGCGACAACATTACGATTTTCATCAGCCGCATCGCTGGCAAGAGAGTCACCTTGGGGTTCGAAGCGCCCCGCAACATCTCAATCCGCCGCGCCGAGCTGCCGCCGCTCGGCAAGCAAGATAGTGCCGAAGGAAGCGCAGAAGAAAGTGACAAGGAGCCGGACGGCGAAGAGCCGCTGGACGAAGAGTTACCTGGCAACGGACGCATGGTCGTCAGCCTGGCGCCGCATCCGTTTGCGCCGCGATGAGCAGGGCAGGGGGGCTGCAAGGCAGGGAGGTGAGTCGAAGGGGACGGTTTTCCCAGGCCGCTGGGGGCTTACCGCGCTGGCCGGCTGCTCCCATGGGCGCGGCTTTCGCCCCTGGCAAGGCGTCGCGGGCCAATTCGCCGATCGGGGCAGCAATTTGGGAGTTGGGATTTGGGAGCTAGGAGTTGGGAGCTAGGAGTTGGGGGTTTGGGAAAGTCGGCGATCTCCGATTTTTGCGAAGTGTGCGGTCTCATTTTCGCACAATTCGCGCGGCGGATTTCGATAACCCTTTTCCTAGGGCCGACTTCCGCAAATTGCCTTTCGGCTTTTTGCAGCGAAAACGGCGTTTTCGTCGTTTTTTCGCACAATTCGGGCGCCTTTTGCCACAGCGCCTGTCGCACAATTCATCTCCCCGCCGCCGCGAAACCCCCTATTTCCTCGTCCGCTTTCCGCTTTCCGCCGTCCACTTTTGCAACCCCGCTTCACCACCAGCGGGGTGAATTATGCAAAAACCCAACATCGCCGCGCGCCGCGCAAAACACCCCCCTCGTGCC
>JADFKK010000217.1 GCA_022564995.1 Planctomycetota bacterium | reverse complement strand
TTTCGATCGGATATTTGGCCGAAACGAATTTCCCCGCCCAGTTCATTTTGCCCATGGTGAGAACCACGGTCCATTGCCAGCAGCAGGCAACCGCGTGAGCCGGCGTGCCGCTCCGGCGAACAACGACAACGGCGGCGTAGCTCAGTTGGTTTAGAGCAGCGGAATCATAATCCGCGTGTCCGGGGTTCGAGTCCCTGCGCCGCTACTCCTCAAAACGCCCGGAAACCCCGATAAAATAGGGTTTCCGGGCTTTTTCATGCGCGGGGATCTGGTCGATCTGGCGCTCCGTCGCTGCGCCCTTCCGTCCCGCTCCGACAGCAATCCGCCGGGCAGACGTCGTGTGCTGGGCCGGCATGGCCGAGGGCCGGCCGTTGGGGCTGATCGCTGATCCGCTCGACGATGAGTTCGCGGATCATCTGAATCAGCCGGGGGTGATTGCCCACGGTCGCGGCGCGGATCATGTTGATGCCCTGTTGCTCGCAGACCTGGCGGGCTTCGGTATCGAGGTCGTAGAGCACTTCGAGATGATCGGAGAGAAACCCGATCGGCGCGACAATCACGTCGGTGACCTGCGGGTCGGTCGCACCGGGAAGATCGCGGAGAAAGTCGCAAATATCGGGTTCTAGCCAGGGCTGGCTCGGCTGCCCGCTACGGCTTTGGTAAACCAAATGCCAGGTGTCGCGGCCGACCGCTTCGCTGACCAGCCGGCAGGCCTCCTGCAATTGGGCCTCATACTGGCAGCCGGCCGCCATGGCCAGCGGAATGCTATGGGCGGTGAAGATCAGCGGCGCCGCGCCGCGCCGATCGGGCGGAATCTGCTGCAGGGCTTCAACGACCCGCTCGACCATCGGCTCGATAAAGCCGGGATGGTTGTAAAACGCCCGGATTCGGTCGATCTGGGGGGCGGCGGGGCCGACGATCTGGCGGGCTCGCTCGATATCCTCCAGATACTGCCGACAGCCGGAATACGAGCTGTAGGCAGAGGTCAGCAGGGCCAGAGCCCGCCGCACTCCGGCATCGGCCATTTCCTGCATCGTGTCGGCCAGCAGCGGGTGCCAATTCCGATTTCCCCAATAAATGGGTAGTTTGGGGCCGTACTGGTCCAATTCGTCTCGCAGGGCGTCGATCAGCTCGCGAACCTGTTGATTGATCGGGCTGATGCCGCCAAAGCTCTGGTAATGCTCGGCCACTTCGAGCATCCGCTCGCGGGGCACGCGCCGTCCGCGCAGCACGTTTTCGAGAAACGGCAGCACGTCGTCAGGCCCTTCCGGCCCGCCGAAGCTAACGATCAGTATCGCGTCGTAGACGTTCGCCACATGTTGGGCCGCAGAGAAAGGATCGGCGAGTGAAATTCGCCCCGTTCGAGGCAGTCGACGGAGAATCTCCCCGAATAAGTGACCCCAACGGGACTCGAACCCGTGTTGCCGGCGTGAAAGGCCGGAGTCCTAGACCGCTAGACGATGGGGCCGTTGTGTTGCAAGCCTCGCTTTTTACCGTCAAAAAGTGGTCTGCGTCAAGTGGGCTGCCGGGCAGGGGGGAAGGAGGGAGGGAGAGAAGGAGGGAGGGAGAGAAGGAGGGAGGGAGAGAAGGAGGGAGGGAGGAGAAGCTATCATGTTCCTCTTTCGTCCCTCCTTCCCTCCTTCCCTCCGTCGCCACCGCTGTCAACGTCATCGCCGGAGCGACCGGCGGGTGCGGCACTTCGGTGTTGGTCAGCACCGGCTCGCCTGATATCCTGTTGGCCGCTCAAGAATGTTCGGCGGCGGCCCCATCGCAATCACGGAGGATTCTTCCATGCACAGTTTACTTCCTGTCTGCTGGATCGCTCTCTCTCAGGCGCTTGTCTGCCCCGCCGCCTCGCCGGTACAGCAGATACAAGATCAGGTCGTCGCCGGGTACAAGGCGGTCGACGAGTTTTCGGTGGTGTACGTGGCTGTGGTCAACGATGTCAATCTCGGAACTGGGAAACATGCCATCGGAACGGAAATGTCGTCGATTGCCTATCGCTATAACCGCGCACAAAGGAAGCTGGCGATCGGCCTGGATGGTGTTCCGGTATTGCTGGTCGACGGTAATCGCGCTTTCATTTGGTTATGGGAAAACGAAGGCGAAACAGGCACCTACTTGGAACTCGAAAAGTCGCACGCCATCGGTTGGAGTGACATCGACGAAGTGATGCAGCTCATCAAAAAGCAGTACCCACTGGCGGGAATCCCGTGTTATCTACCCGGACCCGTTCTGCCTTTGCTCGAAGGCGGTGTCGAACGGTTGTTTCCTAAAAAGACACGAGTTGTAAAGAGGGATGATCGTAACGACGCATTCTTCGTGGCTGGACATCCTGAAAATGCCGTGCTGATAGGGACTCCAGACAAATCAAAGCTCGATCCGAAAAAGTATCCTCGCTGCATCAAAACGGAAAATGCAGTATCAACATGGCATTACGCCATTCATCACGAGACTGGATTGATCTCTGGCGCGATGGGAGACGTGCGCCGAATGCCGGTCATGGGCACTCCCGGCAACAATATCCGAGTTTTCCTGAAACATATTGTCACTTACCCCGCCGGCGAGGAGTACCATGAATTTCCTGAGGTGCCCTTGCGGCTGCCCCGAACGGCCAAGATCATTTCAATGGACCAACTGAAGAGCAGACTTTACAAGGAAGTGATGCGAGGTGGTTTGGACGAGCTTATCGACCAACACAAGGCAGTTTACGAGGAGTTGCAAGCAATCATCGAGACGGAACAGAAGCTCACCCAGAAAATCGTCGAGCAGCAGGCTAACCCGGCTCGGAAACCGAAAGAGCTAAAGCAGCTACAACTCGAACTCGAATCGACTCAGGGGACAAGAAAGACATACGCCTACGTCGAAGCAGCAGCGCGAAACCTGATCGAAGAGGTTCGACAGAAGCAAAAACAACTCAACGGGAATTAGCGAGCGCCGGTGATCTTATGACTTTCGATCGCGCCGACGATAGGGGACGTGCGAGTTGATCGCTGAAATAAGTATTGCCCGCGAATAACGCGAATCTACGCGAATAAAACTGGCTGCCACCTCAAACCATGACCCGCGTCATTGCGCCTCGTTGATTCCGACTGCCGAAAAACGCCGCACGATTCGCGTAAATTCGCGTCATTCGCGGGCAAGTTTCCTGGGTATCCCAATAAGCTGCCGTGGCTCGCGGTTGATGGCCGATAATGGCCACCGTTAATTCTCCCGTCCTGCGACTTCAACCAACTCCGCCAACATCATCGCCGTTGCGCCCCAGATGCGGTGCGATTGGAATTCGTAGTGCGGCGCGGTGAAGTGAATGCCGCGGCGGTGATAAGCGTGCTGGGAGACGTTGGCGGGATCGGCCAGATGCTCCAGCGGCACTTCCAGGACTTCGGCGACTTCGTCTGCGCTGGGGATCCAAGTTGGTCGATGAGACGTCGCGCCGACCCAAGGGGTGACGAGAAAATTCGTGCCCCAGACGTACAGCGGGCTGAGTTGGCCGAGCAGCGAGACTTCGCCCGCTTCGATGCCGAGTTCTTCGTGCAATTCTCGCAGCGCGGCCTGGCGGCTGGTCTCGCCGGCGTCGATGGACCCGCCGGGTAGGCTGATCTGGCCAGGGTGGTCGGGCAGGTGTTTCGGCCGCAAGGTAAGCGGCAGATGCCAGCGGCCTTCGTCGAGATAGAGCAGCACCATCACGGCGGCCTGGCGGGCCGATTGCGGGGCCGGGCCGCAATGTCGGCCGTAGCTCAGTTCCGGCTCCATGCGGTTTTGAGCACGGTGGCCGGGCAGGGGCTGGGCGAGGCGCTGAGCGAGTTGGCGGGGAAGATCGATGGCGCTCATACGTTCTGTCCGATTAGGTGATCGGAGAGAATCGTAGCCCGAAGCGTGAGCGAGGAAGAAGCGACAGACTGGGTTCCCTCGCTTACGCTTCGGGTTACGATTGTTCTTCACGCGGCCCGTAACAGCCGGCGTTTGATTTTGCCGCTGGTCGTTTTCGGGAGTTGCTGGACGAACTCGACTTTGCGGGGATACTTGTACGGGGCGAGACGATCTTTGACCCACTGCTGTAACTCGCGGGCAAGTTCCACGGTGGCCGCGTTGTTTTCTCGCAGTACGATGAAGGCTTTGATCACGCCGCCGCGCGTCTCGTCGGGGCTTTCGACGGCGGCCGCTTCGAGCACGGCCGGATGTTCGGCCAGGGCACTTTCGACCTCGAACGGCGAGACACGGTAACCGCTGGCGTTGATCACGTCGTCGGCCCGGCCCTTGAACCAGTAGCGACCCTGTTCGTCTTTCCGCAGCACGTCGCCCGAATAATACCACTCGCCGCGAAAAATCTCGGCCGTCTGCTGCGGTTTGTTCCAATACTCCTTCATCATGCCGGGGTGTGTGTCGCTGCGGATGCAGAGCACGCCCTCGGTGCCGTCGGGCACCTCGTTCAGCTCGTCGTCGAGAATGCGGATCTCGCAGCCCGGGGCCGGCAAGCCGCAACTGCCGGCTTGCTTCTCCAGGCCGATCATGTTGAAGCAGTAGACCATGCACTCGCTCATTCCCAGCCCGTCGACCGGCTCGAAGCCCATGTGCTGGCGGACCGCCGCAATCGTGTCGGGCGGAAGCGGCTCGCCGGCGCTGGTGCCGTGGCGCAGCGAGGCGAAGTCGGCCGAGTCGATGTCCGCACTTGCCGTGAGCATGCGAAAGATCGTCGGCGTGGCGACGAAGTTAGTGACGGCATACTTGCGAAAAATCTCGAACCAGTCCCCGGGCCGAAAGCGGCCATCGACGCTGTGATACAACACGATTTCGATTCCCCGCCGCATGGCGTACAGAAACGTCGAGGCCACCGGCAGCAGCCAGCCCAATTCGGCCGGGCAGGCGCAGACGTCATCGTCCCGAAAATCGTGCCAGTATTGGATCAGTGAATCGTAGGCGATCGGGTAGCGGTGATAATGCACCACGCCCTTGGGATCGCCGGTGGTGCCCGAGGTATAGGCGATGAAGGCGACGTCGTCGCTGGCCGTGTCGGCCGACCGGAAATTGGCGCCGCCGCTTTCGACGAGACTCCAGAAGTCGAGCTGGCCGTCGCCCGCCGGGACGTCGAGATAAGGGATCGTAATCACGTTCTGCAAGTCCGGCGCATCGGCTCGGGCGACCTCGACCTCGTCGGCCAGGCCGGTTGTGGTGATGACCGCCACGGCCTCTGAATCACGCAGTCGATAGGCAATCTCTGCCGCGCGGAATTGCGTGCTGCTGGGAATGAAGATGCCGCCGAGCTTGGCGATGCCGAGGGCCGCCACGTAAAACTCCGGCAAGTTCGGCAGCCGCAGCAATACTCGGTCGCCACGCTTCACGCCGAGACTCATCAGCGCCGACGCCAACCGGCTGCTGGCCTCGTCCATTTCGGCGTAGGTAAACTGCCGGGTCTCGCCGCGTGAGTTTTCCCACCGCAGACAGACCTTGCTGCCGAGTCCGGCCTCGACATTACCGCGGGTCAGGGCGTGGCCGAGATTGTAACGAGCCGGGATGCTGGCCCAGGGATCGGTCTCTCGGCAGAGCCGCGCGTAGTCAAGGTCAAAGGTGGTCGCTGCCATGGACAAGTTCTCCTTCGCATGACGGAGTGCGTATCGCATCGAACGTGCGGAAGCATAGCGAGCAACAGCCGATTGTCCCAGACGAAAAATGTCTTATTGTGGTCGGCCGAGCCCGCGAAGTCCGCCAACGAATCAGCCGCGGGGCGCTAGCCCCCGGTTTTTTGCGGACGATCTCCCCACGAAACCGGACGCTAGCGCGTCGCGGCTGATGCCGAGGAATTAAAAGGGGCGATAGTCTTTTTTGTGTCAAAAAAGACTCCCGTCCCCTTTAGGCTTCCCGGAATTTTCAAAGGCCCACATCCACCAGATCGATCATCCCCGGCTGCTGCATGTGTTGCTCTACGTCGTCGAGTTCCAGCGGGGCCGCCGCGGTTAGATTCTCGACGCCGGCGGCGGTGACTACGACCGTGTCTTCTACGCGAATGTAAAGCTGCTCTTCGGGCACCCACATCTGTGGATCGAGGGCGAAGACGACGCCTTCGGCGAGCGGCTCGGCGGTGTAATCGCCGACGTCGTGAACCGCCATGCCGACGCCGTGCGACAGGTGGCCGCGGAAGTTGCGGGTTTGTCGGGCGGCTTGCCGGTAGGCCGGCTTGCTCCAGGCGGTCGATTCGACGAGGGCCTCGATCTCGGCGGCGGCTTCGTCCATGACTTGATCGGCCGTGACGCCGGGGCGAATTAAGCGCAGCAGCACTTTGTGATACTCGACGATGAAGCCGTACAGCTCGCGCTGGGCGGGCGCGTATTTGCCCGAGACCGGCCACATGCGGCCGATGTCGCTGGTGTAGTTGTTGCAGTCGGGGGCGTAATCCATCAGCACCAGTTCGCCATCGACCAGCGGGCAATTGTTGCGGTAGTAATGGGCGTTGACGATGTTCGCCCCGCAGGCCACGATCGGCCGATATCCGCCGCCGCGGGCACCGTGGACTGAGTAGATGTAGTCGGCCGCCGATGCGAGTTGGTATTCGATGAGGCCCGGCCGAGTGCAGCGCATCGCCTCGGCCACACCGAGGGTGGTCAACTTGCCGGCCCGCCGCATCACGTCGATTTCCCGCGGGCTCTTGATGGTTCGCAGGCGATCGAGAATCGGCGAGAGGTCGCGAATTTCGGCGTTTGGGCAAACCGCGACCAGCCGCTCGCGAAATCGCTCTTCGGCGGTGGGGCGTCCGTCCCAGGGATCGGCGGCGATCGACTTTTGGGCATGACGCAAGACGTCGCGACAAGCCTGCCGACCCTCGGCCGGTGCGTGTGGCGTGTCGAGTTGCATCGCCCCGACCAGATCGCCCGCCAGCGCTTCGTGGGTGCGGACCTCGTCAACGCCGGTTAGTCGCTTGCCGATTTCGACGTCTCCGGCGTTGAGCGTCGCCCCTTCGCTCTTTTCGTGCTTTGGGTCTCGCGGCGGCAAGTACAGTGTGGCTTTGCCGCTCGCTCCGTCGATTCGCAAATACGCATGAGGCACCTCGACGCCGCAGAGGTAATAAAAATCGTTCGTCTGCCGAAAGATCTCGAACGACCCGCTCGCCCTTGCCCCGGCGATCACCGCCACACCCGAGCCGATCGCATCGGCCACCCGCCGGCGTCGTGCCGTGAATTCCTCCGCCGGAAAATCATCCTGAAAGTAGAGCCCGGAGCGGTCGTCGTGTTGTGATGTGTCGGTGTCGCTCACGCAATTTCTCTGACGAGAGGCTTGTAGGTTATGCTTCAGCATAACGAAACCAACACCATGTCGCCACAGACGCGCTGTTATGCTGAAGCATAACCTACCCTAGACATTCTCGCTGTTCGTTTCAGCGGGCTTCGTCTCATGCGCCGCAAATCGCGGGTCTTCGATTCCGAGCCATAATTTCCATTCTTGAACCGAGCAATAGAGCGTGGGCACGATGAACATCGACATGATCACGATCACCATGCCGCCGACGCTGGGAATGGCCATCGGCACCATGATGTCGGAGCCGCGTCCGGAAGACGTGAGCACCGGAATCAGGGCCAGAATGGTCGTGGCCGTTGTCATGAGACAAGGCCGGCAGCGGCGCCGGCCGGCTTCGACGGTGGCCTCGCGGGCTTCGGCGGCGGTGGTGATGCGATGCCGGAAAAAGCTTTGGTCCAGGTAGGTCGCGATCACCACGCCGTCGTCCGAGGCGATTCCGAACAGCGCCAAGAAGCCGATCCAGACGGCGATGCTCAGGTTGATCGGGTGAATCTGAAACAGCGTCTGCATCTCGGTTCCGGCCACGGTAAAATTCATGAACCACGGCTGGGCGTAGAGCCAAAGCATGAGGAATCCGCCCGCCCAGGCCACGGCAATACCGCTGAAAACGATCCAGGTTGTGAGCACCGAGCGAAATTGAAAATACAGAATAATGAAGATCAACAGCAGGGCGACGGGCAGCACAATCATCAGCGTTCGCTGCGATCGCTGCTGGTTTTCGTAGTTACCGGCGAAGCGGTAGGTGACGCCCTGCGGCGGAATGAACTCGCCGCTGGCCCTCTTTTCGGCCAAAAACCGTTGGCACGCCTCGACCACGTCGACCTCGGCGTTGCCCGGCTTCATGTCGAACAGAACGTAGCCGGTCAGATAGGTGTCCTCGGTCTTGATGACTTGCGGGCCGCGGACATAATCGATGTCGGCCAACTGGATCAGCGGGATTTGCGAACCGTCCTTGGCCGGAACGAGAATCCTCTCCATCGATTCGATGTCGCTGCGCAGCTCGCGCGGATAGCGGACCCTGACGGGAAACCGGGCGCGGCCTTCGACCGTCGTCGTGACCAATCGTCCGCCGATGGCCACCTCGACGACGTCCTGCACGTCGCGAACGGTCAGGCCGTAGCGGGCGATCCGCTTGCGGTGGCGATTGAAATCGATCTGCAGGTAAGGCTTTCCGACGATGCGGTCGGCGCTCACGGCCGACGCCTCGACGGAGGGAACTTGCTTCAATAGGCTCTCGATCTGCAAACAGGCGCGCTCGACGGCTTCCAGACTGGGGCCCTTGACCTTAACACCCATCGGCGCGCGCATGCCGCTTTGTAACATCACGATCCGCGTGGCAATCGGCTGCAATTTCGGCGCGGAGGTTGTGCCGGGGATTTGCGCCGCTTCGACGATTTCCTTCCAGATGTCGTCCGGCTTGCGGATGTGGTCGCGCCACTGTCGATAAGGTCGTCCGTCAGGGTCGGGAATCACGTCGCCTGTTTCGTCGCGATCAAACTGCTCGTTCTCTTCGTCGTAACGAAACAACTTGCGACTGCCGTCCTTGTTGGTGATGTATTCCGGGTGATAATTGATCACGGTTTCGATCATGGAAACCGGCGCCGGGTCGAGCGGGCTTTCGACGCGGCCGAGCTTGCCGACGACCGATTTGACTTCCGGGATCGCCATGATCGCCTTGTCCTGAAACCGAATCACGTCCAACACCTCGCCAATCGAGGCGTGGGGCATCGTCGTGGGCATGTAAAGATACGAGCCCTCGTCCAACGGCGGCATGAACTCCTTGCCGAGACCGTTCCAACTCTTGGCGATGGTCCAATGCAGCTTGGAAACGAGAGATCCGTTTTCGACGTCGCCTTGCCACGGGCGCTTGCGAAAACCGGCCAGTTCGTACTTGTAGTGCTGCAACCCGGAAAGCTCAGCGCGTTTTTCTTCCGACAAATCCTGCGCTTCGTACTCTTGGGGAATCCGATCCAAGATCATCGCCGGCCCATGCCACACCATGATGCCCAGGAAAACGATCACCATTGGGATCGACAGGAACAGTAACTTGTGGGCCAGACACCAACGCAAGATCGGCACGTACAGATAGCGCTCGAATATCTGGAAAAAGAAGAGCAGCCCGCCGATCAGCGCCACGACGAACGCCAGATTGCGCGTCAGGCCCTTCTCGGGCCCCAGCGGCAGCCAATCCTTGGTGAGCAGGATGGTCACCAGCACGATGGCGGCGGCGCTGGCGATCCAAGGGGTGAAGCGACGAATTCCCCCCGGCAGCCATTCCTCCGCGAGATGATAGACGCCCAAAGCAACGAGAATGAGGCCAATCCACCAGGCGAGCCAAACCCCCGCGATCAATCCGACGACGATCAGCGCGGCGAGCAACACGCGGCGAAATATCTTGGCGATGTTGGTTGTGAACAGCAGGTGGGCCGCCGGGGGAATCATCGTTAGGGCGATGATCACGGCCGAGACGATCGCAAACGTCTTGGTGAACGCCAGCGGTTTGAACAGCTTGCCTTCGGCGCCGATCATAAAGAACACCGGCATGAAACTGATCACGGTCGTGGCGACGGCCGTGAGCACCGCGCTGCCAACTTCGCTCGACGCCCGAAACACGACTTCCAGGCGGTTCTCGTCCGGCGACGCCTCGTCGAGGTGTCTGAGGATATTCTCAGAGAGAATGATGCCCATGTCGACCATCGTGCCGATGGCGATGGCGATGCCGCTGAGGGCCACGATGTTGGCATCGACGCCGAATACTTTCATGGCGATGAAGCACATCAACACGGCCAGCGGCAGCAACATGCTGATCAGAATCGAACTGCGCAGGTGCAAGACGAAAACCAGAATCACGATGATCGTGACCAAGATTTCCTCGATCAGGGCCGTGTTCAGCGTGCCCAGCGTCTCGTAAATCAACTCGGTGCGATCGTAGAACGGAACGATGGTCACGTGACTCGTGTTGGCCCACGCGGGCCACTTCTCGCGCGGCATGGCGAGCAGATGCTTGGTCCAGGCCTCGTGATTCGGCTCGGCACCGATGAACGCGTCAAAATCGTGCTGCTTGGCATACGACTCAATATCCGAGCGAGTCGCTGCCTGATAGTCGAACACGACGTGGGTCGGCAGGCCGGGGGCAATCTCTTCGATCTTGGCCTTGATGTTCTTGATGGCCTCCAGCGGATTAAAACCGTATCGCACCACCACGGCCCCGCCGACCGCCTCGGCGCCGCCTTTGTCGAGCGCGCCCCGCCGCGGCGCCGGTCCGAGCGTTACTTTGGCGACGTCTTTGATGTAGATCGGCACGTTGTCGTTGACCGCGACCACGCTCGATTCGAGATCGCTCACATTCCGGACGAAACCCAGCCCGCGAATGAAATACTCGACCTTGTTGATCTCGACCGTGCGGGCGCCGACGTCGATGTTCGACTTGCGGACCGCGGTGAAGATGTCGGTCAGCGTGACTCGGGCGGCCCGCATGGCGTCGGGATCGACGTCGATCTGGTATTCCTGGACGAAGCCGCCGATCGACGCAACTTCGCTGATTCCGCCGGCCGCCAACAGATGGTAGCGAACGTCCCAATCCTGCACGGTCCGCAGCTCGTGCAGATCCCAGCCGCCGATCGGCTTGTCGTCGGGATCGCGGCCCTCGAGCGTGTACCAGTAAACCTGACCCAGCGGCGTTGAGTCGGGCCCAAGGGTTGGCTGCACGCCGTCGGGAAGTGTGCCGGCGGGCAGGCTGTTGAGCTTTTCCAGCACCCGGGTTCGCGACCAATAGAATTCGATGCCTTCGTCGAAGATCACGTAGATCGAAGAGAAACCGAAGAACGAATAGCTGCGCACGGTCTTTACGCCGGGCAATCCCAGCAGCGAGACCGTGAGCGGGTAGGTGATCTGGTCTTCGACATCTTGCGGCGATCGGCCCATCCACTCGGTAAAGATGATCTGCTGGTTTTCGCCGATGTCGGGAATCGCGTCGGTCGCCACGGGATAGCGCGGGATCGTTCCGATCTGCCAATCGAACGGCGCAAACAGCACGCCGCAGGCCACGATCATGATGATCGCGATCAGCACGACCAGCTTGTTTTCGAGACAAAAGCGGATCAACCAGTCGAGCGGCGAACGGCGCACGGCGACGCCATGGGATGTACGGTCGGCGTCATTCATGGTGCTGGTGCCCCTTGTGCGGGGCCTTGAAATCGCCGGAAATCAATTCCTTGCCCATGGAGCACTTGAACATTTCGTCACCGACGCCGAAATAGGGATTGCGCGTCTGATCGTCGCTCTGAAACCAAATCGCTCCTCGGTTGCCGAGCGCCATGGTGCATTGCAATTCGTACATGGGGCCCACGTCGCCGAATCCGAAGGCACGAATCAAGACGCTAACTTCCGTGGAAAGAGGCGACATCTCGGTTCGCAACGATTTCAGGTCGCCGGCGTTTTCGAGTTTTTCGATCGACTCAGCCACGATGGCTCGCTCTTCGTGCCAGGTCGCTCTGGCAGCATCGCCCAGCGGCTTGTCGTCGACCGCTGCCAGCGCCGCCTTGAAGTCGGCAATGGCGCGTCTCGCCCGGGACTGGCTGTTTTCCGCCAGCGCCGCGTGCAGTTCCAGGTAGGTCGGCCACAGCCGGCCAAGCTGCTGCTGGAACCGCGCCGGAACTTCGATCCGCTCCACGACGCGTTGCTGGTGCGGCCGGAATTGCTCGCGCACGCGCCGCATGTGACTCTTCAGCAGCAGGTACACGCGGTCGGCCTCTCTGGTCTGTTTCACATCACGACCTTCGGCCACGTCGTTGCCGAGCAGCATCGCGAATTCTTTCCAGAGCATCCTCGGATGTCCGGTCAGCGGTCTTGAATTGACTCCGCGAAGCGCCTCTCCCAGTCCGTTGAATGCAGCACGAATCTTGGCCAAGTCCTTCGCTTCGGTCGCATCGCTGACCTTTTGATAAGCCGTGTCGAGATCGCGCACTTGCGCGAGGAACTTGCGCGGGACGCTCATCTTGTGTGACTTGTGGCCGCCTCCGCCGCCACCCTCGGGCGTCATCATGCTCGGCTTGGCTTGAATCTGAATCTCGCTGTCGATCTTGAAGGCGCCGGACGTAACAACCAGCTCGCCTTCTTGCAGCCCGTGCTTGACGAGGTAGTGATCTTTCGTGCGCGGACCGAGCACGATTTCGCGGCCCTCGAAGGTTGGTTGGTCGTGGGGGGCGAACAGTTCGTGCATCTCGTCCATGACCTTGCTGAGACGCTTGAGAATCTTCCGGGCGCCGTCGGGCGTTACTGCCCGCTGCCCGGCCAGGGCGTCCTCGCTCAGCCGATTCGCCAGATCGTGCCAAAGCTGCTTCGCATAAACCGTGCCGCCCTCTTCATAGGGCCGGTCCAGAATACGGCTCAGCGCAACGAATGCTTCGCGCGTGTGCTCGATGTCGTCGTCCTTGGCGGCCACTCCGAGGGCGTAAAACGATGCGTCGACGTCGGCCGGCCGGCTGGGCAATTCGACATACACGATCGCCCGCTTGCCGGTGACCAGCGGGGCTGTTGAGGGAATGACCAGTGGTTTGGTCAACGTGCCTGATTTCGCCGGCACGTAGCCGAGTGATTCCGCCGGCACCAGCGCCATGCCGCAAATATCGCACTTGCCCGGCTTGTCTTTGACAATCTCCGGGTGCATCGGGCTGATCCACTTGCCGGCCAAGTCGGGTGATAACACGCGACCGAGACCGGCGACCTGGACGCGAACACGCCCGCGCACGAACATCTGGGGCTTGAGCTTGCCTTTTGGATTGGGAACATTGACCCGCACCTTCACCGTCCGCGTGCGCTCATTCAGCACGGGGTCGATAAAGGCGATCTGTCCGCTGAATTCTTCGCCGGGAAACGCCTCGGTCGTAAACGTCACTTTCTGTCCGTATCGCAGCCAGTCGAGATCGGATTCGTAGGCGTCCAGCTTGACCCACAGGTGGGTTAAGTCGGCCACCGTATAGATGCGATCTCCCACACGAACGCGATCGCCCTCTTTCCGGAGCTTCTCCACGACGACGCCGCTGATGGGCGAATAGATCGTAATATGGTCCGATGGTTTTTCTTGCTTTTCGATCGCCTTGATCTGTTCCTCAGTCAGGCCCCACAGCCGCAGCTTTTCGCGGCCCGACTCGACCAGGTCGATGCCGCCGCCGATCAGCGAAGGACGCCCTTTTCTCGCTCGGGCAAATTTGATGGCTTGGATCAATTCGTCTTGGGCGGAGTACAGCGCTTCGCTGTACATGGTCACCATGTGGTCGCCTTTTTTGATCTTGATGCCGGTGAAATCGACATACATCCTGTCCAGCCGCCCGGGAACGCGGGCCGTGATGTGTCCCAGTCGCGTTTCGTCGTACTCGACTTTGCCCACCATCAACACGTCGTGGTCGACGTAGCGCCGCTCGACCGGCGAGCTTTGGATGCTCATCAGGGCCCGCGCTTCCGGGCTAACGGCCAGCGTGCGCATGCCGCTGGCCGACTTACTCACCGGAATGAGATCCATCCCGCAGATCGGGCAGGCCCCCGGTCCCGACTTGCGAATTTGCGGGTGCATCGAGCAGGTCCAGGCGGTGACTTCATCGGCGGCGGCCGATGCCGAGGCGCCGTCCGATCCGGCGGAGCCAAACAAGGCCAGAGACAGCAGAAATCCGAACACGAAGACCGCGACAAATCCGCCGGCAACGATCTTGGTCCGGTGCCTTTGAAAAAAGGCATTGCTCGTGTGAGCGTCGAACGGATGATTCATGGCGACACCTTTAGTTCTGAGGGAGTCCGCGCGGGACGACCCGGGTTATCAGCTAAACAATACGACAAAATCGGTCAGCCGGTCATTCGTTGTCTTCGTTATAAACCGTCGCCGCAGAATCACATGCCGGATTGGGTGGCTGGTGGCAGAGCCTTAGCGACGCCCCAGAAACTCAGCGTCTGGGGCATCGCTAAGGCTCTGCCACCAGCCACCCGAACGCGGAAAACCGGCGTTTTCCCGCGATGCTCTTCCGGTATGAAAACACACGCCGTTGACATCATTTCTTCTTTTTCAACTTGGCGAGATACGTCGCGGGATCCTTGCGAATCTGCCCGTCGCAGCCCGTGCAACACAGAAATAGCTGCTGGCCTTTGACGGTGATCTTCGGTGGTTTGCCCATCGAGCCAAGCGGATTTTCCGAAACCGGACAGGACTTTTGTGCGAGCGCCGCCGTCCGGTCGTCCGCCGACAGCTCGGAGAGAGCGGTGACCACCTCTTCGTCGAGCCCCGTCTTCCAATCTGTCGCGGCGGCCGGGTCTGTTCCTGACTTCGAGGCGTCTTGCGACGTACAGCCCGCCAATACCATGGCACCGACAAGTGTCACCGCAACGAAACCGATCAACTTTTTCAAATTCAACACGGATATCTCCTTTTGCATGAAAACGAGGGAAACTCTCTTGCGCTTCAAGATCATCTGGCCCTTGTAACGGCGGAATCACAGGGCGGCACAGGGCGTACCGAACAACTGAAACTCAACGCGTTTGGGCCAGAAAACCACGACCAGTAGAAATCGGCGCATAACGGTAGCGCCGTGCGGTCGCAATCAAGCGTTAAGGCGGACGTGCGTCGATTGGAGCGTCAAGCTCACGCCGGTAAGAGCGGACGGGCCATGCGACCAGTCCGGTGTGATTTTGTCGTCATGCGTTGCCGCGTCCACCGCGACCGCGACCGCGGCCAGCAGGCAAGGGTTGCCGCTGCGGCGATCGTCGTTCGGCGAGGCGGGCAATGCGGGTTTCGATGGCCGCGGTGACGGCGCGCTGCAACAGCCCATCCCGCACCGCACCCCTGCCGTCGCGGTGCTGCAACAACTCTTCTTCGACGGCGTCTCCTCCGCGGCGCGCGCGCCACAGGACGAGGCCGTCATCAAAGGAGACAGCCCCGAGAAGAGCAGGCCACCGACCAGACCGGTCACCAGCGTCCATCGAGTTGTGCGAACAAGTTTAGACATCACCGTAATTATACCTCTAACACGAACGCCTGCTGCCCATTTCTCCAATTTTTTCGATCATTCTCAATAGCACAGGCGTTTTCTCGACCTCGCCAGACCGCTTTGGGGTGGACATTTTCTTGCCGCCAGCTGATTCCAGTCTATTGTCGGCGACTTTGAGCGGCAAGGCGCTAGCCGCCGGTAAATCTACGTTACGTTTTCCCGCACAAAACTCACCCCGACGGGGCCAAAGTAAGTGCCATTGGCCCCCAGCCCCCCACTCCTAAATCCTAAATCATCAATCCCACCCCCCCCCCCCCCCCCC
>JADFKK010000216.1 GCA_022564995.1 Planctomycetota bacterium | reverse complement strand
GCCGTTAAAGAAAATCCCTCTTCAATCAGCAGCCTCGGAATCTCTTCGATGATCGGGTAAGCGATCTGTTCATCCTCGCGGATTAAGGCGCCGGTGACTTCGACTTCGAGGACCGCGCCGCCGACGTTACTCAGCGACTTTGCTGCGATGGCCCGATTGATACGGGAAATAAGTTCCGCGTCGGCAAGGCGAAGCCGCTTGCCGGTTTCTGGGCAGCGGAGGATCTTCAGCAGGTCGGCGGAGATGGGAGAGTCGGGTGGGGGCACGAGCGAGTCTTTCTTTAGGCCGTCAAATCAGAAGGGACGCAGTAAATACTACCATCGCCCCACGATGACGTGAAAGCTCGCTTCCTCTTGGGCGGACTCCAAGCCGAGTTCCACTTCCGGTGAACGGTCGACAATAGCGACGTAGCTGCGGCGATCCATTTGGCCGCCGGTCAGCCATGCCTGTACGCCGGACATCCCGACTTCTAGCCGGCTGCTTGAAAACTGGGTGGATCCCCCGCCCCTAAAGCGGCGGCGGCCTTGCATCCGATTGTATTCCTTAAAATGTTCCGGAAACTGGGGCTGGTGATCGCGAAATCGATTTCGGCAATCGCCCTCTTGGCCTCGCGGATCGCCTGGGTGGCCCGGCTCGCAATACTGCCGGTAGCATACCCGCCGGCGCCTAGCGAACTGTAATGGCTGACCCAGCGGCCGATGTAATTGCCGTTGAATCCGTTCTCGACCAAGTCCAGCATGTGTCCCCAAAACAACCGGGTGTTTTGGGGGATGTTGCGCATTTCGTCGAGGCGCGTTTCAAAACCGTTATAGATCAGCGCATCGCTGAGGTTGCCCAGATCGGCGTCCCAATAGAGCGGAATCATCTTGCCGTCGGAGGGACGACTGTAGATTCGCAGATTCTTCGGCCGCCGGAATCCGTAAGTGTCCCAGTTGCCCACGAACGCCTGCGTGGCGTAATGCCGCATCCACAAGTCGACGTCCATCACGGCGTTGGTTGCCTCGTACAACGCCGTGCCGCTCTTGGCCATCGCCTGAGACATCGCCACGATGCCGCTGAAGTCGTCCTCGGAGCGGTTGTTCTTGATCAGCAGGTGGGCGCGGTAAAATTCCGGATTGTCTCCACGGTCGAACATGTCTTGCGGGCTGACGCCGGTGCCCGATTTCAACGATTCCCCGGATCCAGTGGGGAACGTGATGTCGTCCAATTCGAATTTGGTGCCGTCTCCGCCGTTTTCAAATTGCTCGTCGAGATAAATGTCCTCGTAGCGAGCCAGGTTGAGCAGCATGTTGCGCGTGCCGTGCTGTGGCGAGACGAGCTGCGCGATGTCGTTGTAAATGCTCACGCTGCTACCACCGGCCCGATTGACCATTTGTTTAAGAATAATCTCGCGCAATTGGTTGATGTCCAGGCGGATGGAATCGTGGACGCCGAAGTACGGCTGGTCCGGATTCAGTCTGACCTTGTAACCGCTGTTGGGCCGAATGTATCGGCTGCCGATCTGCCGAATACCGACGTCGTAAAACGCCTCTTGCCCGCTGCGGATAAACGTGCCGGGGACGAAGTTGTTGCTCATCCGATTGACGCCGGAGAACAAGTTGCTGTTGTCCGAGGGGAGCATCACAAGGCGAATTTGCTCGATCCGCGAGGGCACGCCGGCAGAGCTCACCTGATACAATGCCCGCGAGTCGCGGCCCGCTGCCGGGAAGGTCGACGTGACACCGCGAGCATCGCGTCCCTCGACGTAAAACTGCACAACCCGATTGTTTGAATTCACCGCGGCGGGAATCCGCGCCGTATAACGGCCATCGGCATTGGCCGTCATCGTGATACTTTGCCAATTGGAACCGTTCACTCCGTACCAGAGCCGCATCGAGGTGATGCCGTCGTTGTCTTGCGCTCACACGGAGACGTTCACTGGCTGGCCGGGCCTGGGCAGCACCGGCGCGTGACCAAAATCGCTATAGGTCGGCCCAATGTTCGTCTCCAGTGCCGTGTTGGCCGCTCCGGGGGTGCCGTGCTTCTCTGGCGCGTCCAAGATGGCCGTATTGCTCATCCGCGTAAAATACAGCCGGTTGTTGAGCTGGCGATTGCCGCCTAACCATTTGGCACGAAACGAGATGGTGTAGTCGCTACCCGCGGAGATGGATTGTCCACTGACAAACGTCGTCTCGGCATGATCGTGGACGTGCGCTTGGGCGCCGGCCGCGACGACGTGTAACACCTTGTTGTTGGGATTATCCGGATCGATGACGACCGTGCCGCTGTGATTGCCGATCAATCGCCATTTCGCCGGCGAACGGCCCAGCGTGTCCGACTGAAACGTGCCGTTTTGAATCAATTGCGTGGCGTTGTTTTCTCGCTTCAGACTGATGTCGTCCAGCAGAAACTCACCACTATCGAGCAGCCCGAAGATCCACTCGTTGAAACCGCCGCAACAATTGAGCGGCTCGTTGGCGCGGCCGGTAAACGTATACTCGGTCCACTCGCTCTTCGACGTCTCGTCGCTGGCTGCCCAGGCGATCCCCTCCGCGTTGTCGGCATCCGGATCGCGCAGTTCCAGGCTCGAACCGCCGCCGTCGGCAAACGCCGCCCACTTGCCACTCTCGTAATAATGCACCTCGTCCGCCGGGTTCTTGTTGGCGTCGATGAGCAGAATGCGATCGTCATGGTTGCTGAGCGAGCGGCCGAAATTGCCCACGACGTTGGTTATGCCATACTTGGCTTTCACGCTCTCGGCGTCTTTGGCCACTACCAGGTATTCGCCGGGCCCGATCGTCAGGCCCACCTCGAACTCGAAATCGACCGCGTCGCGCAGTCGCCACCCGCTGAGGTCGATCGTCTCGTTGCCGCGATTGTACAGCTCGATCCACTCTTCGTCCGATTCCAGGTACGGCTGAGTATCCGTGCGCAACTGCGGCGGCGCGTGATACAAAATCTCGTTGATGACGATCTCGTCGCGGAAGTCGAAGTTGTTGGTAGCGCCCGGCGTGGGCACGTCGGGCCAGAGCCACTGCCCGTCGTACTCGACGCTGCGGCCTCGTAGCGAATTGGTAACCACGCGACCGTCAATCAGCCGGCCTTTGCCGGGCGTATAGAGGAACAGCCGCTCGCCGTCGGTGGGACTGAAGGGAAGGTCGTCCCCATTGACGACCAGCCGCCCGCCAGCGGCAATCGTCTGGGCCGGAAGCACGAAGTCGCCGCCGCCCAGTCCCGTGTGCGACAGCACGTATCCGCCCACGTTGACGGGCGAGCCGCCGTCGTTGGCGATTTCGATGAAGAAGTTCTCCTGATCGGCCGCGGCGATTTCGTTGATTTGGACATTTTCAACCGAGACCACGTTCCCCGTGCCAGGGGTGCCGCCGATCCGGGAACTAAACGTCCAATTCTCGGCGTCCTCGCTGTTGGTCAGTCGATCGCCCTTGGCCAGACTCGCCCCGCCGCCGTCGGCCTCGACCGGCCACTCGCCGTTGTCGCCGTAATCGAGGACGTTCATGCGCCGGCCGTCGTTGTTGAACAATCGCAGCTCTTCACCGCCGTTATTCAGCCGGCCCATGAACGGGCCGATCGCGCCCGAGAAACCGGTCGACGCTTCCAGCGCGGCCGGGTTGGCCGCCACAACAAGATAGCCGCGTCCGCGGACGATCGTGCCATCGGGAAAATCAAACTCGATCCCGCCTTCCAGACGCCACTCGGAGACGTCCATGTCGACGGCCAACTGGTTGTGTAACTCGATCCACTCCAGCTCGTCGTTGGCGTCGTCGAGCGGGTTGTACATGATCTCGTTGAACACGACCGTGCTGTCCAGCACCAGCCGGTGTTCGAGCGCTTCGAGCCCGGCCAACCGGGTGCGCAGTTTGGCTCGGCGGCTGTTCGCCTTACGGCCGGTTGGCTTCGAGACAGCTTTTCTGGGACGTTTCATGAATGGAGAGCCTCAATAACAGAACGGGCGTTCGACCTGAGTTGGTCGAGAAGTGTGCTGCGAATAAACCGCTACCGATCGGCGAGGTTCCGAGAATCGCCTGGGAATTCAATTTAACCCCTTACTCCTGGGGTTCTGCCGATCAAACGATCTTTTCTCAGGATAACCGAACTGTCCAGAAAAAGCACGCGATAAGACGGAAAAAACTGTGAAGGCTCGACAAATTCAGCGGGGTTGCAGGATCGCACTTTTTTAGGCGGCGGTCGCTGCGGCTGCTTTCAGTCAAAAAGGTGACAGCCACCAAATACAGGTATCTTGGGATGTACAGGTAATCGCCGATGATCGTGCGTTGGCTTTGGTCGTCCACATGGACGGTTCAAGGGCCAAGATATTTTGCGGTCGTGACGGTCGCCGTAGGCTATGCCGCGGCTGCCACGATCGCGCATGTGAAAAACCCGTCCTCCCGGGGCGTATCTCGTTGGCCGAGGTATCCACGATTCCTACCCCATTGACCCATCCTCCTCAAATTTGGTGGCTGTCACCTTTTTTTCATTGGCGGCCGGGCGCGACCAACGGTCGCGGCCGTCTGGTCACTGAAAAGCCTTCTACCGGCCTTCGCCCAGCATTGTCAAACCGGGCTGGTCTGCGATATATTGTGGGATTGCCGTTTTCGAGTGGCCCTCTGGCTGGGGGTTCGCGCGGACGGGTTGTCCGAACACATCAGCCGCGACACGCTAACATCCGGTTCCCTGGGGAGGACGTTGGCAAGAACCGGGGGCTAGCGGCCCCAGGGCTGATTGACCACACGATTTGAAACCGTTTTCAGGCAGCGATTTTTCGCCGTCGGAGACGCCTCCTACACACACGATCATGTTTGAATCCCTCCAAGACGGTCTGGCATCGGCCCTCAAGACGCTACGCGGAAAGGCGCGGCTGTCCGAGGGTAATATGCGCGACGCGCTCAAGCTCGTCGAGCAGTCGCTGCTCGAGGCGGATGTCAGCTTGCCGGTGGTCAAAGCCTTCATGGCCGCGGTGGCCGAGCAGGCGATCGGCGAGAGCGTGCTCAAATCGCTCGACCCCAGCCAGCAAGTGGTCGGCATCGTCTATCAGGAATTGATTAACCTGATGGGCCCGGTCGATCATTCGCTGCACCTGAAGAGCAAGGACGAGGTGACGGTGCTGATGCTCTGCGGCCTGCAAGGCTCCGGCAAGACGACCACCTGCGGCAAGCTGGCGATGATGCTCAAGGAGCGGGGCCGCGTGCCGCTGCTCGTGGCGGCCGACTTACAGCGTCCGGCGGCCATCGAACAGTTAAGCGTCTTGGGCGAGCAGATCGGCGTGAGCGTATTCAGCGATCGCCAGAGCGGCGACCCGG
The DNA here is from genome assembly GCA_022564995.1 of Planctomycetota bacterium. GTDB lineage: Bacteria > Planctomycetota > Planctomycetia > Pirellulales > JADFKK01 > JADFKK01. The sequence continues at coordinate 10,302 of JADFKK010000216.1, read as the reverse complement.
TGAAGGTCTGCCAGAGTGCCGTGAAGCAGGCCAAGTCCGTCGGCGCCGACGTGGTGATTCTCGACACGGCCGGCCGGCTGCACATCGACGAAGAGTTGATGCGGCAGCTTGAGAAGATCGACCAGCGGATCGAGCCCGAGCAGATTTACCTGGTCGTCGACGGCATGACCGGCCAAGACGCGGTCAACAGCGCCAAGGCATTTAACGACGCCCTGGAACTCGACGGCGTGATCCTCACCAAGCTCGACGGCGACGCCCGCGGCGGGGCCGTGCTGTCGGTCAAGCACGTCACGGGCGTGCCGATCAAATTCATCGGCACGGGCGAGCATCTCGACGCCCTGCAAGAGTTTCATCCCGAGCGGATGGCCCAGCGGATTCTCGGCATGGGCGACGTGCTCACGTTGGTCGAAGAGGCCCATCAGAAATTCGACCAGGAGGAGATGGCCCGGCAAGAGGAGCGGATGCTGGCGGGCATCTTCACGCTCGACGACTTTCGCAAGCAGCTCAAGCAGATGACCAGGCTGGGCTCCATGCAGAAGATCATGAGCATGATGCCCGGCATGGGCGCGATGAAAAAGGCGATGGACGGGGTTGACGCCGACGCCGACGTGAAGCGGCTGCTGGGCGTGATCGATTCGATGACGCCCGCCGAAAAAGAGAACCCCAAGCTGATCGATCAGCGGCGGCGGCGGCGAATCGCAGTCGGTGCCGGTGTCGAGCCGCACGAAGTGAACGATCTGGTCAAACAGTTCGACGTTATGTCGGGCGTTATGACGAGCATGGCCGGCAAGGGCATCGGCGAACGGATGAAAATGGTCAAAGAGCTACAAGAAGGCGGCATGTTCGACCCCGGCGGCAAGATGACCAAACAAAAACAGTCAACCGGCAAGCGGCTCTCGTCGAAGGAAAAAGGCAATCTCAAGAAGCAACGGGACAAAGAATTGCGAAGGAAGAAGCGACTGCAAAGAGAAGCCAGGTTGAGCAAGAAAATGTAGGGTGGGCATTGCTCACCAAGAAATAATATCGAAGCACGAAATCCTAAACAAATTCGAATGTCGAAATTCAAATGTCCGAAACCGTCAGGCAGCACGTTTTTGGTTCATTCTTTGGTCGTTGGAACCCTTCTAATTTGTTTAGGATTTCGGATTTCGGATTTAGAATTTCACCGATAGGTGGGCAGTGCCCACCCTACACTGGTTTATGGGAGAGTAAAGTGGCAGTTAGAATTCGAATGAAGAAACTGGGGCGACGGCATCGACCGTTCTTTCGCATTTGTGCGATGGACTCGCGCTCACCGCGAGACGGCCGCGTGCTCGAGGAATTGGGCACTTACGACCCGATGCTCAAAAACGTCGATGCGCGGGCCAACTTAAAGGCCGACCGCATCGACTACTGGTTGAGCGTCGGCGCGCAGCCATCGGTAAATGTGAACGCCCTGATCAAGAAGTACGGCACCGACGGAACCCACCTCGAGCAGCAGAAGGCCGCCCGCGAGGCGTTGTCGCTGCCCAAGGCCGTGCCCGCCGCGCCCGAGGCGGTGGCACTTCCCGTAACGCAAGAGCCGACGCCGGAAGCCGAAGCGGCACCCGCGCCCGAAGCGGAAGCGGCACCCGAAGCAGAAGCAGCGCCCGAAGCAGAAGCAGCGCCCGAAGCAGAAGCGGCACCGGAAACGGAAGCGGCACCCGAAGCGGCGCCGGAACCGCCCGCCGAAGAGAAGAGCGAGTAAGGAATCGCGTGTCATGCCCTTGTGGCACAGGCGTCCCGCCTGTGTTTCACCGGCGGGACGCCGGTGCCACGAATCAGCAAGGGCAGGCAAGCTGCCCATGGCACCCGTAAATGATCCGAGAAACCAACGATGCGATTGGACATATTGACCCTGTTTCCGGAGATGTTTTCCGGCTACCTGGGCCAAAGCCTGTTGAAGTTGGCGATCGAGCGGCAACTGGTCGAGGTCAACGTCATCAACCTGCGGGATTGGGCCACCGACCGCCATCGTCAGATGGACGATCGACCGTTCGGCGGCGGGCCGGGCATGTTGCTGATGGCCCCGCCGGTGGTTGAATGTGTGGAGGAAGTGCAAGGCCGGGGCGGGTCGCCCGGCCACCTGGTGATGCTGACGCCGCAGGGGCGGAAGTTGACGCAGCAGGTGGTCGAGGAGTTAGCCGGCCACGAGCGGCTGGTGCTGCTCTGCGGCCGCTACGAGGGATTCGACGATCGGGTGCGGCAGATACTCGCGCCCGATGAGATTTCGATTGGAGACTACATATTAGGCGGCGGCGAAGTGGCCGCCATGACGGTCGTCGATACGGTGATCCGGCTCGTGCCGGGCGTGCTGGGAGACGAGATGAGCAGCCGGCAAGATTCGTTTTCCGGCCCCGAGCGATTGCTCGAACACGAACAATACACGAGGCCCCGCGAGTACCGGGGATTGAGCGTGCCGGAAGTGTTGCTGAGCGGCAATCATCAAGAGATCGCGGCCTGGCGACGGAAACAAAGCCTGGAACGAACGCGACAGCGGCGGGCGGATTTGTTGGGCGATGAATAATCGAATAACTGGAACTGCTTTTCGAGGGGACGCCTGGCTTAGAAACACAGTCGCCTGCGGCTTGCCGTTAAACGAAAGAAATCTGTCTTCTCATCCACGAGCAGTAATACAGTCAAACTCTTTGCAACACGAAGGAAACGAAACCATGAGTCAGGAAATTATGGATTTGGTCGAGAAGACCAGCTTGAAGAGCGATCCGCCCGTGTTTGAGGTTGGCGACACGGTCGACGTGCATACGCGAATTCTCGAAGGTGAGAAGGAACGCATTCAGATTTTCTCCGGCATCGTGATCGGCCGCAGCGGGGCCGGCACGCGAGAGATGTTCATCGTGCGGCGGATCGTAGCCGGCGAGGGCGTTGAGCGGAAATTCCCGCTGCACTCGCCGCGCGTGGCGAAAGTCGAAGTCAAACGCCACGGCATCGTCCGCCGGGCCAAACTCTACTTCCTCCGCGATCGCATCGGCAAAGCCACCCGGCTGAAAGAGCGCCGGCCGGATTGGAAGAAGAAAAAGTAACCACGAAGGGAGACATCGTGCGTTGGAATCGGGCCATCTTCGGCTGGCTGCGTTCGCTGCGGCCCTCGGCGTCTCTCGACCAGCGGGGCGAACGCGCCGCGGCCCGGCATCTCAAGCGTCAGGGTTACAAAATCATCGCCCGGCGGCTGCGCCTGGGCGGCGGGGAGCTGGATCTCATCGCGGTCGACGGTCGTACCCTGGTGTTCGTCGAGGTGAAAACCCGCGCCTCGCACGACAAGGGGCATCCGGCCGAAGCGGTCGACGAGGCCAAGCAGCGGCAGCTCGCTCGTTTGGGCCTGATGTATCTGAAACGCCACGATTTGCTCGAGCACGCCGCCCGCTTCGATGTCGTGGCGATCACCTGGCCCGAGGGCGCGAGGCGCCCCACCATCGAGCATTATCGCTCCGCCTTCGAGCCGGCCGGTACGGGCCAAATGTTCAGCTAAAGGTGGCTCTGTCAATCCGCGAAAAATCCGTCTTGGGGCAAGAAATCCCCGCGCCGGGCAATTAGAATGGATGCTGACGATCTGCGTCCTGCTTCGCTGACGAACGAGGAGCCTACGAAGATGATTTCCCTGCTTGCGCTCGATTTTACCGATTACTCCCTGATGTTCCTGGCGGTCTGTTTGCTGATGATCATCGGCGGGGCCGTCTACGACATGCTGGCCAAGGGCGACAAACCGGCCAAAGCGCCGAGGGCCAAGAAACCGAAGGAAAAAAAGGCCAAGAAGGAAAAGAAGCCCAAGAAGAAAAAAGAGAAGAAGAAAAAGGGCAAGCAGGGCAAAGACGAAGAAGCCAGCGAAGAACCAGCCACCGATGAGGATGCGCCGAACGAAGAGTGAGTCGGCCGGGTCGTCTTGAACGATGGCCGAGCAGGAGGTTCGATCCATCCGAAAAGAACCATACAAGCACGCAGCGCAAGTGAGTGGGTCCAGGCAACTCGCTTGCTGACCCGCAGCCCCATCTGCTCGCGCCGCGTGCCCGTATTTCGGCGATCGCCAAGATCCGTTCTACGACGTTCGCCCATAAAAACCGTAGACTCAGCGCCGCCTCTCCCGCCCAAGTCGATTTCCACGCCGCCCAATCCCCGCCCCGTCGGCATCAAGCTCCGCCATCACCCGATCCACCGCCTGTAACCGCCCGTAGATCCCGTCTGCCGGACGGGATATCCGCATATCTCGCCGCACCGCCCGCACTCCGTAGGCCGCGGCTTGCCGCGGCGCCTTCCGCTCACCATCTCTCTCGAAGCCCAACCGCTCCGTCACCGAAGTCGCCCGTCGCGGCCTAAACCGCGCTCAGGTTGATCGTCAAGCGCTCAGGTTGATCGTTAAATCGTCGTTGCCGGTGATGTCGTCGCCGGAGGGCGAGCCGCCGGTGATGAGGAACTCATAGCCGTTAATTAGATCGGAGGGCAGGTTGTTCTCGTCGAGCGGCGTGACCATGTCGACACGAATTTGCTCCTGCAAGCGCACGTCGTCGTACACCCTAAACTCGTAGATCGTGCCTTCAAAAATCTCGCCGGCCGTTTGGTAATCGGCCGTGCCGACGTCTTCGATCCGCTGGCCCAGCGTGAACACCCCGCCCGTGGCGACCGACCCGGTGGCGAACGTCTGCGTGCCGATACTCGTGCCGTCGACGTAGACTTCGACTTCGCCCGTGACACTGTCCCACGTCAGCGCTAAGTGATGCATGGCGCCGTTGAACAGGTCGTTTCCAGAGACCAGTAGGCCGCCGGCTTGCCGCGGCGTCACCTGTAGGAGGCGTCTCCGACGGCGATCAACGGACCATCGCCGCGAAAATCGCCGACAGAGTCGCCTCCTACAGATTCATGCGCCGCGGCAAGCCAGCGGCCTACGCCGACAAGGCGAACAACGCGGAGTTCGACCGGCTGAGAGGCGTGCGCACCTCGTCGTAGATCCGCACCTCCAGAATCGAGCCCTGGAAAATCTGCTCCGTGTCGAAGCCGAAGGTCGGCGCCCACTCGCTGTCGGGCTCTTGCCCCAGGAAGAACGTACCCCCCTTGTTATCGCTGCCGTCGTCGACCGTCGTCGGCGTGCCGAAGGTCTGCTCCGTGCCGATCGCCACACCGTCCACATAGGCCCGGGCCTTGCCGGTGTCGCTGTCGTAGGTCACGGCCAGATGATACTTCACCCCGTCAAACAGATCGGTCACGTCCGTGCCGCTGGCCAACACCACGCTGGCGCCGTTGACGTACAGCTTCATGTTGTTCGGCGCATCGTTCTCGATGAACAACGTAAAGGCGTCCTGCTCGTCATCGGTGGCGTAGGCAAAGATCGGCGTGCCCGCCCCGATGCCGGAGGTAATCTCATCGGAGACGAAGGTCACCTCGACCGTCACTGCCGTCGACGAGAGCCCCAGGAAGTCGGCCGCCAGGGCCACGTCGCCCGTGCCGTCCTCGTTCAGCCACAGCCCCGGATCGACGACGAACGACCAGGCCTTCGGCGCGATGCTGTTGCCGGCCATGTCGGTGATGTCGTCTTCGTCGATCGCCAGCACAACGTCGACCGCCCCGGGCAGCAGGCCGCTGACCGGGAATTTCCAGACGTTGTTGATAATATGGGTGGGAGTTCCGATGGTGGCCTCGATGCCTCCCAGGCCGAACAGTTCCAGATCGCTGGCGTCGACCCCCTGCACCTCCTCGCTGAAGACGACGTAGACGTCGATCGAAGCCGAATAGGCGGTATCTCCCTCGTCGGGCCACACGCTGGTCGCCTCGGGGCTGCCCGCCCCGCCCGGCCCGCCCGGCCCGGTCCAAGCGGCCAGCAGCACGGTCAGGTCGGCGAAATCGACGACCGAGCCGCTGGGGTCGACGAGATTCCCCTCGGCGGCCGAGACGTTTTGATTCCAGTTCGCCAGCAGGATCGTCAAGTCGTCGAAATCGACGAAGCCGTCAATGTTCAGATCGGCAATCGAATCGGTCAACGCGATCGTTATGCTCACGCTGGTCGAGGCGATCGATTGATTTGCCTCGATCGAGCTCGTTTCTTCGCCGACCTTGATGGTAACGATTTGCCCGCTACCCGCGCTCAGGGCGGCAGTAGGGGTGACACTGTAGAATCCGTTTGCATCGGTCTCGTCCGTTCCCTTCTCCACGCCATCGACATACAGAAAAACCGTCGCTCCGTCGAGCGGTATTGAGTTTCCGCCGACCGTGCGGGTCAGCGTCCCGGTGAACGTCGGCGTCGTATCCGTCGTAATGTTGTCGCCATCGACGCGCGTATCGCTAGCATCCGTCATGTCCGGCGCCGCGTTGGGCGTAAAGCTCGTGTAGTTGCGGTAATGGAAGAACTGGCGCGGCTCACCGACGACGAACATGTCGAAGCCGTCGCTGCTGAAGGTGATGGCCTCGGGCTGACCGGCCGGAATGTCGGCTCCGTCGAGGATGTCGTCATCGTCGTTCGTATCGAATTCCCATGCACTGTTGGCCGCGTTCCACGTGATGCGTGTGATCTGATTGAGGCCCTGTTCGGTGATGATGAAAATATGATCGTTCGCATAGTAAACATCGCTGACGTCTCGACCCGATAACTCGGAAGTCAGGCCGGCCACATGAACGGGCGTAACCGTGCCGTTGGTCGCCACTTCGTAAATAATCTCCGTGCCGTTTTGACCGTCCAGGTCGAGCCAATCCTTCTCCTTGACGACGTAGAAGACGTCTCGGTCACTATCATACGCGATCCCCTCGAGACCTTGGTTGTTGTCCCGCGAGGGATCGGGATTCGGTGTGATCGTCGTGATTGAGCCGCCGTTCTTATCAATCTCTTCGGTCGTATCAACGGGCGCGCCGGCCAAGTCCCCATCGACGTCACTGTCCGCGTCGACAGGACCGTCGACGTCAATCCAGAACTCGTGTATGAATCCGGATCGCTCGCGAACAAAGGCGAACTTATCGCCACCCATCCAGGTGATGCCTTCCGGGTCACCTGGCTTTATCCCGTCATTTGGGTCAGTATCGAAGTTCTTGAAATCAATCACGCGTTGATGAACCAACTGAAGCAGTGTATCCGGACCAACGACGACTTCCTCGTATCTGTATTCGTGGATGGCGCCATTGTCGGCGTTAGCGCCGTTATCGATGATGAAGAACGATTGGGTCGGCTCGTGATAAACGACGCCGGAAAAGTCGTCATCGTTCGTGCCCGAGAGATTCGTGTTTGGATAATGTTCTTCGTATCCTGACAAGTCGAAGGCGGCAAGCTGATGTGATGTGAAAAAGATTAACGAAGCTTTGTTCTACGAACGATTCCGCACGGTGTGGCCCGTACAAGACCAGCCAGCACGATCACCGCGATTAGCGCCAGTACTAGCGAGTCGGGTTCGGGGATCACTGTGTGGAATACAATCTCGCCGTCTCTGAGATTGAATGAATCGACAAATAGAGTCACGTCGATCTCCGAACCATCACTTAGCACTCCCACGAGCCTTGGAAGACCGCCAAGTGGCGGAAGAGGAAATATCTCATACTCGCGCAGATAAACATTGATTACGCCGTCCTGCTGAACGACGAGTGTAGCTCCGTCACCAGCCTTCTCGAAAGTTCCACCGTATAGATTGACCGTCGCTGAGCCTTGTGCCTCAATGTCGTCACCGAAGTGGCCGCCGTAGATGTTTGCGACGCTGTTGTCGTCCATTTCGATGTCTTCACCCTTAGCGACATCGCCGCCGAAAATGTTGATGGTGCTGTTGTCGTGCCCGAGGATGAAACTCTCCGTGATTCCCCCTCGCATGTTCAAGATGCTTTGGCCCCGCACATGGATATTGGGGGTAATGTGCGCCCCGTCCACGATCTCGACCGTCGTCGGAGAATCGGGACCATCAAATATTTGCACCGGCCCCTCCAGTTGACCGATTCGAAAGTCAAGCGTTGTATCGGTAGTGATGATCAACTCCGCCGACGCGGCACGGACCATCACACAACCGATCAGCAACATGGCAATCATGTATTTCATAACAACTCTCCTTCGTAACGAACGACCCGCGCCGCCACCGGCAGAAAAGACCGGGCTGCGTCGCATCGTTCTCAGGCATTGAATGGTTACCCCCACTAATGGTACACACTCATGCCTCGAAGTCAAGCAGACCACCTCATCGTAGCACTCCCTGAATGCGCCCTTTCACACACCAGAAATTGCCGAAACACCGAAACAAACCCCGCAGAAAACAAGTCCCCTTCCGAGAAACCCTCCACAAAGCCCGCCGCAAACCGCGATCCAGTATCACCACAAGCATATTAGGCGAGTTTTTCCGCCCGCCTACGGAAGCCAAGGGGAAGGCAAGGGGAAGGCAAGGGGAAGGCAATTGTTGTCAGCCTTCATGGCCCCAGGCGTAAACACCTGGGCTAGTCAAAAATCCTCCGGAATTCGCTTGCCCCGTCCGCTCGACGTGTTTAGAATTCTGATAGTATCCGGTTTGCGAACATTCCGCCGGCGCCGGTAGCTGTCGTTCAACTTTGCGGAGGCTATTCGACATGAACAGCACTACCCCTTTACACCTTGACGACCGCAGTATCGCGCTGCCGCGACCCCGCGGCTGTGTGACTGCGGGTTTGACGCTGGTACTCGTTCTGGCAATCGGCACAGCGATCCGGGCGGAGCCGATTGTCGAACAAAAAATCATCGGCAACGAGGTCAGGCCGAGCGATCGCTTCGGCCGAGCGGTGGGCATCAGCGGCGGCACGGCCATTGTCGGAGCGCCCGCCACGGGCACCTTCGGCGTGACGGGTAATGGCTCGGCCTATCTGTTCGACGTGGCCAGCGGCGCTCAGCGCTTCAAGCTCACCGCCGACGATGGCGCGACGGGTGACGACTTCGGCGGCTCCGTGGCGATCAGCGGAAACAGGGCGATCGTCGGGGCACGCTGGGACGACGACGAGGGTCCATTTTCCCAATCCGGCTCCGCCTACCTGTTCGACGCGACCAGCGGCCAGCAACTCTTCAAGCTCACCGCCGGCGACGACGCGCGCGGGGCCGACTTTTTCGGCACTTCCGTGGCCATCGATGGCAACATGGCCATCGTCGGGGCACCTGAAGACGAAGACTCAGTCAGCGCGGCCTATCTGTTCGACGTAACGACGGGTGAGCGGCTGGCGAGGCTCACCTCCCGCCTCATGCATCCCGACGACCAGTTCGGCCGCTCCGTGGCCATCAGCGGAAACAGGGCCATTGTCGGGGCAGACCGCGGCGGCAGTTCTGAATTAGGCGGGGATCCGCGCGGCGGCACGGCTTACGTCTTCGATGTCGACCCCCAGAGCCCGAACTTCGGCCAGGAACTGTTCAAGCTCTCCGCCGCCGACGCCGCGCCCGAGGACCGATTCGGCTGGTCGGTGGCCATCAGCGGTAACCGTGCCATCGTCGGAACGCGCTTCGCGGAAGCCGGCGAACTTGATGCTTCCGGCTTGGCCTATGTGTTCGACGTGACCACCGGCGAGCAGCTTTTCAGGCTCACCGCCGGCGACGACTCCAAGGAAAGCGCTCGATTTGGCGCTTCGGTGTCGATCAGTGGCCACACGGCCATCATCGGCGCACACGGCAACACTTCATGTAGAGATGCGATCGGTTGCGAACCCGGCACGGTCTACCTGTTCGACGTGTTCACCGGCCGAGAACTCGCCAGGATCACCGCCTCCGATGCCGACGACGGCGACTTCTTCGGCTTCGTGGCCATCGACAACGGCACCGCCATCGTCGGCGCCCCCGGCGACAACGACCTCGGCAGCGGCAGCGGATCGGCCTACATCCTCACCGACCTGCCCCGACCGATTCCGGAGCCCAGCAGCCTGCTCCTCGCCGTCTTCGCGCTTCTCAGCCTCTCGCCCTTCGCGCGCTGTTGCCAGCGGAGAATGCCACGTAAGCTGACGTAACTCAACATGAACGACTTCCCTCCTTTGCATTGTGATGTGTGCGGCGTTGCCCTACGGCGACTCCGTAGTGGTGTTAGCGCCTGCCTGTCGTTGGCACTGGCTCTGGCCATGGGCACGGCGGTCCGTGCGGAGCCGATTGTCGAACAGAAAATCATCGGAAATTCCGTCGCGCCGAGCGACCACTTCGGCCGCGCGGTGGGCATCAGCGGCGGCACGGCCATTGTCGGAGCGCCCGCCACGGGCACCTTCGGCGTGACGGGTAATGGCTCGGCCTATCTGTTCGACGTGGCCAGCGGCGCTCAGCGCTTCAAGCTCACCGCCGACGATGGCGCGACGGGTGACGACTTCGGCGGCTCCGTGGCG
>JADFKK010000215.1 GCA_022564995.1 Planctomycetota bacterium | reverse complement strand
ACGCTTCGGTGTGTCCGCTAAAAGTCACCTTTGACCTCGGTATGTAGATTCTAGCCGACAACATAAAATTATTTTCACAACCCAGCCTCTCTTGACAAGAAATCAAAAGGGGAGAAAATCAAGGAGTTATCCGCACCCCCATCAATTATATACATAAGGTACTTAAATAGGATAAATTCTACTACCTACCTTAAGTATATAAAGTGTGTGGTGTTTGTTTTTTATGAAAGACTTTTGCAGGAGCTAACGCTCGCGGCTCGCCGGGAAACGGCACGTTATTTTCCGGCCGCCCCGTAACACCGCGATGGCAGCGGCATTGAACTGGTTTTGTTATGCTGAAGCATAACCTACAAACCATATCGCGAAGGGGAGATGATGATGCACACGATCGCGGTGATTTTGCTAGCGGCAATCGGTCTTGTGTCGTTTGCCTCGAATGTCGTCGCAGACGAAAGCACGAAGCGCCGCGTTAAAGAAACGTATTGGCCGCAGTGGCGCGGGCCGCTGGGCACCGGCGTCGCGCCCGATGCCAAGCCGCCGCTGGTGTGGAGCGAAGAGAAGAACATTCGCTGGAAGACGGCGATTCCGGGAATGGGACATTCGACGCCGATTGTCTGGAAGGACCGCATCTATCTGACCACGGCCGTTCCCTACGGCGAGCGCGTCAAGGGGAAGCCCGACACGGCGCCGGGGGCGCACGACAACTCGCTGGTGACGCAGCATCACAAGTTTGTCGCGCTGGCGATCGATCGGGCGAGCGGCAAGATCGTTTGGCAAAAGACACTGCACAAGGAATTTCCGCACGAGGGCGGACACGTCAGCGGCTCGCTCGCTTCGGCCTCGCCGGCGACCGACGGCGAGCGAATCTACGCCTTCTTCGGATCTCGCGGGCTGTATTGCTTGGGCATCGACGGCAAGCTGCTGTGGAAGAAAAACCTCGGCCGCATGCAGAGCAAGCACGCCCACGGCGAGGGCAGCTCGCCGGTGTTGTTCGGCGAGACGCTGGTGGTCAACTGGGATCACGAAGGTAAGTCGTTCGTCGTCGCTTACGACAAACGGACCGGCAAAGAGCGCTGGAAGGTCGACCGCAACGAGGTCACCTCTTGGGCCAGCCCGATCGTTGTTGAACAAGACGGCCGGGCACAAGTCATCATCAGCGGAACAACGCGCGTGCGGGCGTATGACTTGAAGACCGGCAAGGTGATCTGGGAGTGCGGCGGAATGTCGGCCAACGTGGTGGCCTCGCCGGTGGCGGCCGACGGGATGGTCTACGTCGCCAGCAGCTACGAGAAGCAGGCGCTGCTGGCCATCCGCCTGGCCGGCGCGAAGGGTGACATCACCGGCACCGACCACGTTGTCTGGAAGCGCCGCCGGCTAACGCCGTATGTGCCTTCGCCGCTGCTGTACGGAGAGACGCTGTATTTCCTGCGCCACTACCACGGGATTCTCTCGCGCGTCGAGGCCAAGACCGGCAAAGAGCCGACCGGCCCGTTTCGGCTCGACGGGGTTCGCGACATCTACGCCTCGCCGGTCGGCGCCGCCGGGCGGGTGTACGTGACCGACCGTAGCGGCGTGACGTTGGTATTCAGCCACGGCGAAATCCCCCGCCCGCTGGCGCTCAACCGGCTGGACGATCGTTTCAGTGCCTCGGCGGCGATTGTCGGCAGCGAGATTTTCCTGCGCGGAGAGAAGCATCTGTACTGCATCGCGGAAAAGAAGTGAGCGATGGTGAGCCGCACGGCGCTAGCCGCGGGTATTGTGCGGCAAAACGCAACCCTGACTCACCGGCGGCTAGCGCCTTGCCGCTCACTCGCGATGCACACGCTGGCAATTGCAATCGTAGCGACTATATTGGAGCCATGTCCACACGTCGATCGAACCGTCGAGATTTCTTGAAGTCGTCATCCGCTGCGCTGGCGGCCACAACCGTCGCGCCGATGGTGTTCGGCTCGCCGGCCGCGGCACGGGAAAAACCTCGCTCGCCGAATGAGCGGCCGGGCGTGGGGGCGATTGGGCTGCGCTATCAGGGATCGGTCGATACGCACAAGGCGCAGGCTCACGGAGACATCGTGGCGCTGTGCGACGTCGACCGGAACGTGCGGGAGCAGGCCCGGGCGGCGTTCGGCAGCACGCCAGAGATATCGGAGGATTATCGCGAACTGCTGGCCCGCAAGGATGTCGACGTGGTGCTGATCGGTACGCCGGACCATTGGCACGTGAAGATTGCCGTCGACGCCTGCCGGGCCGGCAAGGACGTGTATGTCGAAAAGCCGCTGACGTTGACCGTCGACGAGGGCAAGCTGCTGCGAAAGGTGGCTCAACAAACCGGCCGCGTCGTACAGGTCGGCTCCTGGCAGCGGAGCGATCAGCGCTTCCGACTGGCGGTCGAGATGGTGCGGTCGGGGCGCATCGGCGAGTTGAAACGGGTCGACGTCATCCTCAACAAGAACAAAACCGGCGGGCCGTTTCCGCGCCGCACGGTGCCGGGCCATCTGAACTGGAACCTCTGGCAGGGCCAAACGCCGGAGGTGCCGTACATCGAACAGCGTTGCCATTACACGTTTCGCTGGTGGCAACAAACGTCCGGCGGCCAGATGACCGATTGGGGCGCCCATCATTTGGACATCGCCCAATGGGGCATCAGTTCGCTGCCGGTGCGGATCGAAGGCCGTGCGGTCTATCCCGATGTGAAAGACGGCTACAATGTGGCGATCGATTTCGGCGTGAAGTACAAGTATGCCAACGGCGTCGAGATGACCGTCGGCGACACGGGCCGCAACGGCATCATGTTCACCGGCACACGCGGACGCATCTTCGTCAACCGCGGCACGCTCTCGGGCAAGCCGGTCGAACAGCTTTCGGCCGATCCGCTGCCCCGCGAGAAGTTCAAGCTGTACGCCGCCGATAATCTCCGCCGGCCCCAGCGCGTCGGCAAGCTCGATTCAATCGTCAATCACATGGGCAATTTTTTCGACTGCATCCACAGCCGCAAGGCGCCCATCTCCGACGTCGAAAGCCAACACCGCAGCGCCACCACCTGTCACCTGGGAAACATCGCCATGCAGCTCGGCCGGCCGCTCAAATGGGATCCGAAGAAAGAGCAGTTTATTGGCGATGTGGAAGCCAACGGATTGCTTCGGCGAGAGCAGCGAAAGGGGTTTGAGGTGGTGTGAATGGGACGATGGAAAGGAACCACGGATGACACGGAGAACACGGAATGGTTTGAAATGCGGAGCCGATGAGAAATTCAAACGGGGAACCGCTAATAAACGCTGATAGACGCTAATCAAAATAAATGAAAATGCGGCGATTCATCCGTTTCCGGTTTGAACTGATTTTATTAGCGTTTATTAGCGTCGATTAGCGGTTCTCTGCTTCAATTCCGGTGAACGATTATGCTTGGCGTTTCCATCCAACTCCCTATCCTTTAGCCGTGATCTCCGAGTCATCCGCGGTTCCTTTTGTTTCTTACAGCCTCGTCCGTGTTTCTGCCTCAATTTCGAAATGATTACCGACCAACATCGCCGCCAGTTTGTGGACGAGGGTTACTTTATCCTCGAGCGGGCGATCTGCGATGAGCATTTGCAGATTCTGCGCGATTCGTGCGATCGCTTGATTGAGTTGATGCACGAGGAGATGGACGCTCTGGGCACCGATCACATTCACATCAGTCATCGCGGCAAACGCTACCACATCGCCAAGAAATACGATCAAGTTCCGCGGCTAAGCGATTCAGCTCGGTTACCTTCCATCGCAGCGGAGCCAACACCACCGACCAAATGCGGCGGGCCTACGTCACCCAGTATTCGCCCGAGCCGATTTATAAGCCGAACACCACCGAACCGATGCACCTGGCCGTGCCGTTTATTGAGGACGGGCAGACAGTTTACCAGACCACACAAGGATGACATCTCTTCGTTTAACGGCAAGCCGAAGGCGATTGCGTTGCAAGGTCGCTCGAAACGCAGTCGCCTTCGGCTTGCCGTTAAACGATCTATCGCGGAGACCGCCCATGATCGAGACCTTATTGACCCGCCGACAGTTTACCGCGGGCGCTGCGGTGGCCCTGGCGGCACCGTCGTTGATTCACGCCGAAGAGAAATCCAAGAAAAAGTTCCGCCTGAACTACATCCTCGGCTCGCCGATGTATGGCTATACGTCGCTGGCGGAGATATTGCCGGAGGTGAAAAAAACCGGGGCGACGGCGATCGACATTTGGCCCAAGGTTCACGGGAACCAGCGCGAGCAGCTTGCCGAGATGGGCGAGGAGAAGTTCGCGGCGCTGCTCAAGCAGCACGACATCTCGCTCGGCTGCATCACACAGTACAAGCTTGGCCCGTTTGGTTTGCGGAACGAAATGAAACTCGCCCAGCGGCTCGGCTGCCACACCATGGTCACCGGCGGACGCGGGCCGAAGGGGCTCAAGGGCAGCGAATTGAAAACCGCCGTGGCCGGCTTCATCGAAAAGCTCCGGCCGCATCTGGCGGTGGCCGAAGAGAGCGGCGTGACCATCGCCATTGAGAATCACGGCAGCAACCTGATCGATTCGGCCGACTCGCTGAAGTGGCTGGCCGAGCTGCGACCCTCGAAGCACCTGGCCATCGCGCTGGCCCCGTATCATCTGCCGCAGGATGAAAAACTGCTCGCCGATTTGATCCGCACCCTGGGCAATCGCATCGCCATGTTCTACGCCTGGCAATACGGCATGGGCTGCATGAAAAAGCTGCCCAAAGCGCAAGAGCTCCTGCAGATGCCCGGCCGCGGCCGGCTAGACTTCAAGCCGCTGCTAGCCGCCCTCGCCCAAATAAACTACCACGGCTGGACCGAAATCTTCATGCACCCGGTTCCGCGTGGAATTCCGATTTTGGATTCGACCGAGAACGTGACCGCGGAAATCGTGCGGTCTCGGGCGTATTTGGAGAAATGTTTGATGTAGGCGAGTTTTACGTTGTTCGCGCCGCCGGCGGACGGCAACTCGACGGCGCGTGGGGCACTCGTTAACGGTAAGCGGTTAGTCGGAAATATCGAGTTTTGGCAATTCTTGCTTGAGCTTCTTGACGCCTGAGACGGTGACCTTGGTATCAAGGAATGACAGATATTCTAGCTTCTTCAACCCTTTCAGATGCTCCAGTCCAGCATCGCTGACGTTGGTGAAGCTGAGATGCAGGGATCGAAGATTGGTTAACCCTTTTACGTGCTCAAGCCCAGCATCGCTGACTTTCGTTCTAGTGAGGTCCAGTGACTGTAGATTCTTCAGCCCCTTCAGATGCTGGAGTCCAGCGTCGGTTACCTTCGTCCCCGTGAGGTGCAGGGTCTGTAGGTTTTTCAGCCCCTTCAGGCGTTCCAGTCCAGCATCGGTGACCTTGGTGTAACTGAGGTCCAACGCTTGAAGCTTAGTCAGCCCCTTCAAGTGCTTCAGTCCAGCGTCAGTGACTCGAGTTTCCCTAAGATTCAAGTCATCGATTTTGGTCAGACCCTTCAAGTGCTTCAGTCCAGCATCAGTGACGTGGGTTTTTTCAAGATACAGCCACTGAAGGTTGTGCAATTCCTTCAGGTGCTCCAGTCCAGCGTCGCCAATGTTTGTGTCCCAAAGCATCAGCCACCGAAGATCGTTAAGCCCCTTTAGTTCTACCAATCCAGCATCGCTGATATACGTCTTATTGAGGTTCAGGAAAACAAGGCTCTTCAACCCCTTTAGGTGCTTCATTCCAGCGTCGTTGATGTAGGTTTCCGAGAGGCCCAGATAATTGAGCTTGGTGAGCCTCTTCAAGTGTCCCACGCCAACATGAGTGATTCTCGTGTGATCGAGGGACAGATCTTGGAGCTTGGTCATCCCCTTGAGGTGCTCCAGCCCGGCGTCCGTAACATTCGTGTACGCGAGGCTCAGGCCTTCAAGATTCCTCAGTTCCTTGAGGTGCTCCAGAGTATTGTTGGAGACCTTCGTGCCCGTGAGGTGCAGGGTTCGAAGATTGGGCAGACCTTTCAAGTGCATCAGTCCAGCTTCGGTGAGATTGATCTTGCCGAGGTACAGCCTGCGAAGATTGGTCAATCCCTTTAGATGCTTCAGGTTGGCATCGGTCAGCTCTTTGTCAGAGGGGAATCCTATCGCTACCAAGGCCTTGTTCTTATCATACTCAACACTTCCCCCCAGCCTCTTGATTGCAGCCACTGCCGCGACTTCATCCCGCTCCGCCGAAAACCCCGGTGCGCTGACGACGAACCACAACGCGGCATGAAGAATCCAGATCGCCGGGGATTTCATGGTGTGCGTCCTTTGGGAGAGTTTGGGTTGGGAAGTTCGCATCTGCCGAACCGATACCGGCGTCGTCTCGGTCGATCGCCATCCATAGCTCCATTATCCAGTTCCCAGCGGGGGAATGGAAGACCACAAAGCCAGCCTGTGTCGCCTATCGGGACTTGTCATTTCCCGCCGCGATACATTGCGTGACGCCCGCCGTTTTGCTATACTTGCGGGGGGATGCGGGGCCGAGGCGATTGCCTTGCGGCCGACGATAGCAGTTTTCACAGGAGAACCCGTCATGCGATATGCTCGTTTTGCTTTACCTGTGTGTTTATTGGTCGCGATGATTGTCTCTTCAGCGCCGACTTGGGGGGCCTGAGGCTCGCGTCGCAGCGCGCCCGGTCAGAGCGCGTCGGACTATTATCGCCGGATCATCGAATCCGCACGGAGAGTGGCGCAGCAGCGCGCTCAGGCCGCGGCGTCGGCCCGCCAGGCGAAGGCGATCAAGCAGGCTGACACCGACGCGAAGCGATTGGCCGCGGCGGATGCGGCCCGCGATCGGGGCGAGGTCAATCTGGCGGTCATGCTCTATCTGCGCCTCACGGTGACCGGCCGAAAGAATGAGTACGGCGACACGGCCCGACAGCGATTGACCGATCTGGCCTCAAGCGGTCGACGCCGGCTCAAGGCGCTCGACGCCAAGCTGAGCCGTGCCGCGGCGCTGGAGCCCGTCGACAAGAACGCGACCGAAAGCGAAAACCCGCTCGACCCGCGCACCCAGGGGATTCTTCAGGCCTTCGTCGAACTGGATAGTTTGGCGCGACAATACCGCCGCGTCCCCAAGGCCGGCCGCGTGATCAGGGCGACCGTTCGCAAGCGACACGCCGAGCCGCGGTTCGCCGCCGTGGTGAACGAGCCGCAGGCCGAATCGCTCTGGAAGCTGGCCCGAGAGTACGATCGCAAGGGGCAAGTTTGCTGCGCGGTGCAAGTCTACGAGCAGGCCGTGAAGATGTCGCCGGCCCCCTCGGCGATTCAAGCCGGGCAGCGTCTGGCCGTGCTCAAAAAAGACCCGCGCAACATCAAGGCGGCCAAGCTGTGTGCAGAATTGCAGCGTTGTCACGACACGTTCCGCCGGGCGGAGCGCCTGGTCAAGCTGCGTCCCGACAAGGCCAAAGCCCTGTTCGGCCAAGTTCTCGCCCGCGCGCCCAGCGACAGTGAAATCTACCAGGCGGCGCGGATGCAAATCGCGGAGTTGACTTCGGGGTGAGGCCGCCGACTCTGCTTCGCACCCGCTAGGTTGGCTCTAGCACAAACAGATCCGGAATCCTCTGGAATTCTTTCGCATTTGATGTGAGCACGGCACTGTCGTGAAATTTCGCGGTTGCTGCGATGATGAGGTCATGCGCGCCAATTTGTTGGCCTTTACTGGCCAGTAGCGCAAACAATTCGGCATGCACCCGCGCGATTTCGATATCAAACTCGATGATCGGAAAGTGCGTGAGGATCGCCGCCACAAATGCTGATCGACGCGTCCGTTGCTCTTCGGTCTGTGCGCGATGAACTCCCACCAGAAGCTCTGACGCGGTCACGACGCTCATGGCAGTTTTGCCGTAACCTTCCCATTGTGAAAAATCGATGGTACGGTGGCTGCGTTCCCATTGAATGAAGACGTTCGTGTCGATGATCACATCCATGGATCGGCGTCCCGCGGAATTTCTCTGCGGATTCTGTTCACGTCGTCAGCGAACGACTCCGCGTCATCGCCCAACGACGGCAAGCTGGCAAAGACGGCGTTTAGGTCACTTACCTTGACCCAACGCGTCACTGGGGACAACACGGCCACGATTTTTCGGTCGCGCTCTAAGTCGACATGCACATGGTCGGCTGCTACTCGGTCCAACACACTATCCAGATCACGGGAAGCCTCTTGGACAGAAAGGGTTTCTCGCTGACGGCCAAGTAACTCGATGAGAACCTTCTCAGCGAATTCCTCACCGGCCGCTAGTCTCTCGTTCGCGATGCCACGAATCAGTTGAACGTCTTCGTCGGCAAGACCGGGTGAAAGAACGACCATTGCAAATAGTTGTTCCATCGATAGAGATTCGAGCTTCTCGCGAGGTGTTGGCGGCTTTCTATCAGTCATTTTGGTCACCTAGATCCTTTCAGACGTACTATTATCTCATCGGCCAATAGCGAAGGCAAGCCTCAACACAACATCGGTGAAGGCAACGGCACAAGAACTACTCAGGCCAATTGTCGCCGTTGGTGCTGGCATGGGACGCGGTGTAAGGCCGAAAAGCTACGGTTGTGATCCCCCCAGCCCCAATCGCTTGAGAAAGCGGTCGGTGCCGTTCGTGCGTTTGAGATTGCCGGGGTCGTAGAGGAAGCGGGCCGGATCGATCGGCTCGTTCAACTGCACGTCGAACATTTCCATGATGAGGAGTGACCGGGCTCCAGCCAGCGCGCCCGCTTCGTCGGCTGCCTTGCCGTCGCGCTTACGAAAATCGACGCTGTAGGGAAACAGATCGTCCTTGCCCAAATGCAACACCACGTGGTCGGGCACGTGCGCCGCAAGCCGGTTCACGTCGAGTTGGGCGGTATCCGCATTCTCCTCGCCGAGCAGGCGGGCTAATTTCTCCGGCTTCCACTGGCCAAGCAACGTCCAAGTCGGGCGCCCGTCACCGGAAACATCGCCGGCGGTCGATTCACTCTCGACGATGCTGAACTGAAAGCTATCTTGCAGCGAGGCCAGCAGCATCGGCAGCCCGCCCAGGGCCAGCCAACGCAGCGAACTATCGCCCCGCAGGGCCTCGGGCGCCTGAGAAATCGCACGGCGGACGCGGCGAACGTCGATTTGGGTAAGCTGGCTCTCTTCGCCGAAGGTTTCGTGAATCCAGAGATAGTCGTCGTTGCACACCTGTTGCAGCGTACTGACCTTGCCGGCGACCGGGATTTTCAGTTCCAGCCGCAGCCGCTTGTCGCCGCCCTGGCCTGCTTGCCAATACATGCCGGAACCAATTAGACGGGAGTCGAACAATTCCGCCTTGTGTCGGATTCTCGCCGTAACGCTCTGGTAGCTGTCGATCGCCCGAACCGCATCCCGCAGAAGTCGGTCGGCCGGTGGATGTTTCGCATCGCCGGCAGCAGCCAACGGCGCGATGTTTTCGCCGGGGCGGGCCGCTATTTGGGCTTCAGCGACACCCTCCGGCACGCCCAACAGCAGCCAGGCGGCCACGGCGCGCCACGCCAAGGCCGCCAGACCGCCAATAACCAGCACTGCAAAAATAGGCGATTTGTTCTTCATGTGACGGTTTTAAGGGATTTTCCAAAGATTCGCTTTGTGCCGCGCCGACGTTTACTGCATCGGAAGGCGCCATTGCCTCTCCGCGCCCCCTTTAGGTGCGGTGCCAAAATGGCCGCCGTCGGAAAAACTGGTGTGGCGATTGTAGGTGGCCCGTTGGGCGCCGTCCACGCCAGTCACCTACCGATTTACCGCAGTCAGTGACAACGCGAACGTCTTTACAACAGACACATCCATCTTTACGCCGCCGCAAAGTACCGGAATCGTCCCGGTCCGGCGCCCGTGGATTGATCGAAGGGGGAAAACCAATGAAGAAGCAGTTTACGTTTTTGAGCGTCGTGCTAGCATGTTGTCTGGCGGCCTTTGGCTGCCGCTCGAACACGCTTCCACCGGCACAGATGTTGTCGGAGCCTGGTTCCGGTGTCGGAGGCCCTGGCCCCGGCGTGATCAATGCGATGATGCACGGCGGACCGATGATGGGCGCCATGCCCGGTCCTCCGGCAGAGTCACAGATCGCCTTCGTTGGTCCCGACGGAATGACCGTGCAGTGGGACGTCAGCGAGCAGGGCGCCTTCGATTCCGAGCCCTTGGTGGTCCCCGGACGGAAAAACTTCGGTCAGGGCGGAATCTACCGCCTGAAGCTGATGAACATTCCCGGCCACGAAGGCACCGAGCTTTATCCGACGATCGAAGTTGGCCCGGCGACGCCGCGTGTCGAGGCCTATCTTGCCCACGCGTACATCCCGGTTCAATTCACGCCCGAGGATTTCGATCAGGTGCTGACCGGAAACTTTGTCACCAAGGTGATCTATCTCCCCGATCCGGAATTCCAGGGGCTGGCCCTGGCCGGCGTAGAAACTTTGGTCAGCACGCGGCTCGATCCGAGTGTCGACCCGATCGTCGAGGCCGACCGCCGCGGTTCGATTCTGGCCATCATTCGCCTCGGCGGAAAAGACGAGCAGTTGCCCGGCGCCAGTCGCGGACCCAACGGCGCGGCCCGGCCCGGCGGAGTGGTTCCGGTTGGTTATTTCCCAGGCGGCGCCATGCCGGTTGGTTATGGCGGCCCGATGGCGGCTGGCGGCCCGGCGGGCAGCTTTGTCCACGGTCACGTTTCCGGCCTCACGACGCAAAACTACGGAATACCGATCACCGGCACGCCGATTGGGCTGGCCGGCCCGCCCCATGTGCCGCTGGGCATTCCGGCGGGGCTGACTCGGCACACGATCACCAACCACACGCGGATGCGCTTGCCCAAACCGACGCGCCACATGGCCATTCACGTCAGGCAAAGTCCCGGCATGAGCTATCCCAAGCCGGTCAGCCGAGTCGACATCCACGAGCGGTCGTTCAAACCGTGGAACATCTTCCGCAATCCGTTCGCCAGCAAACATCGGCTGGTGCCGTAAGCCGCCGACGATGCTGATGTTTCAATTCTATCAACAGACACTCGCACTACCACAACTGATCCATGTCAATGGTCTACACGCCCCGCTGCGACGCCACGGCCCGATCTTTCGGGTGGGCAATGGTTGTCGGCATTTTGATGGGGGTATTACTGTCGTTTGTCGATCAAGCCAGCGTGCTTGCTCAACAAACCGGCGTGCATTTTCAGCACGCAGGCGGTTTATCGCCGGGAGCGATTGGCCGTCGACAACTGCAGCGGGGTGGACCATTGCGTGGATACTTTCAGCCGGTGCGAGTGACCGTGCCCAAGGGCACCAAGGTGGCCTTGGCCGCGGAGGGCAAGTTCGAGCGCCCCACCGATGCAGAGCGAACCATCGGCATGTTGCTCGCGCCCGTCTATCGTTTGCGGGTGACCAACATTCCGCTTCAGGAAGGCCGTGAGGTTTATCCGACGATTGAAGTGATCGATCGGATCTATCCGCCAGCCGGGCAAAAATGGCGATTTCCGATTCCGATCGAGCTAACCAAAGAAGAATTGACCCTGGCGCTCGAAGGGAAATTCATCACGCGGGTGATTTATCTGGAACCGCCGGCCGGCGCCGTGCCGATTGCGACCGACGGCAAGCGCCAGGAGTGGTTTGAAATCGATCCACATGAGAATCCGCTGGAAGTGGCCGACCGACTGGGACGCCCAGTGGCGATTCTGCGGATGGGCGGGCGAACGCCCGCGGACGTGCAGAACCCCGGCGGGAGGTTTATGTACGGCTCTCCGCCATGGACCACACAGCAAAAAGCGGCGGCTCCGCGCGGTCCGAAAGACGGCGCGAAGGCGCCGCGTAAGGCAGCCGCTACGAGAATTCGCATTCTCGCCGGCCCCACGAGCGAGCGAAAGGCGGTCGGCCGTTGAACGCATCAAGCGAAACTTCCGCAACTTCTCAGCCCGATACGCTACGGCCCAACAAGTCGCGATTTTGGCGGCTGATCGTGGTCGCCAGCGCCACGCTGATTCTCTGCTCTTGTCGTCAAGGGGATCAATTGAGCACCGGCGCCCGCAGCCAGTCGCCGGTCGGCGCCGCGGCTTCCTACGGCCCACAGACGTTGCCGCCCGCGGCGTTTTCCGGCCTGATGCCGCAGCCTTACGACCCCGATCAGCCTTGGTCTCCGCCGGGCATCCGCGGGCCTTGGCCGGCCGATGAGTACATTCACGACGGGGGTGACCGCGGCGGGGACGTGAAAGTGACTGAGGATTTCGGCATCCACAACCTGGAACTTGGCGGCACCATCGCTCACTTCGACACGGTCGACGGTCGGCGGATCGCCCAGGCGTCGAACAAGGTTTACATCTACGCCCCGCGTTTTGCCGCCGTGCGACACGTTCGTGCCGTGCAGGGAAATCGACACCGCCTGCGCGTGGCCGACTATCACAAACCGACGAAGCTTAACGTGCAACAGGAAGATCGCCTGGCCGCGACCGCCATCCAACGCAGGCAAACCGAACGACAGATCGTCGCGATTCCACCGGTCGTCGGCGAGTCGACCGCCTTGGTCGACGGCGTCTCGATCGTCCAAAACGCCACGGCCTATCAAGATCGCATCAAGCCGAGCGAAGACTTCCAGGTCTTCAGCACGGTCGCCTTCGAGCAGACACAGAAGGCCGTTTTGGCCAAACATATCGATGCGGCCCTGACTTGGACCGCCAACGAAGCAGTACAAATCATGCTCGACAAGAAAATCGCCAGCGAGATTTCCGTCGGGCAGCGGGCCGAGCAAACCTTCCGCGTCAAAGATCTCACCGGCGAGCCGACGCTGCGCATCGTGAAACTGGCTTCGGTCAAGACGGCGCGGCCGGGCGAGTTCGTCGACTTTACAATTCGCTTCGAAAACACCGGCAACCAACCGATCGGCAACGTCACGATCGTCGACAATCTCATCTCGCGGCTCGAGTACGTTCCCGACAGCCAGAAGTGCGACATCGGGGCCGACTTCCTCACCGAGCAAAACGACGGCGGCACCCTGGTTCTCCGCTGGGAAATCACCGCCCCACTCACCAAAGGCCAAGGCGGCGTAATTCAATTCCGCTGCAAGGTGCGCTAGCGGCCGTGTAGGAGGCGACTCCTGTCGCCGATAAATTGGCGTTTCACGCGGGAATCGGCGACAGGAGTCGCCTCCTACAGACTTTTCAGCGGGCTAGCGATTCTTGCGCCGAACCGCCTTGCGCAGATCGAAACAGATCAGGTTCCCGTCGCGATCTTTACAGTACAGCCGGCCGGCGGCCAGGGCGACGTGGGGCCAGGCGTCGTGGGCGAAAATGCTCTTCTTGGTGGCCAGCGGGCGATAACGATCCGGCGAGCGGCGGGCCGTTTCGGCCAACACCAGATCGCCCCGATTGGCCCACACGATCAGCCGCGAGTCGGCCGTTACGATGCACGAGCCGGCATCGCCAAAACCGCTGCCCTGCCAGCGGAGCTTGCCGGTCTCGAAGTCGAGGCACCATAGTTTTCGCCAGGCCCAATAAACGTGCCCATCGTGGATCACCGGCGTGCAAACCTTCGAGGCGAAGTCCCGCTCCCAGAGCTTCTTCGCCCCGGCCAGCGTGATCTTCAGCCGGGCGATCTTGGCATGGTTGTACGCCGAGGTGATCACCACGCTGTCTTTATGCACGGCGACGGTGGCGATGTTGTTGGCGAAAGTCGTCTTCCAGGGATACGTGGCTACCGTTTCACCTTCATGGCCTGCATCGAGCCGCACGATGAGCAGCCCGGCGAACGTATGCACCGCCACGCACGGGGTGCCCTCGACCGTGATCGGCACCGGCCCGCCGTTATGTCCGGCGGCGTCCTTGGCGGCGGACGCCCAGCGCTGTTGGCCCGTGCGTTTGTCCAGCGCGATCAAATTGCCCGCCGCGGCGCCGACTTCAACGATCAGCCAATCGCCATGGAGCAGGGGTGAGGAGGTGTAACCGTAGTCCCGGCGTGGGCTGCGGCCGACTTGAGCCCGTCGTGGGGCGCGATATTTGTCGTACAGATTGAGTCCCCACACTTTTTTCCCGCCGCGCTTCGTGTTCCAGCAGTTCAGATCGCCGTCGATGCTGAGCGTGTACAGCAGCCCGGTCGCCTCGTCAAACTCCGGCGTCGAGCAGATGCCGGCATAAATGCCCTTGTCGCCCGTGCTCTGTCGGCCATAGAGCGGGCAAGCGTACGTCTGTTTCCAGAGCGGCCGGCCGGTCGCGGCGTCGAGGCACTGCACCTGATCCCGCTTGCCGTTGGAGCCGATTGTGTAAAGACGACCATCGGCGATCAGCGGCGAAGTCGATCCCCGCCCGACGTTGACTTTCCATGCCGGCTTTTCCAGCGGCCAGGCCCCGTCTTCCCAGCCAGATGATTCGCTCGTGGTGCCGTTGCGATTTGGCCCGCGCCAATGAGTCCAGTCGGCGGCGACCGCGGCACCGTGCAGCAGCGCCGGCAACACAGCGGCGAATAGTGCGACGTTCGTTCTCATTTGCTGCCTCGTCCTTTGACTGCCGCATGTCGCACGCGCCACTTGCCCCGAAGGAGCCCAAACATGCCAGCCCAGGGCATCGCCGCGCCTGTCATCCTATCACCGGCTTGCCACGACCACAAATCACGTTCCTCACAGTGTTGAACCGGTGCCAACCGCTCCGAGCGAAACAATCGCGCCGCGCGGCTGTGAGAAAGAGTCAAGCAACCGTCTTCCTGTACCGTAGCCCCACACCGCCTTCCATCGCATAATAGGGGCCATGTCCACCGCCGACCCACCACAGAAACCCGAACGCCGCTGGTATCGGTTCAGCTTGAAGACGCTGCTGATTGCGATGACGATTACAACAGTGACGTTTGGCGGCTGGGTTCAAATCAGACGGCAACAGGCGCAGGAGAACCGGGACAGACTGGCGGCGATCAAGAGTGCGGTGACAGCGATTGAAGAACTGGGCGGCGCGTTAGGCTACGAGTCTGGAGAGCTACGGCGCAAGACTTGGCTGGAGCGGCAATTTGATGATCCAGGTGGCCCCGATGATCCCATCGTTGTTTTGCATGTCACTAGGGTGTCTTTCAACGTGCCGTCTTTCGGCATCGACGGCGCGTTAAAACGGTCGACTAGCCTCAAAAACGTCACCGACGAAAAACTTGAGCCCTTGAAAGAGCTGACCGATTTAGAAGACCTGGACCTCTCTGGCACCAACATCACCGACGCCGGATTGGAGCATGTGCAAGGGCTGACCAAACTGGAATTCCTGGACGTCATGGACACCCAAGTCACCAAAAAGGCGTCAAGAAGCTCCAGCAGGCATTGCCGCACTGCGATATTCGCCATCAGTGGCGCATCGACGACCCGCAAAATCTCCGTGAGTTCTCGTCGCCCTGTTCTGCGCGATTACCCCTGGGGGACTGACACAGAATCTCGCCAGCCTCGGCTGCCCGATTTCGGAAACGATTTGTTGCCCGCGAACCACGCGAATCGAGCAATGTTGATTTGACATTCACTCAGCGCAACTCGCCAATCGCCGCCGGATTCTACCACCGTAGTTTATTCGCGTAGATTCGCGTTATTCGGTGCGCCAGGTTAAGTCTGGTTGATCTTGTTAGTTGAAAGGTACTGACTTTGGTAATTGCTCGTTCGCCATGTAGCCGATCGGGCGGGTGTCGGGGCGACCCG
>JADFKK010000214.1 GCA_022564995.1 Planctomycetota bacterium | reverse complement strand
TACGCCGAC
The DNA here is from genome assembly GCA_022564995.1 of Planctomycetota bacterium. Lineage (GTDB taxonomy): Bacteria > Planctomycetota > Planctomycetia > Pirellulales > JADFKK01 > JADFKK01. Next base: position 15,633 of record JADFKK010000214.1, on the reverse strand, counting down.
TTCAAGCAGCACCGCAAGCTGAGGCGCTTCACCCGCCGCGGACTCCAGCGTGCTAGCACCGAAATCGGGCTGCTCGTCCTGGCACACAACGGCCTGACCATCGTCCGCGCCGTCCAACCCCAAAACAAACCCCCTCCCAATCGCAAAACCCCCGAGAAAATCGCCGCTTGAAAACAGGACGGTCTCTCCCGGCCAGGGCTAGGGTGGAACGAAGTGGGACGTGAACTGCGACGCCAACCCTAGCCGTGGCCGGAAGGCCAGGGTTGAAAGCCGAGAGAGTCGTCAAGCGGGAGGCGCCGCGGCAAGCCGGCGGCCTACCCCTTCACCCCGGTCGTGGCGATGCCGCGGATGAAGGTGCGTTGGGCCAGAAAAAACAGCACGACGATGGGCAGGGTGAACAGCACGGAGGCGGCCAGCAGCAGGTTGACTTGGGTGGAGTGGGCGCTGACGAATTGTTCCAGGCCGTAGGCCAGCGGGAAGCGGTCGGGGTCGCTGAGGTACAAGAGCGGTCCGCCGAAATCGTTCCAGGCGGCGATGAACTGAAACAACGCCACGGTGGCCAGGGCCGGCTTGGAGAGCGGCAGCATGATCCGCCAGAACACACCCCACTCGCTACATCCGTCTAGCCGGGCGGCTTCGACGAGCTGCTCGGGGATCGTGAGGAAAAACTGCCGCAATAGAAAAATGAAAAACGCGTCGCCCAGGAAGGTCGGCAGGATCAGCGCGCCGAGCGAATTGTACAGCCCCAATTCGCGCAGCAGCAAAAACCGCGGGATCATCGTGACGTGCCACGGCAGCAGCATCGTCGAGATCATCAGGCCGAACAGCAGATTACGCCCGGGCCAACGCATCCGCGAGAATCCGTAGGCCGCCAGCGAGCAGGAAAACAGTGTGCCGGCGACGCTGCCGGCGCACAGCAGCAGCGAATTGCGCAGGTAGCGCAGATACGGCATTGAGGTGACCGCCCGACGGTAATTGTCCCACTGCCACTCGCCCGGCAGCAGACGATGCGGATCGGCGGCGATCTGCTCGTCGGTCTTCAGCGACGTGAGCACCATCGTGACCAGCGGCGCGGTGAACACGCCGGCGACCAACAGCAGCGGCACGATGGCCAGTCGATGCGGTTTAGCGCGGTTCATCGGCCAACTCCTCGATCCGCTGCTGCACGCGGCGGGTAACGCCGTCGAGCAATTCTTGCGACGGCGGCGCGTCGTCGCGATACATGGCCCGCTCGGCCGCGCCAACGAGTTCCTGATCGAACAGCGCCGCCCCGGGCACGACCGGCCGCGGCACTTGGTTTTCGCTCTCGGCCAGATCGACGAACGTCTCAAACAGCGGGTTATCATTAAGGTATCGCTGAAAAACCGGATGCTGGGTAACCCGCCGCGTCGGCGGAATCCAGCCGCCGGCGACACAGGCCCGGGCGGCCTCGGCTTCGTGGCCGGCCAGTCCACACCAAAACTTCATGAAGGCCCAGGCGCCCTCCGGGTTGTTGGCCGCGCGGGGCACGACGAACAGGTTTCCGTTGACCCAGCCGGCGTTTTCTTTTCCGCCGGGCGGCGCGGGCAAAGGCGTGACGCCGTATTGCGTGACCGCCTCGCCTTCGCGACGGGCCGCCTCCGCAGCCGCCATGATCTCGCGGACCCGCCACTGCCCGTCCATCACCACGGCGTAGCGGCCTTGCAACAGCGGCGACGACGCGCCGGTCAGCGATTGATCGCCCGTGCGAAAGGCGGAGACGCGATCGGCGCCGTATTGCTCGCTGAACGAACGCATCCAATCGAGCGCGCGGGCGATCGGCGGTTGGTTGGCCGTCACGCGCCCGTCGGCCTCGTCGTAGAATCGACCGCCGAAGACGATCCCCCAGGCCCACAAGCGTCGCGGGTCGGGCAGGTAACCGATCGGCCTGGTCGGATTCCATTCATCCGGCGGCGAGATCACCGCGTTGATCCGATTGAGATTGTCCCACGTCGTCGGCGGGGCCAGGCCGTGCGCGTCGAGCAGCGTCTTGTTGTAATACAGCACCCGCACGTCGAGCCCGTTACACAGTGCGTAGAGCCGGCCGTCGTACTCGCCGAGCTTACGAGCCGCGGGAAACAGCTCGCGCCGCAATTCCTCTTGCTCCGCTTCACTGGCCAGCTCGTCGATCGGCATCAGCACGCCCCGCAGCGCCCAATCGGCAACGATCGGATCGTCTTGGTTGAGCAAGTCGGGCGGATCTCCGCCGGCCACGCTGAGAAAAAACTTCAAGTCGAGATTGTTACCCGGCATGGCGATCGCGCGGACGAAGTGCTCGTCTTGGCTGGCGTTGAAGCGGGCCACGATGTCTTCGACCACGGCCCGATCTCGCCCGCCCCAGAAATGCCAGAACACCACCTCGCGACGATCGGGCGGAACCACCTGCGCCGGATCGCGATCTTCCCAAGCCACGACAACGGCCAGCGCGATGCCCAACACGAGCAGCGGGGCGATTTGCAAGCGTCGGACGTTCATCGCGCGGCTCCCTGATGATGAACCCAATGGCGCGACGTGCGAAATAACACCGCCGTAACTGCCAGCACCAGCACGAACAGTGTCCAGGCCATCGCCGAGGCGTAGCCCATGTCGAGCTCGCGAAAGGCGGACCGGAACAGGTGTAGCGAAAGCACAAGTGTCGAGCCCGCCGGGCCGCCCTGGCCTTCGCTGACGATGTAGACCTGGGTAAAGGCCTGCACGGCTTGAATGATGCCCATGACGAGGTTGAAAAAGATCACCGGCGAGAGCATCGGCAGGGTGATGTGACGGAAGCGGCGCAGCGGCCCGGCGCCGTCTATCTCCGCGGCCTCGTATAATTGCTTGGGCACGTTGCCCAGGGCGGCTAGGTAGATAATCATGAAATTGCCGACGCCCCACAGACTCATCAGGACCAATCCGTCTTTCGACCCGAAGGGAAGCAATGCTTGGTTGCCGGCTTGCCAGGCGGTGAGCGTGGCCGACCAATCGGCCGGGTTAAGCGATTCGCGAACACTGGTAAACCAGCCGCCGCCCGGCAGGCCGACGATCGAAAGCGCCTTGTTGACCAGCCCATTTTTCGGATCGAGCAGCCATGTCCAAACGACCGCCGCGGCGACCGTGGGCACAACCGACGGCAGGAAGATCAGCGTGCGAAAGACCGCTTGGCCGCGGACCTTCCAAGAGAGAATCACCGCCAGCGAAACACCGAGGGCGATCGACAGCGGCACCGACAGCAATGCATAGTAGGCTGTGTTCCAAACTGCCTGGCCGAAGCGTCCGCCACTGAGAAGCTCATCCGCCAATCGCTCGTAGTTCGCCGTGCCAACCGGACGAGGAGGCGAGAGCAGATCATAACGACAGAAACTCCAGTACAGCGTGGCCGCGAACGGATAGACCACCAACGCCAAGAAACCGACGAGCCACGGCCCGACAAACGGCAAAGCCGCTACGATCCGGCCGAGAGGGCGCGCTTGTGGATGCGGTGTAACGCGGGTCACGACGGTCGTTCCGGTGTGAATGTGCGGCGCGGTGATGCGGGGGGATTGGAGTTGAGTTTGTCGATGATTCCTGGGACTACAGCGCTAGGTTTAGAAATTCGATTCCTCGTAGGCCAAGTGGAGGCTGGGGACTGGAGGCTGGGGGCTGGGGGCTGGAGGCTGGGGACTGGGAAAATTTGCTTCCGTCGTTCGGCTTTCACCAATCCCCAATCCCCAGTCCCCTGCGTCCGGGAAAACTGTCGCATGAAACACGCTTCGTATCCCTGTAAAACTCCAGTAACCTGACGCCGTATTACAAAGAGACTACCGCATCACGGCCCATAACGACAGTATGCACTCCCCAGCAACACCCATGAAACCGCTGCCCCTGAAACACGCTCGGCGACGCATTACGGCGGCTCGCGATGCGCGCGGTGTTCCGCACGTCGAGGCCGACTCGTGGCGCTCCGCGCTGTACGGGCTCGGCTACGTCCACGCGCTCGACCGGCCGACCCAGATGCTGTTTGCCCGGGCGATGGCGGGCGGGCATTCAGCCGAACAGATCGCCGACAAGCCGGAACTGGTCGAGACTGACCGCTTCTTTCGCCGGGCCGGGCTGCACCTGCACCTGGAGCGCGAAGTCAAGCGATTGAACGACGAGACGTTCGGCCACCTGACGGCTTACTGCGAAGGCGTGAACGACGGCATGAAGGAGGCCGGACGTTCGCTGCCGATGTGGGCCACCGGGTTTCGGCCGCGGCCGTGGAACCAGCAGGCCGTGATGCTGATCGGCAATTTACTCAGCTTCGGTGGCCTGGCGGTTAGCCAACAGCAAAGCGAGCGGCTGTTGTTGGAGTTGATCCAGACCCGGGTGAGCGACGACCGGATGCGGGAGCTGTTCTCGCCTTTGTTGGATGATTGTGACTTCGAGTTACTGCGAAAGATCAAAATTTCCAGTCAGCTTTCCAGCGATGCTTTGGAGTTGATTACCGATCTGCCGCGACTGGCCGGTAGCAACGGCTGGGCCGTCAGCCCGCGGCGCAGCGCCAGCGGCGGCGCGCTGATCGCCTGTGACCCGCACCTGGAAATCAATCGTCTGCCGGCGATCTGGTACGAGGCGGTGCTCTCCTGGGACAATCATTACGTGATGGGCGCCACGCTGCCCGGTTGTCCGCTGTTCGCCGTGGCCCGCAACGAGAACGTCGGCTGGGGCGTGACCTATGCCAAGGTCGACACGAGCGATTACTTCATCGAAGACTGTCGCCCCGGCGGCGAGCACGGCTGGCAGTATCGCCGGCGGAATCGCTGGTGTGACTTCCAGATGCGTGAAGAGGCGATCCATCGCAAAGGCGCCGAGGGTGAATCGCTGCGAATCTATTACAGCGATGTCGGCACGATCGAAGGCGATCTCGATGAGCACGGTGCCGGATATTACCTCGCCGTCGATTGGTCGGGCCACGAAGAGGGTGCCGGCCAGGCGATCGGGGCTTGGTTGGGCGTGGCCGCCAGCGGCAGCGTTCGCGAGGCCATGGACGTTGCCCGCGAATGTCCGCATCCGTCGCTCACCTGGTTGTTCGCCGACGCCGAGGGTCACATCGGCCGGCAGGTCAACGGCTGGTTTCCCAAACGCCGCCGCGAGAATCACGGACTGCTGCCAGTGCCGGCATGGGATCCGAAAAATCACTGGAAAGGCTGGCTGCCGGCGAACCGGCTGCCGCGCCAGTACGATCCGCCGGAGGGTTTTGTCTCGGCGGCCAATGAACCGCTTCAACTGCCCGACGGCACGCTGCTGGTGACTCAGCCGGTGCCGGATTACCGCAAGCGGCGGATTGTCGAGCGGCTCGAAGCGCTCGACTCGGCCACACTCGAGGACATGCAGCATTTGCAGTACGACGTGGTCAGCGTGCAGGCTCGCGATCTGCTGGAGGTGTTTTTGCCGCACTTGCCCGAGGGCGAAATCAAGGAGCGGCTCTCCGCATGGGATTACAGCTACCCGCCCGACAGCCGCGAGGCGACGTTGTTCACTCGGCTGTATAACAACGTGCTGATGGAGATTTTCGGCCAGTCGCAAGACGAGGGCGGCATCGGCTGGCGGCGGCTGTTGTATCTTGGCACGCGGGTCGGCTACTCGACGATGATTCTCAACTGCATCGACCGCATGTTACACAAAGACGAATCGACCTGGTGGCGGCATCGCGACAAGGGCGAGTTGATTCGCCGGGCCGCCGAACGATTAGAGGGCGAACAGGACGAGCCCTGGTCGAAGGTGAACGTGTTCCACTTCGCCAACCGGTTTTTCGAGAACCGCCGCGTCGGTCGAGCGCTCGGCTTCCACACGCCGCAGATGGCGATGCCCGGCTGTCATGCCACGCCGTTCCAAGGCCATGTGTTGCAGGTGGCCACGCGCGAGACGACCTTCGCGCCGTCGTATCACTTCGTCGCCGACATGAGCACCGACGAAGCCTGGACGAATCTACCCGGCGGCCCCAGCGAAAGCCGCTTCTCGTCGTTTTACAAGAACGACATCCCGCTATGGCGCAGCGGAGCTTATAAGCGGCTGCAGGTGTAGGGATGTGGAAAAACACTGAGTGAAGGCATCGCGGGATGGTGATTGTTTGTCCCCGTTTTCCAGTCCGAGGCGGGAAGGGGGAGCGAACCAATTTCGCCGCATGCGGTCGGTTACTACACTCATCGCCCGTCGCATTGGCAGGGTCAGACAGCACCCGCATTGACGTAAAATGTTCCACTGTATATGCTTACGGGAAAGACGCTCGTTTTTCCAGGGTTTTTGTGGAATCACATCGTTCAGTCCTGTAGGATGAATAGCCGATTCTCTGAGTTGGTGGATTGCGCGCGCTCTGGACCTAAGAACATGGCGAAGAAAAAGACAGCGAAGAAAAAGACAGCGAAGAAAAAGACAGCGAAGAAAAAGACAGCGGCTCGCGATTTGCCCGCTGTGACTGCGATCCTCACGTGCGATGCGGTTAGCTCTGATCCAAACTCTGGCAAGAAGACGCTCTATGGACTGTTTGACAAGTTTACCCCCAAGCAGTTTCCGTCAACAGCTTCGTTTTGGGTCTTTGTGCGCTTTCTGGGCGGACGCGGTTCGCACGACGTGATGTTCATTCTAGTGGGGCCTCGCAAAAAGAAGGTAGCAGAGTCTCCGACCTTTTCCCTTAAATGCAGCAAGAACAAGAAACACGATGTAATTATGAATTTAGCTGGCGTCGAACTACGGAAAAAAGGGACGTATTCCATCGAAATAGCGATCGACGGACGGCGTCGTAGCGTATTGGAAATCCAGGCGGAGGAATGGTCTGATGGACAATAGCAATACACGGTCAAGTGGTAGTGATCCAGAGGCCATAGTGATTAGTGCCGATTCCTTTCGCCCTGGCAGCAGCACTAAATCAGTCGCCGAGTCGATAGAAATTCGCGCAGGACTTCCATCAGCGGAGAGTGTTGCTCGCTATTTCATTGTTCTTGCCGCGTCTGAATCTGAACCAGATTTCCTCACGCACATGCGACTGCAAAAGCTGTTGTATTATGCCCAGGGCTGGTCGCTTGCACTACGCGACCGACCAATGTTCCCCGAACGCATTGAAGCCTGGGCACACGGTCCAGTTGTTCGGGATTTGTATAAGGAATATGCCGATTTCGGAGACGTCCCGATTTCACTCGACAGCATCAACGCCACGACCGATTTGACCGACGATGATATGCAGTTTGTTCGCGCGGTGTGGGATGCCTACAAGGGATACTCGACAACCAGTCTGAGAGCCATGTCCCACAGCGAATTGCCCTGGATTGAGGCGCGCGGCAGTTGCGCCCCGGCCGACCGCTGTTCGGAAGAAATCAGCCATGAGTCAATGAGCCGATTTTTCCAGAAAGCGGCAGAGCGTGGCGAATAAAAAGAATGACCGACGGAACAAGCGGATTCGTCCTACTAAACCGCAGGCCGAAAAACCGGTCATTCACCGCCCTATTTCTGAACCAGTCGGCGTGTCATTTCGCTATGTCACGCCTGGCGACCGCTTTTGCTTGAGCCAATGCAACCGAGATCAAGTTCGCGGCTACAAAGAATGCTTGCGACGGCTGACCACGTTGCCCTGGTCAGAAGTTCTTCGCAGCGGCACGAAGGGGAAGGGGAAAAGAGGGCTGAACTTTACGCCATATCCCGACACTGCTCTAAGGAAGGTGACACGGCCGATCACCCTGAGCAAAGAACTGCAAATCTCAGGAGTAAGAGCCGGAAGTGGTGTCCGGATGTTTGGCGCCTATGAAAATGGTGTGTACTATCTGCTTTGGTTTGACCGCAACCACGACATTGTTAAGGGCTAGCGAGGTCGGTCCGATCGCCAGTGTCTAGCCTCTTTTGGACAGTAACATGAGTCGCAATGATGGCGGCTGTTACGAGGCGGCTGTGGGAAGTGTCCGTTTTCGGACGCACGACGCAAAGGCTCCCGATGGTTCCTAGTCAGGTATTCCGCGATCCACCGGCTGACTGGCTTTCTGAATGTGAGCGTCTTTTATTTGACCTCCATCGACTCCCGCCCAATTGGGACAGTTACGGCGCTGCTCCCGTCGACCGAGAATCAGTCCAGCACGCTTCGGCGTTGCTTCGCGCGCTTGCGGTGATGCCGAACATTGAATCTCCGTTGGTGACGGCAACCCCTGACGGAAACGCCGCTTTTTGCTGGGACTATGGTGAGCGAAGTCTTGATCTGGAAATTCAGACGAGTGGTGTCGTCGAGTACGCCTACCTCGACGAGGTGGACGATTCAAAGGACGAAGAAGGGCAAACGAAAGACATCTTATTCATCGCCCATTTGCTGTCGGGATGACTCAGCCAGCACTGCGAAATCCGTGAAACGCCGGATACGAAATTCTCAAAGACGCTGTGGAAAAAAATTGCGAAGAAAACGCGAGTGCTGATAGACGACGAAATGGCGAACGTACCGGCTGGGGGCACTCTGTGCGATTAGCCGCCGGGCGTAGCACGCATCATTCGCGATACTACCGCACCGTTACCGGCCCACCCTACGCCGTCTTCAGCGCTTTGATCCTTGTCGAGAGGCGCGACTTGACGCGCGCGGCCCGATTGCGATGGATGACGTTGTTGGCCGCGGCTTTGTCGAGCCGCTTGGCGGTCAGGCGGAATTGCTCTTCGCTCTTCTCGACCTCACCGGCTGCGACAGCTTCGAGCACTTTGCGGATGTGACCGCGGATGACGCTCTTCGTCGCCCGATTGCGGGTGCGGCGGACCACGTTCTGGCGAAGGCGCTTTTTAGAACTGTTGGTGTTTGGCATGAATCGTGAGGACGAAATCGGCCTGTTAGGGAACTCTACGGAAGGGAAACCCACGACAGGCTCCCGCGGGCGCGGCGTTTGCGAGCCGGGCGCCCGCAAGCTACTTACTATTACGTAAGCGGGCGATTTTGTCTAGGCGTACCGAGACGTCTTTATAGCCAAAATCTTTTCCGGCCAGCTCGGTCAGATATTCCTCGGCGCGATCCAGCTCGCGCAGGCCGGTGAGCAGCACGCCGGCCCGATAGAGGGCCCCTTTGAGAGTTTCCTGCTGTTTTTCTCCGCCTCCGCCCTCCTCGTCCTTCTGTTTTGCCGCCATGATGGACGCTTCGTAGGCCCCCATCGCCAGCTTGTGCTGCTTGATGTGCTGAAAACACTCGCCGAGCTGAAGATTTGCTACGGCCCGATGGGGCTTGTCGTCGCGAGCCGCCTGAAATTGCCCGATGGCCTCGTTGTACTTGCCGATCATTTTCAGCCGCCGGCCCAACTCGTATTTGAACGTGTAATTCGACGGGTAACGCTCAACCCGTTGGGTAAATACCTCGATCTCGTGGCGCACCAGATTGGCGCGGACTTTCTTGACCAGGGCCTTGGCCTCGTCGCTGGGATTCTTTGCGGCCTGGCGTTCGGCCAGAATAAGCCGGTCACCGCTGGCTTGAAGCTGGACGTCTTCGAGCCGTTCGATGACGTTGACCTGTCCACCAGAGACGTCGACGGCGGTGGTGAGCACGGTTTCGGCATCCTTGAGCCGATTGTCTCGTTGGTAGATCTGCGCCAGTTCAAAATAATTGGCGATTTCCGACGGGTTGAGCTTGATCTCTTTTTCGAGCTTTTGGTCGCGCGACAGATCTGTCTCGCCCCTGGCTTCGGCCTGGATTTTTTCGGTCGCCACGTCGCGGGTCGATTCGGCCTCTTCGTACTGACCTTCGTAAATGGTGCGGTTGATCGAAAGCGCCGAGATCATCTTTTCGGCTTCGATCTTGTCGCTCTTCTTCGACGCCTTGATGCGGTGCCAACAGGCGATCGCCTCGTCGTAATGCGCAGCCCGTTCAAAGCGCTCCGAACATTTCTTGTTGACCGAGATCGATTTGGTATCGGATTCGATGGCGCTCTTGAGATAAAAAACCTGGACCTCTTCGCTCTCGCACTTCTCGGCCAGATCGGCCATCGAAATCAAGATGGACGTGTCCCACGGATTGAGCTTGAACATGGCACAGCCGGCCTTGGCCGCCGCGCCCCACTCGCCCTTGGCAGCGTGCTTTTTGATGGTCTTTTGAGCCCCGGCGCTTTTCATCGACGCGGCCATCTTGCTGACTTTTTTCTTGTTGTTGTCGTACTTTCTGAAGAGATTCGCGATCATGCTCTGATGATAGACTAGGCTGGTCGGGTCGCCGACGACACACTGGGTGTACATTTCGTGGGCGTAATCCTGCGAACCCTTGGCCGTTTTGGCCGCCGATTCGTTGCCCTTTTCCAGCAACGTCTGGAGCATCTTCCGCTTGACGGGGCTGAGCGGTCCGGGCGGCTTGATTTCGACCGGCTCGTCGTCGCCTTTCTTCGATTTCTTCTTGTCTTTTGCCATGTTTCTCGCCGGGCAAACGAGTGTTGCCCGCCTATTCCAATTGCCATCAAAAAGGCTTACCTGTCAGACCAACCTAACATCCACTATTCTAACAGCTTCGGATCGCAAAACAACGAGACGCAACGATCCGGTGACACTCACGAGTCTAATTGGATGGCCCAGCCAAAGCAAACTCCCGCAACGGTTTACCTCGTCGGGGCCGGCCCCGGCGACCCGGGGCTTGTGACCTTGCGGGGCGTTGAGTGCCTGCGGCGGGCCGAAGTGGTGCTGTACGACTATCTGGTCAACCCGGCCGTTTTGGAGCACGCCCCCACAGGCGCCGAGTTGGTTTGTCTGGGACGGCACGGCGACGGCCGTATCATGCCGCCCGAGGAGGTCAGCCAGCGGATGATTCGCTCAGCGAGCGATGGCCGCACGGTGGTGCGTCTTAAGGGGGGTGACCCAGCAGTCTTTGCCCGCGGCGCCGAAGAGGCCACCGCCCTGGCCGAAGCGGGCATTCCCTTCGAGATCGTGCCCGGCATTACGGCTGCCCTGGCCGTGGGCAGCTATGCCGGCATTCCGCTGACACACCGCGAGTTGGCCTCGGCGGTGACGCTGATCACCGGCCAGGAAGACGCCGACAAGACGGACTCGGGCGTCGACTTCTCCGCGCTGGCCGCGATGAGGGGGACCCTCGTGTTTTACATGGGTGTGACCACCGTGCGACACTGGACCGACGCCTTGATCGCCGCGGGCAAGCCGGCCGACGTGCCCGCGGCCATCGTTCGCCGCTGCTCGCTGGCGGATCAAACGACCATCTATTGCACGCTGGGGAGCTTAGCCGAGCAGATCGAGGCGGCCCGCGTGCGTCCGCCGGCACTGGCGATCATCGGGCCGGTCGTATCGCTCGGCCCGACGCTCGATTGGTTCAGTAGGCGGCCATTGTTCGGCACGCGGGTGCTGGTCACCCGGCCGCGCGATCAAGCGGCGGCGTTGGCCGGGCCGCTGGCCGAGATGGGGGCCGACGTGCTGCGCCAGCCGGTCATCGAGATCGGCCCGCCGGACGATCTGGCCGCCGTCGATGCGGCGATTTCTCGTCTGGGAGAATTTGACTGGATCGTCTTTTCCAGCGCCAACGGAGTCGAGCGGCTATTGGGCCGCCTGCTGGCCGGAGCGGGCGACTTGCGGGCGCTGGGTGGGGTCAAGATCGCGGCGATTGGCCCAGCCACGGTCGAGCGCCTGGCGGGGTACCATCTCAAATGCGATTTGCACCCCGCGGAATATCGCGCCGAAGCGTTGGCTGCTGCTTTAACGCCCCAGGCAGCCGGGAAGCGATTCTTGCTCGCCCGGGCCAGCCGCGGACGCGAGGTGTTGGCTGAGCAGCTCACGACCGCCGGCGGCCACGTCGAGCAGGTTGTGGTCTATTCCAGCACGGATGTGACGGCGGCCGAGCCAGACGTGGCCGAGGCGATGTCGCAGGGCCGTATCGATTGGGTCACCGTCACCAGCAGCGCGATCGCCCGTTCGCTGGTCGCGCTGTTCGGCGAACAGCTTCGAGCATGCCGGCTGGCAAGCATCAGCCCCATCACGTCGCAAACTCTACAGGAGTTGGGCCACAACGCGGCGGTCGAAGCGGAGGAGTACACCAGCGCCGGTGTGGTCGAGGCCATCGCGCAAGCAGCCAAGTCATGCTAGGGCATAACCTACAGTCTCTTCCTACAGCGCCGTATCTTCGCAATCGACAATCCTTCACGCACCGTCTCACGCGTTGCGACCGCCGGACGCCTGGAGCGGCGGTGCCAGTCGTGCCGATTTTCTCATTGGTGCGACGTCTGAAAACATCAGCCGCGGGGCGCTAGCCCGGATTATTCATCAGCCGCGGGGCGTTAGCCCCCGGTTCATACCAGACGGCGGCAAGAACCGGGGGCTAGCGCCCCGCGGCTGACGAGAGGAGGACTCTATGAATCCGTTTGCCCCCGACTGCGGATCGTTGGTGATTTCGATCGATCTGGAGCTTGCCCCGCGTCAGCGAATGCGTCTGGACGATCAACGCCGCCTGGCGTCGACCACCGACGTGCTGATTGAAGCCTTACGGAATTGTGGTATCGCGGCGACCTGGGCCGTGGCTGACCCGGCGGTCTCGGCAGCCACCGATGCGATCCTGGCCGCCGCACAGGACCGCAACGCGGGCCACGATGTTGCGGTTCTCGGCGATCCCACCTGGATTGGACCGCAAGCCGGCCGCACCCGATTCGCTCGGGAATTGTCGCGCCGAGTGCTGAGGGCTCAGGTCGCGGGTATCAAAGTCTCGACGCTGGTGGTTCGAGAGGTGGCGCTAAGCGATCATCTCGACTTGCTAGTCAGATATGGAATCACCGCCGTAAGAGATGCGCACACCGCGCGTTGCGTTGCGACGTGCGGCGCGGAGCCGGTCCGATATGGCGTGTGGCGGATGCGGGCGACCCATGGCCTGGGCGACGTTGCGGCCGGACGATTGGGCGCCACCGGGGCGCTGCGACGGGCCATCGCCCGAGCCGCAGCAAGATCCGAGGCATGTCATCTGGCCATCGACGCCGCGCAGCTGGCGCTCGCCGGAACCGGGGCGCAGCGTCGGTTCGAGCGAGTTCTGCGGAGCATCGCCCAATTGCGCGACCGAGAAGAACTGTCGGTCCGCACGATGGCCCAAACGGCGCGGCTGCTTGTCCCGGTGCGCGCTCGGCGCCCGGCGCATTCGATTCTTCGTCCGGCGGCGTAGAGGGGCTGCGGCGTAGAGGGGCTGCGGCGTAGAGGGCCATGGGCTGCGCCGAAGCGCGGCCGGCCTAGCACATTGAGGGACTATAATTCGGTATATCCGCAGCGTGGCTTGTGCTAGAATTGTGGCATGACCGCCAAACTCAACGACGATCTGCAGCGAGCCGTTGACGCCGCGTCCGGCCAGCCTCTGAGGGCCGAGCATGAACGATCGCACAAGGTGTATTTCATCTACAACGAAGAAATGCACGAGCGAGCAAGCATTGCCCTGCAGGAACAGAACGACCTCGACGCCATTGGGGCGGGCATTGACGACATGGAGGCCGGACGTCTCACGCCGGTGGCAGAGGCCGATACGATCATGCGAAAGCGGTTGGGATTCCCAGCCAGTAAGCAATGAATTATCGCGTCGTGTTCGCCACGCTGCGCAGGATGACGTAACGCCCGACGAACTGTAGAAAGGCAGATCGGCCATCACTCACCCGTTATTAGTGGTCGCATCAAATCCAATTGAGACCATCACAGGTCGCGCTTGGTCGTCCACGAAATATAGAACAGCATCGCGGCACAGACGACGAAGCCGACGTCCATGGCGATACTGGCTCGGGCGAACGGCTGCCCGCTCGCCAGATCAAGTCCAAAAACCAACAGCATAATGACGGACACCGCCATTCCCATAATTGTCATGACCTTAGGCATATAGAAGCATCCTCAAAGCGCGTCGTCGTCTCGCTGTCGTCACGGCGGTGATTCGATCTCTCGGGGCGTCTACTTTGTCAATGTTGTGACTTAGGATCAGCCGTGGGGCGTTAGCCCTCGGTTGGTGCGACGATAACCTCAACTTTGACAAAGCACTAGTATAATTCAACACATTTCGCTGTCACCATCTGCGAGCGAAAGGAAATGGTCGGAAAAGGCGACGGAAAGGCTTTTTTGGCAGCGGCGGTTGGCCTTGACCATTGCCGCCGCTGCCCCCTCTATTGGCGAGCGACGAGCAGGTTTCATTCGTCGCAAGGCGGGGTTTCTGGCCCGATTTACCGAAATTCCGACCGCCAGCCACTCAGATTCATCCTTCCCCAGGATGAGGCGGCCGAGTACGATGGGGCCAACGTCGTGTCTGATTCGGTTCGCTTGCCGTATTTTTCGCCAAATTGAAGGACTCATGCAACATGTCTCGCCCCCTGTTCGCCCTGTTATTGTTCGCCACGATGGCCACCGCCGCCACCGCCGCCGCCGCTGACGACGCCAACGCTGAGCCGGCGCTGCGAAACGGAACCCAACTGACTTACCGGGGCTCGATTGACCGGGAGCGCAGCGAAGTCGGAACGACAACACGCAAGACGTTTGAGCTAACGCTGCTGATCGCCCGGCGAGACAAGCAGCAGACGACGCTCTATTGGCACGTCAAACAGAAGGGCCATGGCGATTGGCCCTGGACCGGACGGTTCGGGCGGATCGACGTGGGAGTTGACTGGCGAGCCGGCAGTGCTGGGCCGGCCTTATTGTACGATCGCGACGAAGGCAAGTCGGTCGTGCCGTTGCGGCTGCCGATGCTGCGTGTGCCCGCTGCGGCGGCGAAAGCCGCGCGCTGGAGATCCGCCGCCGTCGAATTGGAAATCGCCGCGGCCGAGCAGGTCGGCGACCGAGACACCTGGCGCGTATTGGTCCACAGCCGCCGCGGACACCTGCAAACGCTGTGGGTCGAACGGCGTGGAACGCTAATCGTCAAAATGGCCCAAACCGTCATCATGGGTCGTGGGGTGCCATACGAAATGGAAATGAAGCTCGCCGAGCGGAAAGTTCTGGAAGCGCAGGCGGCGGCTTCCATGGCCGCTGGATTCGACGCCCTGATCGGTTTGCGAGAAAAACTCAACATCCCGGCCCGCAGCGAGCAGGCCCGCTTCGACGAGAAGCAGCTCGCCAGGCTCAAAGTCGAACTGCCCAAGGCCCAGCGAAACGTGGCGGGCATTAAGCTGCTCGAGCCGCTGGTCGCGGCGGCCGTAGCCGATCTAAAACAACAATCGCTGCGGGTTACCTCGGTGGCCGATCTGACCAAGCAATTCAAAGGCCAACCGGCGGCGGCGTTTCGGCTGACCGGCACCTCCGGGGAGAAACTCTCGGACGAGAACCTGCGCGGCAGCGTGACCGTGCTGCACTTCTGGGGCTATCGTGGCTCGCCGCTCAAGCAACCTTACGGGCAGGTCGGCTACCTCGATTTTCTGCGGCAGAAGCGCAAGGCGGCCGGAGTGAAGGTGTATGGCGTGGCGGTCAGCAGCGATTTGGATTTGCCGGCATCCCGCGACCGCGTGATTCGCAGCGTCAAGAAGCTCAAGGCGTTCATGAACCTCGGCTATCCCGTGCTGCTCGACGGCGGCGACGTGCTGAAGAAATTCGGCGATCCGCGTCCATTGGGGGCTCGGCTGCCGCTGTTCGTCGTCATCGGCCCCGACGGCAAGATCGCCCATTACCACGTCGGTCATTACAAAGTGCATCCCGACCGCGGGCTGGAGGAGTTGGACCGGGTGGTGGGGAAGTTGCTTGAGG
>JADFKK010000213.1 GCA_022564995.1 Planctomycetota bacterium | reverse complement strand
AAAACTCAACATCATCTGCATCGGCACGTCGAACCAGGCTCGCTTTAGCATCGGGAATGTGAAGGGCGAGAATATCGTGGCGATGTGCGACATCGACGATGGTTATCTGGCCCGCGCCGAGGGGCAATTCCCCAAGGCCAAGATGTACAACGACTTTCGCAAGCTGTTCGACAAAGAAAAAGGCGCCGACGCCGCCGTGGTGGCCACGCCCGATCATATTCACGCCCCGGCCAGCGCCATGGCCATGCGGCACGGCTTGCACTGTTACTGCGAGAAGCCGCTGACCCACACGGTCTACGAAGCCCGCGTGTTGGCGGAGCTGTCGATCAAGAACAAGCTGGCCACACAACTTGGCACGCAGATTCACGCCGGCAATAACTACCGCCGCGTGGTCGAGGCGATTCAGGCCGGCGCGGTCGGACCGGTGCGGGAAGTCCACGTCTGGGTCGGCAAGGGCTGGGGCGGAGGAGATCGGCCGGCCAAGGGAGATCCGGTGCCCAAGGGTCTGCACTGGGATCTGTGGCTTGGCCCGGCGCCCGAGCGGCCGTATGCCAAGGGTCGTTATCATCCGGCGAATTGGCGCCGCTGGTGGGATTTCGGCGGCGGCACACTGGGCGACATGGCCTGCCACTACATGGACCTGCCGTTTTGGGCGCTCAAGCTGCGTCACCCGACCAGCGTCTCGGCCGAGGGGCCGGAGGTGCATCCGGAGACCTGCCCGTTGGGCCTGATCGTCCACTACGAATTCCCGGCCCGCGGCGACATGCCGGCCTGCAAGTTTACCTGGTACGACGGCAACAAGATTCCGCGCAAGGTGGCCGGTCATAAAGTGCCGGGCTCGGGCGTGATGTTCATCGGCGACGGGGGCGAGATGTTCGCCAACTACGGCGGCTTCAGGGTCTATCCTAAGGATCCGAGCGTCAAGTTCACGCCGCCCAAGCAGACGATTGCCAACTCGATCGGACATCACGCCGAGTGGATCAAGGCCTGCAAAGACGGCTCGCCGACCACCTGCAACTTCAATTACTCTGGTGCCCTGACTGAATCGGTGCTGTTGGGCAACGTCGCCTTCCGCACCGGCAAGAAGCTCCAGTGGGACGCCAAGGCCCTCAAGGCGACCAATTGCGCCGATGCCGACCAGTTCCTCAAGCGCGAGTATCGCAAGGGCTGGACGTTGTAGGTTTGAGCAAGAAGGGATCGGGCCTCGACCCATACGGTTCACGGTTGGAAGTGCATATTTTTTCGTTTAACGGCAAGCCGCAGGCGACTGCGTTTGTCAGTTGGGAGTGCGTTCAAAACGCAGGCGCCTGCGGCTTGCCGTTAAACGATCCGTTCGTAACCGTTAACGCGCGGGGCCGTCGTCCTCGTTGGTGTCTCGCTCGATAATTTCGGAGATGACCGCTTGAAGGTCGGCCGGCCGAAACGGTTTTTCGAGATAGCCGGCAGCGCCAAGCCCTAGGGCTTTGTCTTTGAGCGCTGCGCCGCCGTGTCCGGTCACCAGAATGACTGGGCATTGTTTGCCCGACGCGATGAGTTGCTCCAGAAGATCCACCCCACTGACCTTGGGCATCTGTATGTCGGCGATGAGACAGACGGAACCAGAGACGTCGTACGACTCGAAATAATCAAGGAACTCACTCGCGGATGAAAAGCCCTGCACCGCGAACCCCATGGTCTGCACGACGACACACACCGAGTCTCGCACGACGGCCTCATCATCCACGACGAAGACCATCGCCGTCCGGTCGGGTTCACTGGCCATGACCGCTCTCCAGAGGAATGGTGAAACCGAACGTCACTCCGGGGCCCGCGTTCGATTTCGCCCATAATCTTCCACCATGTGCTTCGACAAGTGACCGGCTGATCGGCAATCCCATCCCCATGCCCTCTTGCTTCGTCGAAAAGTAGGCTTGGAAAACCTGTTCCAGCTCATCTTCGGCAAGACCTTTTCCAGCATCGCTGACGGCGACTTCGGCATAGTCGTCTGAGAGAATTCGAGACGACACGATCACTTTGCGCCGGCCGGACGGCGTCTCGTGCATGGCGTCGACGGCATTGCGAATCAGATTCACCAGGACTTGCTGAATCTGAATCTGATCGACCACCACGTCCAAAGGCGGCGCGTCGGTCGGCAGCACCAGCACGGCCCCAGCCTGTTGGATGTCCGGCTCGACGAATCTGGCCACGTCCCGCACCAGCGTGTTAAGATCGACCCGCGCGCGTACCGACTCGTTCTTCTTCACAAAATCCCGCAATCGCCGCACGATATCTCCCGCCCGAATCGTCTGATCCTCAAGCTTGCCGAGCAACTCTCTTAGATCGTCGGGGCTGGCGCCGCCTTCGACGTTCATCCTTGCCGCGAAGCTGTACGATGCAATTGCCGCCAGCGGCTGATTGAGTTCGTGGGCAATGCCAGTGGCCATTTCGCCCATGGTGCTTATCCGCGCGACGTGCGCTAGATCCTCTTGGAGCTGTCGAAGTTCATCCTCCGCCTCGACCCGCTTCGTGATGTCGCGAATCGAACCGGCCATACGATACGGTTTGCCGTCTTCGTCTCGAAATGCCTCGCCGCGGGACTGAAACCAACGGTACGGGCCGGACTTCGTTCGCATTCGAAATTCGCGATCGAAGAGCTGATTTTCTTTCAGGTGCAGCCGAATCGCATCGCGAACATCCGCCTTGTCGTCGGGATGCAATAGCCCAAGAAACTGGTCGAATGTCGCCTCGATCTCGTCTTCTCCGTAACCCAGCAATTCCTTGAATCGAGGTGACCAGTATTCTTTTCCTGTCTCAAGATTGGCGTCCCACACACCGTCCGAGGTGCCGCGGACCGCCAGGTCCAATCGTTCTTCGCTTTTCCTTAAGGCCTTGTAATTGTTCGCGTTCTCCAGCGAAATCGCCGCCTGCGATGTGAGCACTTCAAGAACGCCAAGACGCTCGGTGTTAAATACGTGCGACGTCAGAGTATTTTCGAGGTAGAGGCAGCCAAGGCTTCGGCTTTGGATCATCAATGGAAAACAGAGCACGGAGCGAGGTTGGTGAGCGATGATGTAGGGATCCGTCCGGAATCGCTCATCCACGGTTGCGTCGTCCAGTGCCAGTCGCTCCCCGGTGCGATTCACGTAGTGGATGATGGAATGCGCGACGCGATCGTCGAAATCGAGACTCGGCGAGTGACTCTCGGCACCAACACGGCCGGGTCCGACGGTGGCGGCGACGCGCAATTCCCCATTCTCTTCCAAGCACAACACGCCCGACTCCGCGCCTGCGTTTTCAATCATGACTTTCATGATCTGTTCGAGTAGTGGATCGAGTTCCATTTCGCGGGAAATGGACCGCGCGGCCTTCGTAATACTGGTGAAATCGAGAAATTCGGATGTCAGTCCTCGTGTCTCCCGATCGGTGCGGACTGCGGAAATGGTGGTCCTGACCGGCAGGGATTCCTCCCGCGGCCGGGCGAGTTGGTCGTCAAAGCTGTCCACATATCGAGGCCGCAACATGCGGGCTTTCGGTTCCGCTCCCCAGAGTCGATAACGGTAAGCGGCCTCGCGGAAATAGACCTTCGAGATATTTTCTTTGCCGATTCCCAGCCAGAAACGCCCGGCCAGCTCATTCGCCAGGGCCTCGTTTTGCAGGAAGCCGCTTTCGCGCGCTGAGGAAATCGCCTCGTCGTACAGATCCATCGCATCGGGCACGTTTCCGTGAATTCGTGCCAACTCCGCCTTGAGCAACTTCGTTTGATGAAGATACGTCGAAGGACAGTGGTCTGCCATGTGCTCGAATCTGCGGATCGTCGTTTCGATCCGGTCGGCGTACCATTGCCGCTTCTGCTGATCGACTGTTTCGCAGGCTCCGCAGTAAGCCAGGCATTGGTGAAATCGAAAGACGGGATTCAGAAAGACGCCCGCGTCTCCCTTGATGTATTCGTCGCCGACGTCGGCGAATTCGGCGGCACGGGTGCGCTCGCCAAACCAATTCGCCAAGGCAAGTTGGCAGGTCGTTATGACGAGCAGCGTGAACACATCGTTTTGCTGCCGGCTTCGCTCCTGGACCTGCCGCGCCTCGGGCCAGATCGTCTCGGACAGTTGGCACCGATCGTTGGTTTCGTGAGTGAGATTGTGACAGGTGGCCTTGATGGCATAGTAATACTGCGCCATGTTCGGATCGACCTGCTGCAGCCCGGGCAGAATACCGTCGATCTTTTCCGACACGGCGTCGAGCGTGTCGGGCCCCCACAACGACATGAACAGGTTAATCATCGCGCAATAACCGGCCCATTGATACGACCCGTGCTCAACACCGCTGCGATAGCCGCGCATCAAGCAGTCACGCGCGTTGTCGATCGGCTCGTTGTAGTGACAGACGAACGTGCCCCACATGTCGAGTATCAAGGCTTCATGAGCGCGATCGCCGTGCTTTCCGTCATTCAACGCCAAGGCCAACTTCCCGACTCGATAAGCCGCGCCAAAATCGTTCAAGTCCGACGACAAGGTGATCGACGCGAAAAAGATGTATCCGGGAGCAGAATGAGGACTGTTGCCGTGCGTGATTGTGATCTCCGTCATTCTGGCGCCGACGATCGAGATCAGCCTCGACCCCAGGAAGTAAGCCGGCGCAAAGCACTCTCGCAAGAGCGCCATGGCTGCCAGCTTTTCCGGATCGCGCAGCTCCGGCAAATCCTCAAGGGCGTCCCACTGGATGCCCTCGATCAACTCGCGAGCACGCTCCAACTCTTGATCGATCGCCACGTCGTCTGGGAATGCATCGAGGTGAATTCCCAACTCCGCCAGAGCGCCTAGTGCAACGTCGAGTGACCTGCGCAAGTCGTTCTTCATGCGGTAAAGCGTGCATTTATATTCGTTAATGGTGCATCGATCCAACACGCCGGTGGCGCGGCCGAGCGCCTCGTCGAAAGTCGCCAGGGCATCGTCCCAGCGAGCGTTGAGATACTCAATTTCTCCTTTTTCAAGCCAACAGGCGAGCGCGAACCGATAATCGTCGTCCCAGCAATCGTCTGACAGGCAATCGATCCCCGCGTTGATATACTCCAGCGCTGGACCATAGGCCGACGACGACTTTGCTTTTTGTGCCGCGTTTAGATTCAATTCGGCCAATTGTCGTCTTTCCGCGTTGGTGTCGATCAGGCCGCAACCTTGATTGAAGTGATTGACGACCTCAAATAGGCCCTCTTCCAACTCCTCGGCAGTCATGCTGGCGACAAGTAAACGCCCAATGCTCAGATGCGTTTCCGGCCGCCGCTCGTCGGGGATCAGAGAATAGGCTGCCTGCTGTACGCGGTCGTGTAGGAAGCGAACCGTTATGCCCGATTCAGCATCGACTGAATCGTCTTCCGTCAGAACGCCCCATTGTTGCAGTTTCTGGTCTGCGGAGTCGGTCGGCGACAACAAACCCGATTCCACAGCCGGCCAGAGCGTCCGGCAAGTCTGCACGAACGACTGCGCGGAGACCGTGGACAACGTCCGCAGATCGAAACTGTTTCCGATGCAGCTTCCAATTCTTAGCGACTCCTGCGTGTCCGCCGGTAACTCGGCAATCCTTTGGATCATCAGATCGACGACGTTGTCGGTCATGTTCGTGGCTTCGATCTCATCGGTTTGCCAACCCCAGGCCATCTGTTGACGATCGAAGCGCAGCAGACCGGCGTCGTGTAGCGCGGCGAGAAACTGGTTGAGAAAGAACGGATTTCCCCCGGTCTTGACCAGTAATAACTTGCAGAGTGACTCGACGCGTGGCGTTGATGTTTTCAGGGTATCGGCCAGTAACTGCGCGACGTGTCTCTCAGCCAACGGCTGCAAGGTTACCGTCTGGACGGTCGTGCCTGCCGCCTCGATCGCGCTCGCCATTGGCAGGAGCGGGTGCGTCGGGTCGACTTCATTGTCACGATAGGCTCCCAGCAGCAGCAGGTAGCGCAACTCCGACTCAGCCAGCAGCATCTGAAGCAACTGCAGACTCGCCGCATCAGCCCATTGCAAGTCGTCGAGAAACAATGCCAACGGATGAGACTGCTGTGGAAAGACCCCGATGAATTTTCGGAAAACTCGGTTGAAACGATTCTGCGTTTCGGTCGCTCCCAACGTCGGCACGGCTGGTTGCGGACCGATCAGCAACTCGACTTCCGGAATCACGTCGACGATCACTTGGCCGTTGGTGCCCAGCTCCTCGAGCAAGGTGCTGCGCCACTCATCGACCTGCTGCCGGGGCTCCGCGAGAAGCTGTTGGATCAGTCCGGCAAATGCCTGCACGATGGCTGAGTAGGGGATGTTTCGCTTGAATTGGTCGAACTTACCCGTGAGGAAAAAGCCTCGGCTTTCGACGATGGGTCGATGAACCTCGCGCACCAGAGAGGTCTTGCCAATACCGGAATAGCCGGCCACCAAGATCATTTCCGCCGCGCTGCCCGCGGCGACTCGACTGAAAGCGTCCTTCAGGATTCGCACTTCGGACTGCCGGCCGTACAGCTTCTGCGGAATCTGCAACTCATCGCTGAAGTCTTTTCGGCCTAGGGGAAACTCGTCGACTCGCCCCGTTCGTTTGAGTTGAGATAGACACTGCTCCAAATCGGCGCACAGCCCCAGAGCGCTCTGATAGCGATCCTCGGCTTTCTTGGCCATCAGCTTCATGACGATGTCTGAGACGACCGTCGGTATCTTGGGATTGACGCTGCGCGGGGAAACCGGCTCTTCCGCGATGTGACAATGCACCAGTTCCAGCCCGTCTTCGGCTTGAAACGGCAACCGGCCGGTCAGCAACTCGTAGAGAGTCACGCCCAGCGAATAGAAATCGGCGCGATAGTCGACCACACGATTCATCCGCCCGGTCTGTTCCGGCGACATGTACGCCAGTGTGCCCTCCAACACGTCTGGCGTTCCCGGCGCTGGCTTGCCGCGAGACAACAGCGTGGAAATCCCAAAATCGATGATCTTGAGTTGATCGGTTGTCGGGTTCCAAACGATGTTCGACGGATTGATGTCCTTGTGGATAACATTTGCTGCGTGAATGTGGCCGACGGCCTCAGCGATTCGGACCGCCAGCGACAAAAATGTTTCCAGGTCGAACGTGCGCTGCCCCAACCAGCGCGACAGAGATTCGGCCCCGAAATCCTCAACTAGCATAGTCAACGTATTCTCGTGCTGCTCCAAACCATAGACCTTGATGACGCCCCGCGAATTCAGCTTGCGGGTGACCTCGTATTCCTGCCGATAGCGAATGAGTTCCTGCGGCGAGGGGAAATTCTGCTTGAGCACTTTGAGAATGACGCGAGGAAGACCCTCGACGGCTTGCGTCCGCAAGACGAGCGAATTTTCACTCTCGTAGAGCGTCTCGGTGATTTCATATCCTGTGATCGTCGCCTGCATATTTCTACCCTTCAAATGACGTTGCCGACATCAAGAGCGCCGGCATCAAGAGCGAACACGCGCATTCAGAGCGCCTAGCCCGATCTTTTGCCGGCATCGTACCAATTCGTTCAAAAGACGGCCATGCGAGTGCAAGGCGGTCCGGCTCGGCGAAGCCACACCTTTGGTGGACTGTCGGTTCGAATGCCCACAGTAAGGCCGCCAAGCGTGGCCCGCCCAGAAGTCGTAGCGCAGCATGAGCCAACGAGGCCAACACAAACCCCTCAGCGTTTGCGCGACGGGGGCCATCCGATGAATCGCGGGAACCAGAATGGAAACCGCCGGTGCCTACTCCACCGTCACCTTCCGGTAGATTGGCAGATGCCGGTAGTAGACTTCCAGGCAGCAGACGGCCAGGGCGGTCATGTAGAGACGTCCGCCGGCGGCGCTGTGGCCGCCGCGGACGGGCCAGCTTCCCTCGTGCCGGCCTGCGGGCTCTTGGGTGTTGACCAGCACGTCGCGCATCTTTTCGTTCCACTGGCGCCAGTGCTCGCCGCCCAGGTGATGCAGCATTTGGGTAGCGTAATACCAGTAGTACATCTCCGGCGCGGAGCGCTGCGGCGGGTGACTCTTGAGCAGATAGCGGGCGGCCGAGTCGAAGCCGGGGTGCGAGTCGGACCAGCCGAGATATTGCCGGCACAGAAGCGCCTCGGCCGTCATCACATGCGTCGGCGGGCGATTGAATTGATAGGCGTAGCGGCTGCCGACCGTGACGGCCCGGCCGCGCGAGTCCTTGGCCTTTTGCACCGTGTCGAGAAAATCCTCGACGTTATTGAAGGTCGTCTCGGGCACGTCGAGCGTGGCCAGCTTGGCGCTGTGCAAGGCCATGAGCTGCCAGCCCACGACGCTGGTGTCGCCGCGCTGCTTGCGGGCGTTCGGATCGTAACGCCAGCCGCCGTCGGCGTATTGCGATTTGACGATGAAGTCGACGGACCGCTGGGCCGGCTCGCGGAGCGATTCGTCGCCGACCATGGCAAACAGCTCGCACAGGGCGATGGCGGCCTGGGCATGAATATACATGCGCTGATTCGACGAGGTCTTGCCGCTCAAATCGCCGTTGGGCTTTTGCAGCTTGAGCAAATAGCCGACCCCCTTGGAAACCTCGTCCTTGTAAAATCCGACGTCCGAAGTCTGTCCGGCTCCGAGAAAGGCCATCAACGCCAGGCCCGTCGCGCCCCGCTCGCCGCGAAAGCTCCAACTGCCGTCCTTGTTTTGCACTTTCGCCATGTAACGCAGCCCGCGGGCGACCGCCGCTTCGGTGAGCGTGGTGCCGCCTTCGGCCGTGACCATCTGACGACGCACTCGCGGGTCGCGTGCCGCCAACCCGCCGGCGGCGCGGCCGGAGTTGATCTGCCGTATCTTGGCGTCCATCGTCGGCAGATTCGGATACGGCTGGTTGGGATCGAGCCGCAGCTCGCGGGCGTCTTGATCGGCCTTGATGATGCGCCGGCGCTCTTCGTCCGTGCGGGGCTTCTTGGGGATCGGCAGATCGATAATAATTTCTTCGTCGGTGTTGGGGTCGCGTACCTTCTCGCCGCCGAGGGCGTCCTTGGTGTTCAGCTGGGTCGACAGGGTGAGGCGTTCCACTTTGTGCTGCTCGGGGCTGGGAATCAGTCCCAGGATGACCAGCAGCGCCATGTGCAGCAGCAAGCTGATCAACCAGGCCGGCAAGTCACGAAACGCCTCACGAAGAAACACGTCGGTGCTGCCGACAGCGGCCGTCGCACGGGCTTTCTTGCGTGTGCCGATCGGCTGCTCAGCAGTAGCAACACGCGGCGGCGATTCGGCAGGCGCCCTGCGCTGCGCAGGGGTCGGCGGGGGAACCGCACGAGACGGTGCTGCGTCTTCGCGCGGAGGCGCCGAGATCGATCGGATGGCCGCTGGCGCAGGTGCCGTGCGGCCGTTGCCCGTGGTGTTGCGGCGCGCCTGATCGCGCTGTTTGATCAGCCGCGTCGCCTCGCGCTCTTGCTGCTCGGTCAATTCGATCGACGCCTTACAGCGCCAGCAGTCGGCCACCATCAGCCAGAGGCGTATCGGTATCAACGCCTTACAGTCTGGGCAGGGACAGCCGAGCACATCGCCGTCGATCACCATTCCCCCGGCGCCGACGATCCGGCCGCCAGGGTCGGACGACGGCCGGGCATGGCCTTCGGTAACCGCCGACTTGAGATTCATCGAGAGCGCTGGTCCGACCGGTGGCAGATCGTTCCAATCACCCTCGCCAGGCAAAGGGATGTTCATCCCGCTGCCGCCCTGCGGAGGCAGCGGCTCAAAGACCAACCGCACGCTGGAGTCGAAACCTTTCATACCCCTATATGCTACCCGGGTTTGATCGACGGATCAATCGATCCGGACCGCTTCACGTTTCTGAATCGTCAAACGGGGCTGTTTTTGAACGAACGTCCAGACAAATGAGACTTTAACTGCTGCTGAGTCGCTGGTAGAATTCAAGCGTCACGCGGAATTCTTGATGATGAGGTTCGCAACTCCCATGGCAATGGTCGAGCAATCTATGCTTGGTGTCGGAATCTACTCGCCCGGCGAGGCGGCCCGATACATGCGCGCGGATAAGAACCGCTTTCGTCGCTGGATTTATGGGCGAAAGAATAGCGCTCCTGTGTTCGACCCTGAGATTCCGAGAGTCGACACACAGGAGCTTGTGACATTCTTGGATTTTGCCCAAGCACTTTCCATCCAAGATATCCGCCTGAACATTGGCGTTCCGCTGCAAAGAATTCGCCAAGCGTATGAAGCGGCAAGGCACGACTACGGACTCGATTATCCTTTCGCCGTAAAGCACGGCATCTTCGTGTTCGGGGATCTGAGTGTGCCCAAGAATTGCCATTTGGGTGTCTATCCAGAAGGCGAATCGCAGGATCCAGATTCTCTCGGGAGCAGATGCGTTCAGCTAACCGGCAAGAATAAAGACAATCTGCTTATTTTCCAAATCGTGCAGAAGTTTTCCAAGCGGCTGGCCTTTTCAACAAAAGGATTGGCTGACGAATACCTTGCCTTCGAGAAACATGGCTACCGAATTCTCATGCAGCCCGATTGCCGGTTTGGAAAACCATATATTGAAGGCTTGGTTTACGAGGCTGAGACGCTTTCTGAGGCGGCAAAGAATGAGGGCGGCGTTACGAGGGCTTCTGACTTGTACGAAGTGCCAAAAAATGCGGTGAAGGCCGCCATCGCGTATATGCAAGAACTTGACACACCACCCCCAAGCATCCAACCCAAAAAGATTTCCGTGTGACAAGCATTCGCCATCGAGTTCTTATCGATGAGTGTTTGCCGCCAGCCTTGATTTCGGCCTACCTGCACGAACACATCGCGCTTTCGCGCGATGGTGTAGATGCTGTTCATATCAGTGAGTATCTTGGTCGCGGCAAGAAAGACCCTGACTGGGTGTCCCGGATTGCCAGGGACCGGAGATGGTGCATTCTGAGCGTGGACAGGGAACGCGGATCAAGGCGGGATGCGCTTCCCGTGGTGTGCTTCAAGCATGAGGTGACTCTGATCTGCATTTCCAGCCCCGTTATGAAACAAGGGATCACGTTCTACGGCCCGCAGCTTCTCGCCAACTGGGCGTCAATCATGGACGCAATAACGGGCCCAAAAGGCGCGCAGTATCTACTTCGCCAGCATAATACACGCGCAGACGTTGCCCATCTCCAAGCAGTTAAGCCGCCCAAGGGATATGTCGTCGAAAAAGGTGTGCTAGTCAGGAAGGCATCCAGGAAAAGAAAAACCTAAACAGCCCACCGCAACTTTTCTTTTCATTCCCACCGTTTCTCCCTGGCAACAGTGGAAACGGTATCACGGTCGACTACTAGCAGCCCGTTGAAAAAGTCATGATATCCGATGTAGGAGTCGCCTACAGAATTTTCCAACAGGCCGCCGAGCCGTGGCCAGGGCAATTACCGGCGCGCGTGGTGACGCCGGCGGATGACCTTCTTTTTGCCGCGGCGGATTCCCTCGCGGGTCGGCTTGTAGCCATGCTCCAGGGCGAACCACTCGGCGAATCGCTCGCGGTCGACGTAGCCGCTGTTACGATCGTCGAGCAGGTGGCCCAATTCGTGGATCAGGATGTTGTTCAAGTAAAAATCCTTGATCGCCCGTTCGCTCCACACCAGCCGCCACTGGCTGCCTTGATCGTGGATCCAGCGACCGCCGAACATCTTGACTTCGTTCATCAGGGCCGGCCTGGGCGGCTGCGGGAAGTGCTCGACCAGCTCCTCTTCCAAGGGATATAGATAAAGGCTGCTGCCCCACTGCATGCCATAGCACGGGAAGCTCATTTTCTTGCGGGTCATCCGGCTGAACTGTATGACTTCCAGGGTATTGAGCAGCTCCGGCGGCAGCAGGCTGAGCCGCTGGCGAACTTCGGCCGGCGTGACGACGTGACGGTAACCGGGCCCCGGCGGCTGCACAATGATTTTGTAGCCCTTGCTCGCCCGGCCTGACTCAGCGGTTTGGCAGCTTTCGTGCCAATCCTCCGGCGGCACAAACGGCAGCCGCTCGTTGCGACGTCCGCCTCGGGCACGCTTGCTCAACGGGCCACCGTGGCCTGCCGTCTTGGCCAGCGCGACGACTTCCGCTCGCACGTGGGCCTTGCGAGAGACGGGATGTGGACGGCGCCTGGACATGGATGAACCGCGTGTTGAGCGTTTTTGTGGAGCGCTCCAAAAAGCGAAGCGCTACCGGCTTGTGCCGCTCGGTTCATCCGTCAACCTGGTGTCGCTCTGGGAAAACGACTCCGTTTGTGTAGCTCCGTCCAAATAGCAGCGAAAACATGAGGCAGCACCGGCTGTCGAAGCCGGCTATACCATCCTACGCTGTCGCGGCCTGGGTAAACAAGTGAACAAGATAAGTTGTTATGGCATAACGGGTTAAGGTTGGTATAACTGAACAGACAGTCTCATTTTGAGACGTAAAACCGACCGATTTCGCCTGTAGGAGGCGACTCCGTCGGCGAAAAAAAGAAGACGCCTCCGTCGGCAAAAAATCGCCGTTCCTCAATCGGCGACAGGAGTCGCCTCCTACAGACCCGTTGGTCGCGGTCGGAGACGCGCCGATTTTTCGCCGTCGGAGACGCCTCCTACAGAGATCGTGCGGCTATTGCGTGAGCAGATAGACAGTGACGCCGACGAGGCCACTCAGCACGACGATGAACCCGCCGACCGCCACCCAAAACAGAGGCTTCTTCCAGATTGGCCGGGAGACCGAGGTCTCTTCATGGACAGCTTGCCTGCCGTCCTGCTTGCCAACCTCTGGCGGTTTGTCGTCTGGCTGTTTCGCGGACGACTTGCTTCGTGGGGCGGCCTTGGCCCGAGCGGGCGACGCGGGCCCATTGACGTCGATCGAAAATTCCGGGAACTCATCGTTGGGCGCTGCCTCGAGCGAATCCAGCGGGGTGGCGGTTCGCAGCTTCCCTTCGCTCTGTTGGCTTGGTTCGCGCGGCAGTTTCGGCGGGCCGCGTCGTGGCTTGGATTCTCCCCGTGGACGTGCCACGGGCGGCTTCGCGGGGCGTCCGCTTTTGGCCTTCGCGGTTTCGTCCGCGCTGCTGGCCAGCGTATCGCCCGACACCGGCGGGGCCGGTTCCGGCGTCGGAGAACGCCGAGACGTCTTGCCAGGCGTGCGTCGAGGTGTCGGTTTCGCTGGAGACTGACCTGCGGCCGCCTGCCGGACGGCACCGGCCGTGGCGAGCTTCACCGAAGAGCTGCCGCTGGGAACCTGCTGGCCTTGCGCCGCGAGCCAGTCGGAAAGCACCTTGGATACTTCGCCGCACGTCTGATAGCGCCCCTTGGCTTTCTTGACCATCATCCGCACGCAGATGTTGACCAAATCGTTCGGGGCGTCTGGTCGATCGATGAAAATGCTGGGCGGGGCCTCTTTTTGGTGCATCAAAAGCCGCTGAGACAAGGTTCCCTCATTAAATGGCGGATGGCCCGTCA
The DNA here is from genome assembly GCA_022564995.1 of Planctomycetota bacterium. Lineage (GTDB taxonomy): Bacteria > Planctomycetota > Planctomycetia > Pirellulales > JADFKK01 > JADFKK01. Next base: position 2,339 of record JADFKK010000213.1, on the reverse strand, counting down.
GCAGATAATAGAAAGTACAGCCCAGGCTATAGATGTCGGCCCGGGTGTCGACTTCGTGGCTGTTGATCGCCTGCTCGGGTGAGAGATAGTCGGCCGTGCCCAACACGTTTTCGTCGTGATCGAGCGTGAGCGATCCTTTCTTGCCGTCGCAAAACCGGGCCAATCCGAGGTCGAGCAGCTTCACCGTGCCCTTGGTATCCAACAGCAGATTCGCCGGCTTAATATCGCGATGAATGATATTCGCGTCGTGCGCATGCCCCAGCGCTTCGGCCGACTGGCGGATATATTCGGCGGCCGTGGCATACTCGACGGGACCGTCCTGTTTGACGATCGCCTGCAGGTCGCGGCCCTCGACATATTCCATCACCAGATAGTGGATGTCGCCATCGTTGTCGATGTCGTAAGCTCGCACAATGTTCGGATGGTCGAGCGCGGCGGCGGCCTGGGCTTCGAGGTGAAAGCGAGCCAGATACGACGAATCTTCGACGCGCGTTTTCGGCAGCACCTTGATCGCCACCTGACGTTGCATCAGGATGTGTTGGGCCAGATAAACGCTGCTCATGCCGCCCGTGCCGAGATGCCCCAGCAGTCGATATTTGCCGAGGAAGAATCCCTTGTGTTTTCCGACCAACAATTTGTCGACCTGCCAGCGAGTCAGCAGTTCGGCTTCGACCAATTGTTCGGCCAGCGTCTCGGGATCGGTCGTCTGGCCCTCGGCTCGCCGCCGCTTGGCTTCGGCAAGAACGTCGCCGAAAGCGTCGGATTCGATCAGGCCGCTCTTGCGCACCAGTTCGATGAATTTCTTGACGTTGATTTTCGCCATGACAACGCCGGCGATGGCCGACACGAGATGAGAGTTTTCGGCCTGCGCCGGCGAAGTACGACGACAAGGCCATGTATCATCGTAAGTGTACCGCCGCCGCTGGGGCGTTACTAGCGTTTCCAAGCCGCGGCCAGCATTGCGGAAACAGAGATTAGCACCTAACTTACTATTCTATTCAGACTTGGGCACATGTGAACCGCTGGCCGCCGCATTCGGGATCGAAGAGGTCTCGGTCGGCTCGCCAAAATCGGAACAATCGGACCGCCATGCTCATAGCGACTCCCTCAGAGGTGCTGTTATCTACTCGCGTCGGCTGTCATCTGTGCGATAACGCCCGACAATTGCTGCGGGGAAGGAAATAATCCGGTGCGACAGTTGGGCATCTTCGCGAAATATCCTCAGCCCGGCCGCGTAAAAACGCGGCTGGCCGCCAGCATCGGCGACGAGTCGGCCTGTCGGCTGTATCGGGCGTTCGTCGAGACGCTGCTGGCAAGGTTTGCCCACGTCGGCAACCAACGCGTTTTGGCATTTTCGCCGCCCGAGCGACGAGCGGAATTCGAGGCGCTCGGCGGGCCATGTTGGCAATTGGCCGAGCAGTCTACCGGCGATTTGGGCCAACGGATGCAGCGGTATTTCAAGGATGCCTTTGAACGCGGGGCGTCGCGCGTCGTGCTGCTGGGGTCTGACAGTCCGACGCTGCCGGTTGAGTTTGTCGAGCAAGCGTTCGAGTTGCTCAGCGAGGTGCCGGTTGTGCTCGGCCCGAGCGACGACGGCGGTTATTACCTCATCGGCGCGGCCGGGCAGGTGCCGCCCATCTTCGACGACATCGCCTGGAGCAGCGAGGCGGTGTGGGAGCAAACCACCAATCGCTTGCGGTCTCTCGGCCAAGACTTTCGTGAACTGCCGCCGTGGTACGACGTGGACGATGAAAAAGACTTACGGCGGCTGAGAGATGAATTGAGCGATGAACCGAGCAGCCAGGGATACACCGACCGAGAATTTGCGCTGCTGCGAGACTCGATAGCCCACATAGATGCAATCTAACGCGACACGGCTGGACGAGCGATGGCTTTCAACGCAAAGCCGCAACGGCGCCAAGCCGCAAAGAAGGGCTGCGATAGAGTCTTATCAGTTGGTCTCGACGTGAGAAAGAGGCTCCTGGCGACCGATCGTTCCGGCACCTTTCCTTTGCGTCGTTGCGCCTTTGCGTCGTTGCGTTGAAATCCCCGTAGTCGCCGACCGGTCATCCCTCGTTCTTCCCGATTGGTGCGGATATAATGACGACCGACTTCCCGGTTCCGCAATAGTTCGCCTCAGTGATTGCGTGTGACTCTTGGACGATTGCTTGATTATCGGCGGCGGAGTGATCGGGCTGAGCCTGGCCTACGAGTTGTCTGGCCGGGGACTGACGGTGCGCCTCGTCGAACGCGGCCAGATGGGACGCGAGGCATCGTGGGCTGGGGCAGGAATTCTGCCGCCGGGTGGAAAACAAGGCAACGACCGTCCCCACGACCAG
>JADFKK010000212.1 GCA_022564995.1 Planctomycetota bacterium | reverse complement strand
CGTGTCTGCGCGCCACACCCGATTTTGCCAAACTGGCCGTGAAGAATCGCGTTATTTCCCGAGTTTTTTGCAGGTATCAATGCTAGCTATAAAAGGCTGGGGCTGGGGGTTGGAGGTTGGAGGCTGGAGGCTGGAGGTTGGAGGCTGGAGGCTGGAGGCTGGGGGCTGGCCATTGTTGTTCGATCACCTCATCTTTAGTAATCAGTAATCAGTACGCGGTACGCAGTAATCAATCTCCAATCTCCAATCTCCAATCTCCAATCCCCTACTTCATTTACGGTTTTCCTTCGCAGTCAACGTCGAGCACCGGCAACCGGCCGCGCCATCGCGTCACACCGCGTAGGCCCTCGGCAACTCGGCCGTGCCGGTCTCCAGGATTTGTTCAACGATCTTCAACAGTTCGCGGGGGCTGAACGGCTTGGCCAACACGCCGACGATTCCACATTCTTTGGCCTGATCGGTGTGTTCGGCCTCGAAGCCCTTGGCGCTGAGCATCAAAATGGGCAGATGTCGGGTCGCTTCGTTGTCGCGCACTGCACGCGCCAGATCGAGTCCGGTCATCCGCGGCATTTGCAGATCGGTAACCACGATGTCGGGCATGTCTGCTTGGATCATTTCCCAGCCCTCCTGGCCGTCGCCGGCGCAGCGCACATCGTAGCCGGCCCGCTTCAGCTTGAATTCGGCCGCCCGAAGAATGTGAACTTCGTCGTCGCAGAGCAGTATTTTTTTTGTCATGGCTATGTTCCCAAGGGGCCGCGCAAAAGTGAGTCGCGGGCTGTTTGCTATTCAAAATCTAAGCACGAAATCCGAAACAAATCAGAAACCCGAATATGAAATGCTACAGACACGGGGTATTGGAGAGTTTTGTTACATTGGTACTTTGAATTTGTTTAGGATTTCGTGCTTCGGATTTCCAACTTGGTGAAAGCGTGCCGTTCGTTTACGGGCCACCCCTCAGGAACTCATGGCCGGCGACACTTCTCGCGCCGCGGGCACCGTGATGGTGAACGTGCTTCCCACGCCGGGCGTGCTGCGAACCGTCAACTCGCCGCCGTGAACGTCTTCGATGATGTGTTTGGCCAGCGGCAGCCCCAGCCCTGTCCCGGCCGCCATCGACTTGTCTTTCTTGACTCGGTAGAACTTCTCGAACACGTTGCGGCAGTCCTCCTCGCCAAGGCCCACGCCCGTGTCTTCTACTTCAACTTGAACGCGGTCGTCGTGCGAGCGGCTGCGGAGCGTGACACGGCCACCGTCGGGAGTGTACTTGATGGCGTTCGAGAGCAGGTTGATCACCGCCTGCAGAAACATGTCGCGGTCGACGTGAACGCCCAGATACATCGAACTGAATTCTGTTTCGAGCGAGATGTCTTTTCGCTCGGCCGACGGCTGGACAACATTGCGGGCCTCTTCGAGCAATTCGTTGAGCGAGCGGTTCTGTTTGCTGACTTCGACGACGCCGGCCTCGATGCGGGCAATGTTGAGCAGGTTTTCGACCAACCGCTGCAATCGATCAGCCTGTCCGTCGATCACGCCGAGGAATTCTTCCCGCGTTTCCTCGTCGTCGACCTCGCCGTCGACAAGCAGTTCGACGTATGCCTTGATGCCGGCCAACGGTGTTTTCATTTCGTGGCTGACCGACGAGACAAATTCAGCGTTGCGTTTCTGCATTCCCTTTTGATTGCTGATGTCGCACAGTGTGACCACGGCACCCTGCGTGGTGTGCTGCGCTGCCGCGCCGTCTCCCCAATCACCGCTTGATCCGCCGTCGCCTGCCATAGCACCGTCGTCAGCACTCTCGTCAACACGGTCAACGATGGTCCGCGCCGTCGCGCTATACCAACGCGTCGCGCCGCTTTGTGCGTCGATCAACTCTAACTCACAACGCCGAAGAGTGGAGCCGCGGTGCCGGCGCGCGTCGGAAAGCAACTCGATGAGCGGCTCGCAGTGAATCAGCGCGGAAAGCGGCTGCTTTTCGTTGGCGTCGAATTCAACGCCGAAAAGCTGCTGGGCGCTTTCGTTGCAGAAAATCAGATCGCCGTATGAGTCGACCGTGAGGATCGCGTCGGCCAGCCCGGACAGGATCGTCGACATCCGCCGGTTGTCGTCGAATTGGCGTCGGGCGCGAATTTCGGCGGATGTGCGAGCGTTTTCGAGCTGGTCAAGACGCTCGCCGAATCTACACAAGGTGGTCCGCAGCAGGTTAGCGGTCTCGTAGGCCGGGTTCCGCTCCGAGAGGATCGGCAAATCGATGCCGCCGGAGCCGATCATCTGGCGAAGATCGGTACGGGCAAGCTGATCGAAGAAGCGCCGGGCGGCGATCTGTTGTGTCGAAACTCTCCACAACGAGAAAGATAGGACGCCGATCGAAAGGATGAACAGGCCGCCCAACAGCCATTGGATCACGATCCACGACTGCGTCCCGTTGGTGGCGCTCAGTGTGCCCACGACCAGCCAGGCAAGGCAAATGCCGGCGGCCATCAGCCCGGTCAGCGCACCGGTTTTGTAAGTCTTTTTCATCTGACGACTCCAGCCAACGTGCGGAGAAACAACTTCATCGTTTAACGGCAAGCCGAAGGCGACTGCGTTTTCGGTCGCAGGCCGGCACGCTGGAAACACCGTCGCCTTCGGCTTGCCGTTAAACGAAGAGAGAACTCTTTTCCAAGTCCAAAGCTCGCTACGAAAATCTCGTCACATCGCGTAGCGCCCGTCGAGATCGGCCGCGGCTTGAAAATACCGCGTTGCCTGCTCTTGTTGGCCCTGGCTCCGCAACGATTGACCCAATAAAAAATAGGCCAGCGGGCTGGAGTTGTCCAACGAAAGTGCTTGGTGCAAAGCACTTTGCGCCGATTGAGGAGCACCTCCCTGGTGGTGTGCGGCGCCAAGAACGCGCCATAGAACGGCCGATTCGGGGAATCGCGCCAGAGCGTCGTGGAGGATTCCCAACGCAACGTCCGGTTGATTCGATTGTAACGCATCGACGGCTAACCGAACGGCCGATTCAACCGTCGGGTCGATGGCGGATTGTGAGGCGTTGATTTCATCCAATAACGCTCGGGCGTCGGGGTGATCGGGATTTCGCACCAGCAGCGCTGCGAGTTGGTCACGGGCGCGGTCCAGATTGCCGGCTCGCAGCCGGGCCAAGGCGGCTTGCCATTGAGCCTCTTCACGATGCTTGTCGAATCGCCCAGCCTCTTCAATCAGGCGCTGCTTGCGCAGCAGCGCCACGTCGTCGCCGCGGCCCGCGTTCCAATTCATGCCAGCCCAATCGATGCTGGTACAGCCGCTGCCGATAACCGCCAGCAGCGCGATCGCGACAAGGCGAATAGCGACTCGGAAAGCTCCGCGGTGACAAAGCACTATCTTCCCCTTTCGCTTTGAATATCCCAACGTGGCCCCGGTGTGCCGGGATAGCGCGGATGCGGTCCCAGGTGTGGCGCAACCGCCCCGCCGCGCAATTCGTTGAGCAGCCACGGTGACATCGGCTCTCCCCCGGCAGGCATCTGCATCGGGCCAAGCCCCTGCGGCGCCGTGTGGTCTCCGTAGTAATTACCCATCAGGATGTCTTCGCGCAGATCGATGGCGGCCCGACTGAGCGGATCGAAGGCGATCGACCGGCTGATTTTCGCCAGTGCCTCGTCTTGATCTGCAACGGCCCAGGCGTCTTGGGCCTGGCGAAAGGCCGTTTTGCCCAGGTATCGTTTTCCGGTCGGGTTCATATGGTTGGAGTATACCGATTGCCTGCGATAGAACTCGGTCGCGGCCTTGTTTCCTTCGTAGTACATATCCTCGTCGTAAACGATGCGGGGTGTGATCAGGATCACCAACTCGGTGCGCTTCGTCGTTTCCGTCTGATTCCGAAAAAACGAGCCAATGAAAGGCAAGCTACCCAGCAGCGGAATCTGGCTGTTGGTCATGGTTAGAGTCTCAGAAATCAGGCCGCCGATGACCACCGTTGCGCCGTCGCGGGCCATCACATTGGTGGTCACCTGAGTGACTTGTTTGTTGGGAATCGTGAATCCGCCCTGATTCGTGACGGTGCCGGAGGAAAGCTCCGGGTGAATTTCCATGCGGATCATGCCGTCGCGTGAGATGAACGGCCGGATGCGCAATTGCGTGCCGACTTCAAGGAACTCGATGCTTTGAGTGGTGCTGGTTGAGGTCTGGGTGGTGCTCACGTAGCCGAGCTCTTCACCGATGTGAATCTCCGCGCGCTGTTTGTTGAGACAGAGGATGCGGGGCGTAGCGATAACGTTCGTGTCGCCGATTTCTTCCAACGCGGAGATGAACGCCGCGAGCGAGCTGTCGAGGAAGCCGAACTTGAGGCCGCCGGAACTGACGTTGATGGCGGCCAGCGAAGCGGCGGGGTTGCCCGAGATCAATCGCGAGTTGGCGCGGTCCTTCAATAACTCGAAGTCGATGCCAAATTGATGCTTGTCGTCGAGCCTGACGCTCATGATCACCGCCTCGATCGCCACTTGCAGCGGTCGGCGATCGACCCGGGCCACCATTTGGTCGATCTGATGGAGGATCGACTCCCGATCGCGGATGATCACCACGTCGGGCCCGGCGTAGTTATCGCCCTCGGCATTGCTGGAGTCGCTGCTGATGCCGGTCAAAGACGGGCTGCTAACTTCAATCTTTCCGACATCCGGCGTGATGAACGTGGTCAGCAGCAGCTTGAGTTCCGAGGCGCGGATGTAATTCGGCTGATACACGCGGGTGCCGATCGGGTCGTCGTCGGCTTCAAGCTGGGCGATTTCGGCCGCCGTGCCGACGTAGATGGCGTTACCCTGTTGGCGAGCCCGATAGCCGCTGGCGCGAAGAATCTGCTGCAGCGCGGTGTCGAAGTCAACCTTGGTAAAGGTCATCGACAAATTGCCCTGAACGCTCTTGCTCACAAACAAGTTTTTGCCCGCGCCCCGGCCGAGCAATTCAAGCACGTCACGCACCTTGTTGTCTTTGGCGACAAAGCTGAGTTGGTCGTCACCTTCGTCTTTGATTTCTATTTCGTCCGAGGAATCGGCCGGTAGCTGAGCTACTCGTGCGACGGGCGCCGGTCGCTGACGTTCAAACACGTCGGCCTGTGCTTCGAGAGCTGCCTTGAGAACCTGCGCGACGAACTCACCCTGATCCAACGTGGGTTTGAGGAGACGCGGCGCCGCGTTTTGGGCTTGCAGCGGCTGGGGCACGACCATCGCCGGTTGGTAGAGGCCGACGTCGAACCGCGGTTCGTGGCGAGATCGTTCGAGCGCCGCGGGCCGTTGATGAGCTGGCGTTCCGTTGTCCGTGCGGCCACCTTTCAAAGCGGAATCACCCTCGGCGGCATCCTCCACAGCAACCTCACCTGGCGAAAGATCGGTTGCCACGACAACACAGATCGCCGCTCCGACTCCGATCGCGGCAAACAGGACCAACAGCGCGAAACGTGAAAAACTGCTCATGGGTCGTCCGTGACACCAGGGGAAGGGGATGGTCCAGTTATGGCCCAGAGGCCGATGTTTTGCGGTTCGGATAGGAAATCACAAATGCCGCGCGCGGCTCGGGGTTCGGCAGTTTTAACTCGTACGACTTTTTTTCCCGCCGCAACACGACGCGGCGAGGAAACACCTCGGCGAGTAGGAATTCAACGTATCTTGGTCTTTCATCGACGGCCGGCGCTGCTTGTGTTTTCGTTGCGGCAGTCAACTCCACGGAAATCCGTTCGCCAACAACATAGGCCTCGCCGTCGATTAGCGCAACGCGTCGTCGGGCGCCGATCATCACGCCGGTGAGCCTCATTCCCAGGCTTTCCGGAGTGACCGGTCCATGCAGCACGGTGGCCGATCTCTCTACCGTTCGCCGCGTGGCGCTGCGATCGGTAAATGGGTCGCGCCGCCCGCTGACTCGCATCAGGGGCTTGGTCCTCGGGTCGGTGTCCAACCATCGCCTTAGCGACTGCCAGCGGTGCAGCGGTGCGTGGACGTTGTCGGCCGGACTGGGAACTTCCGCCTTAACGGAAGGAAACTGCCCAGCGTCGCTCGACGCGGCCAAAGCGGCTAGTTGTGTTTCCTGGTCGTCGACGCCTCCTTTCGATACCCAGCCCCAAACCAGCGGGGCCCAATAATAACCGGCTAACAGCAGCAGCCCCGCCAAGATCACGGCTTTTTTGGGGTCGCTGGTCATCTCGCGACGAATCTGACTTGATAGCTTGCTGATGCTCACGTGATTTTCGCAGCCAGCGTCGCCGCACCCTGGCGACGCGCTGCGGGGGCTCCTCTTGTATCGGTTGGCGTAAAGGTTGACCTAATCGGATTTTTCGGCATTAGCGACAAAAAACCCCATATTTACCTCGCAGGTGATCTCTTGCCCAGCTTGCTTGGGCGCCTCGAATCGCAACTCGTTTATCCAAACTACCTCGTTGAGTGTCTCCAGCCGCCTGATGAAATCGAAGATTTCGCCGTACGATCCGCGAACTGCTATCGATAGCCCCACCTGGCGAAGCGTTTCGTAGTGCGTGGCCTGCCGCGGCTCGAAGCGAGTCGTCGTCGCGCCAGCCTGCTTGACCGCCAGGTTGATTCTCGCCAACAGCGCCGATAACTCCGCTTCGCTGGGCAAGCGGTCGGCGAACTGCTGGCAATACTCTCGCGTTTCCTCTAGCTCTTTTCGGGCGACTTCGATCGTCGCGTCGGTGGTCCGGGCTCCGGCAATAAACTGCCGCTTGGTGTCAACTTCGTCGCGCACATCGCCGATGCTGCGTTGTTCCGGTAGAAACATGAACAACACATAGGCGACCGCCGCACCACACAGCGACAACGTCACCGGCCAGCTTTGTCCCTTGAATTTGGGTTTCATCGGGCGATCCTGTCCCTGCCGGTTGGACCTCCGACGAGTCCATAGGCCGGCCGCACAACCAGGCGGGCTCCGAAGAGCATCGCCTCGGTGTTGTCGGAGCGTGCTTGTTCGATCGACGTGATTTCGACTTTGCTGAACAGATCGTTTTTCTCCAGTCGCGCGATGTAATCGTGAATCGCGCGCTGGTCTTGCGTAGTTCCCGTCAATACCACGACCATTCGCGTGGCGTTGAGCTTCTCGCGTAACAGCTTTTGGTCACGCTCTTCCGGTAACAGGTGGGCGAGCGCCTTTTCCTCTTCGCTCGTCGTCGCGCTAAAGGATCGCTGCGCCGCCGCGCGCGTGGGACGCGCAACACGGCTAATCTGTAACTGGCTGAGAGTTGCCTCCTCGGGCAGCGTCTCGAGCACGGCCTGCAATATCTGCGTCCGCGACCAGCAGTGGTCGAGCAACGCGTACAGATCGGCGGCGCCGCGTTGTTCGCGGAGCGCTGCGTACGATTTATTGAGATGTTCCGAGCGGGCGATCGCCAGATCGTAAAGCGCCGCGACCTCGGCCAGTTCGTGGTTGGCCTGACGACTCAAGGTGTGTTGGTAAAAGGCGGTCGACGCGATCATCAACCCGAACACGATCAGCACGGTCATTCGCCACGCGCGATTCTTGCGATCGTCGGTACGTCGGCGATACTCTGCCGGAAGAAAGTCGATGTTCGTCATGATTCGCTCGATTCGCAGCCGTTGGCCATTTCAGTTCACCTCGCGCAGGGCAAGGCCCGCGGCGACGTCCCACTGGCCGCGCTGGCCGCTGGGAGCCGTCTCGCCGTACAATCGCAGGGGATCTCCCAAATCGCATGGCAGGTCGAGACGCTTTTGCAGGGCGTCTTGTAACATTTCACTTGCTTCGCCACCGCCGAGAACCAACCGCACCAGCGGCTGCCCGCGAAACGTGACGCTGTGATATCGCACACACATCGACAATTCCTGCGCGAGCCGATCGACCACCCCGCGGACCGCGGTGGCGACGCTGCGGACCACTTCGGGATCTTGCTGATCGACGCGACGATCGCCGTTGTTTCGACGCAAGCTGGCCGCGTCCGACACGTCGATCTTCAGGTGTCGGGCCACTGCCCAGTCGAGATGGCTTCCGCCCACGTCGATGTATTTTACGAACAGCGGATCGGCGCCGTGGGCAATCACCACCGCGGTATTTCTCGCGCCGACGTGTACGAACATCGATCGCTGCTGGCGATCGTCATCGCGACGGAATTGGGCCGCATAACAACGCAGCAGGGCCGATGGCTCGACGTCGACCGCGACCGGCCGGAGGCCCGCTTTTTCGATGGTTGCCAGAGTTTGTAGCAAGACAGGCCGGTGACAGGCCAGCAAAATCACCTCGCGGCGCGTCAGATCGCCCTCGCGGACGTCGGCGGCCTGCAGGAAGCGGATTTCGGCTTCGGTGACGGGAAAAGGCAATCGGCTGGCCGCCTCTTGATGGACGATCGATTCCAACGAGGTTTCCGTAGAAGGGGTCACGCGCACGTTTTGCACGAACAACTCGCGACTGCCCAGACAAAGCACGGCGTCTCGCCCGCGAAAATCGCGGCTCTCTCGCGCCGCGCGAATCGCCTTGGCCAACTCGTCTGAGAGTTGCTCTGGATCGTCCTCATCAGAGCCGTCTGACGACGACCCAGCGGGCAAATCCCACCGCGCCGAGGCGATCAGCTTGCTGCGATCGGCGCTCAGTTGCACCAATTTTACGCAGCGGCTGCCCAGATCGACTCCGATCGGACCGTGCTGTTTTCGACCAACCCATCGCACCATGGTGTATTCCTGATTGGTAATAACCGACACGTCGTGTGCTTACCATTTCGCCCCTGCGAGCACCGCCGGAACGCTCGATTGCACCGCATCGACGGTAATCAATCCGGTCACCGGGTTGACTCGCAGCGCCACGTAGCGTTGGGCATCATCGTAGCCGCTGGTGAGCCAAATTACGGTTTCCTCCGCCTGAGTGGTTTCTCCGAGTGGACCAAATTCCAACTGCGTGACCGCCGTCGGACTGCTGCCCGACGTCTGGGCGGCATACAGACGCACGCGGGCGCCCATGCTGGGCAGCTCGTCGAGGTCGACGATGTGCTGGTCGTCCGGGTCGCTGGGAGACCGCGTTGGCGAGGAAGGAAGCTCGTCGAGCGAGGCGTTGGCTCCGGAATGCTCGATGATGTATCGATGGTTCGCCCCGTCAAGGGTTAATCGATACGTGCTGTTGTGGGTCACCGCCAGCGATTGCACGTAGGCGATGTCGGCGGCGACGATTCGAGCCGCCGAGTTCAGCTGCTGGTGGATGCCGGGGTTCACATCCGGTATGGCCAGCCCGGCGAGAATGCTGATTATCGCCACGACGATCATCAATTCAATCAGCGAAAACCCGGCGGCGCGGCGGATGGCGTAGCGCCGCAATACGCGGCGCTGCGAGTCACCGGGCGGATTACGGTTTTTTCCCGTCTTCGATGACGACTTTAACCTTGCCCGATTGCAAGAGCTCGCCTTGTTGTTTGAGTTGTGTACGGACATTTCTTAACTCGGCGCTGATCGCTTTGAGTTCAGCAATCATCTCGGCCCGCTGAGCCACGGCGTTGGCGAACGGCTCTCGCGCTCCTCGAGGAGCGGCGCTGCTACTGTTATGAAAGCCTAGCATTCCCCACATCGCGATGTTGGCGATCAGCAACAATACCCAAGGGGTGATCGTGCGCAGTTTCATCTTCGTATCTCCTTACGCGGTAATAGGGGTTGTAAAGCCGCGACCAGCAGTTTCCATAAAGCCGCGACCGGTGGTCGCGCCCTTGGAAACGTCGACCCACTACGAACCGTCCGTCCAAGAAACCAATTCCCAACGCAATCCTTCGTCGTCCGGATGCGGCACATAAATCGGCTGGTCGGGGTTATACCAGTGGTACGAAGCCGGCGTCGAGCCCGGTTTGAATGTTAAACGGGGCGTCGAGTCCAAATCGAAATTCTCTTCGAGCCAAACCGGCATATACGGCTCGCCGCCGTCCAGTTGATCCATGAAGTCGTCGTAACGATCGCTCCACCAGCTTCCGCCGAGATCCCAGTCGTTTCGCTGCTCGACGTGAAATCGCTTGTTGATCAAGCGGCCCGTAAGGTGAAAATCGATGTCAGCTTGCTCGTCACGTTTTACCCAGAACTCATCAAACGCCACGACCATGCCGTCGACCACGCCCTTGGACCCCGCCCTGACGGCAAAGTCGTTGGCGACGATTGCCACTGGTAGGCGAATCGGTATATCACTGCCATCCAGCGGATGAAGTGCCACCGACTCGAACCGTACGTTGTTTCCTAGGACGTTGAGATCTCCCCCCGAGTCGCTGAGAATCATCGTGCCTCGGACGGTAACATTGTCATTCAGATTCAAGTCGCCAATGCGCAGGAATACGCCCAGCGGATTCGTGATGGGATGGGGCTCGAAAACCGTGTCTGTGTGGTCCAATCCGACCCGCGGCACCGCGTACGTCTTCCCGCCGGAATATAGCTGGTAACTTGTGACCGCGCCTGGATGAGTCCAGTCGGCGGTCGTAAGCTGCGCTTTGTGGCTCGTGGCGATCGACAGCGACGTGGTCAGTAGATCCAACGTCGCGGCCGCCAATTTCGACGTGTCCAAGTCAATCGGACCGGTAAACGGCCGCTCGTCCCCCAGCCCGTCCACGCGCATCTGGTTCAGATCCGAAAGGTAGCGGGCGCGGGCGTTGCTGCCGGCGGGGGCCTTGATGTCTAGTTTCAACTCGGATTGAATGCGCACCCGGCCTTCAATCCGACAGGCGGCTTCGATTACGACGTGATATCCGCCGCCGGTTGACGCCGGCTTGTATTGAAAGAGCGTGTACTGCTGCATCTGGGTCCACGACGACGGCTCGTCGGCCAGCTTCCTCGGCACCAGCCGCATGACGGCCTGCACCTGGTGCGAGGAGACCGTGCCGGCGTTGGCCGGATCGAGCGCGTAACCGGTCGAGAGGACCGTGACGCGATAGGGATAGTCATCGTAATCGGGATGCGTTTCGGTCAGTGTCGCGTCGCCGGTCGAAAAGGTTACGTGGTAGGTTTCGTCGGCACTAATGCGCCCGCTGAGCGTCGAACTGACCCCGCCATCGTCGATCCACGCTTGCAGTTGAATTTGTCGCAGAGCGGCGCTCAGCCCGGTCATGGCGGCCTGACGAGCCAGGGCTCGCTGGTTGCTGTTGGCTTGGATCTGCGTGGCGGTCACCTGCGTTCGCAACAGCGAGTACGAGAGTGCCATGGTGATCGCGATCAACGCCAGCACGAAAACGATCGCCACGCCACGGCGCGGACGGCGCCTCGGGTGCCATGGGCGGCTTGTCCGCCCTTGCGTCGAGACAAGACGCGGCAATTCGGCAAGGGCAGGCAAGCTGCCCATGGCACCCACCCGCCGGATAGCAATGTTCTGTACAGGGCCGTTCATGGCTTATTCATCTCGTAATACAGCGCGGCCGATCCGAAATACGGCACCGGTGGTAATTGCTCTTTCTCGCTGACCGCCGCCGCTGCCGCCGGCGTGAGTTGCATTTCGATTCTCACCCAGACTTGCCGCAGGCCGGTCTTCGAGCTGTAAACACCTTGCACCCAGGGCAGATCGCCCCAGGCCAATTTTTTCGCCTTGAAATCGTCCCATTGTTGCTTGGTCGGCGTAACTCTCACCTCGAATCGCACCGCACCGCGTTGCTTGGAGTCGCTGTCGAGGGCCGCGGTGTGCAGCAAATCACTCAGCACCACTTTCTTGCTCGAATTGGAGCGCTTCAGCGCGTCAATGTCGGAGGCAAGCGTCGCTGGCGACAATTCTCGCGTGTCGCTATCCGCCGCCGTCAACTCGATCAGCTTGTGCGGCTCGTCCGGGTCGGGACAGAAAATGACGATCTCGTTGAAACGCGGCGGGCCGTCGGCGTTATACGGCTCGCCGGTCGGCGTCGACGGCGTCTTTCGCGGGCGCCACACAAGCAGCGTGTCGGCAAAACGCCAGGTGCTGACTCGTTGGTCGATCACGCGCACTCCGGGATAAGGCCCGCTGGCGTAGGCTCCACGGACCGCGCGCCCGATGCGGTGCATGGCAACCCGGGCGTGCTGAGAGGTTGCGGCATGTCCTTGTCCGTACTCGGAACTGACGTAGACCGCCTTGGCCATCGCCCCCAGCGTGCCCACGATCATGGTCATGATCATCATCGCGCTGAGCAGCTCGATGAGTGTCAGACCCCGACGGGTTGTGTTGCACGATCTATCCACGTTATCCACCACCGGCATGTCAAGCCGCGACCAGTGGTCGCGCCTACGGGTCGTCAACAGGAAAATACGAAAACACCCGACGCATGTCGGCCAACAGCACTTCGCCGGCCACCGGGTCGGTATAGTAAACGCGCACGTCAACCGCGCGAAAGTCACTCGTTTGGTTTGAGAGCAGCCGCACGGAATGATCCGACTCATCGACGTAGTAGACCTGCACCTCGCGTCGCCAGGCGTCGAAGTATCCGTCGGGAATCTGAAAGTTGGGGTGCCGCCCGCTGCCGTCGCCCTGTCCGCGGCCGAGAGGGACTCCCCAAGGGTCTTGGGGCGGCCCTGCGGCGAAGCCGTGAAAGTCGTCGATGTCGTCGTAGCGTTCTCGACCGCTGCCGGCCGCTTCCGCCGACGTAGGGCCGAGGCCGACTTCGTACGGCCGCACCCCGGCCTCGGCGTATCGCCTGCCGGCAATCTCATCCATCAATTGCTCGGCTATCCCGAAGGCGATCGTCGCTCGCACGTTGTCGTCGGTGGTCTTCAGCGCGCTGCTAATGCCGATCAGCAGCGTGCTGCCGGCAATGGCCGTCACCGCTGTTGCCATCAATGCCTCGACGAGAGTGAAAGCGCGTCGAGCTAACATATGACGTGCGGCATGGTCATTCATCGTCGCGGCCTGGCATGGTCGAGCGGCGGGGCAGCCGGTCGTGGCGGGAAAAAGAAAAAAGGCGCGGCGGGATCCCCTCTAGCTCCCAGCTTCCCCGCCGCACCCGACGGCCAACGCCCCTCCCCAAGGCGCAGGCACATTGGAAGCCTATGTTGACTCGGCCGAGTGTCAAATCGATGTGCCGTCCTTGACGGGCGATGATGCGACAGCCCAACCGGCGTTGTGTTTTCACAACCGCTCGGTCAGTCTAACCAGTCCAAACCGACGTCCAGACAGCGGGCAGAGTGCGTCAGCGCGCCGACGCTTATTCGGTCGACGCCCGTTCGGGCGATCTTGCCGACCGTTTCGAGAGTAACCCCGCCGGACGCTTCCAATTGCACGTTCGGGGCGGCTGAGTCGCGGCGGGCAACCGCTTCGGAAAGTTGCTCGCAAGTCATGTTATCGAGCAGCACAATGTCGGGGTCGGCAGGAAGCACCTCATCGAGCTGCGCCAGCGTGTCGACTTCGATTTCGACGAGCATCTCAGCGGGCAATGTGTCGGCGGTCGCGTCCGCGTTGGCAGCCAAAAATTCGCGGGTCCGGCCAACGGCCTCGGCAGGCGTAAACGCACTCTGCTCGCCGCCCTGCGCGCCCAACGCCAAGTGATTGTCTTTGATCAGCACCGCGTCGAACAGGCCGCTGCGATGATTCTGTCCGCCCCCGCAGCGGACCGCGTATTTTTCCAATCGCCGCCAGCCGGGCGTGGTTTTGCGCGTGTCGTAAATACGGGCCTGCGTGCCGGCCACTTGTTCGCAATATCGCGACGCAAGCGTGGCAACGCCGCACAGCCGCCCCAGCAGATTCAGCAGCGTGCGTTCGGCGGTCAGCAGCGTGCGGGCCGAGCCTTCCAGGGTGGCGATGCTTTGACCGGCTTCAATGTGCGTGCCGTCTTCGCTGTGCTGGGTGAATTTGACGTCCTTGTCGAAGATCGACAACGCCAGCCGCACCGCCGGCAATCCGGCCACGACGCCCGGCTCGCGGACCACCACCGCCGCCCGACCGCGGGCGCCCGGCGGCACCAGCGCCAGCGTCGTCCAATCGTGCTGCCGCGCAAGATCCTCGCGCACCGCCAGCAGCACAATCTGCCGGCAGTCATCCTCGACCGCCTCGTCCCATTCGAGTTGATGAAAATCTTTGGTCATTAAAGTAGAAGCGGCGTCTCGCCGCTTTCCCATGATTTCGCGCCGCGGATTCACCCTCAGGATTGGGTGGCTGGTGGCAGAGCCTAAGCGATGCCCCAGACGCTGAGTTTCTGGGGCATCGCCAGGGCTCTGCCACCAGCCACCCGAAAGCGGAAAACCGGCAAGTTAATCTTCGGTGACTCCCAAAAACGCGGCAAGATGCCGCGTCTACTTTGGCCGCATATAGCCAGCCCTGCCCGCGACGTTCATAATAACGAAGTTACCGATCCAATGCAGGCGGGCGTTTCTCCCGCGACCTCATCGATGTAACCCAATCGATTCAACCCACCCCATGCCCAAAAAACGCCAACGCGATTTATCCGAGCGATTTCGCCCGCTGCTGCGGCGGGCGGATCAGGCGGCGCTGGCCGCTGTGGTGTTCACCTCGTTGGTGGCGATGGGCGGATATTGGTGGACGAGCGGCGGCTTCCAGGGCCGGCTGATCGAGATCGACCGGGCAGAGCCGCAAACGGCCGAATTCATCGTCGACGTCAACCGGGCCGATTGGCCGGAACTGGCCCAATTGCCGGGCATCGGTGAGACGCTGGCCAAGCGCATCGTCGAGGCGCGCATCACCGACGGCCCCTTCCGCGACCACGAAGATGTCCGCCAGAGAGTCCGCGGCATCGGCCCCAAAACCCTACAGAAGATCAGGCCCTACCTGGCCCCCATCGCCGACGACACCATGGTCGCAGGACCGTAGGCAATGTAAAGCCGCGACCGTTGGTCGCGCCAGCGAGTCGAATCGAACAACAGGGCGCGACCAACGGTCGCGGCTTTATGGGGTGCGGGCGATTGTCGGGCACAAACGACTTGGATTTGTGTTGGATGCGAACGATGGAGCGGCAGCGGTGGAACACAGCGAACAGAATCACTGCGAACTGGTCGTCATCGGCGGCGGGCCGGGCGGGTATGCGGCGGCTTTCTTGGCGGCGGATTTGGGAATGTCGGTGACGCTCGTCGAGCAACGGCCGCGGTTGGGCGGCGTCTGTTTGCTGGAAGGCTGCATTCCCTCGAAGGCCCCGGCGCCGGCGACCTGATCGGCGAAGCCACGTTTGCCCTCGATCGCGGCTGCACCGCCAGCGACCTGGCCGCCGTCATTCATGCCCACCCCACCCTCAGCGAAACCCTCGGCCATGCCGCCGAAGTCTATCTCGGCCTGGCCACCGAAGTCTATCGCCCGCGGCGCAAGCGAGCGGCACGGCGCTAGCCGCCGGTGATTCTTGCGACGGGTCTGGGGCTTCGCAAGCTCAGCCGCCAGCCACCCAACCCCGAGTCATTAGCGTTTATTAGCGTCGATTAGCGGTTCTTTTTCAACCGCTGATTCACACTAATGGACGCTAATGACCCCGATCTATTGGAGCTTGTGCAGCCCGCGTGTTTTGCGAGCTGCGTTGATCTGTGCCAGCGCTCGCGGTTCCGTCTTGAGCAGCTTGGTCAACTGCGATGTGGAGCAGCCGAGTAGTTTTGCCGCGGCCGGCACATCTATGTCTTCGGAGCCGATCACGTCGAGTGCTTCCGCCAACACGGCGGGAAAATCGCGATGGGTCAGGGCAACGCTGATCTTGCCGTTATGACAACGCGATTGCCACAACTCGCTGGGTGTGTATTCATCACCAATGGGCGCTCGCACTTTCAACGCCAAGTTCACCCTCAATCGAAACACGGCCGAGCGGCGGTTTTCTTCCTGGCTGCGGCGCTCCGATGCTTCAGCCCGGATGCCGGTCGGGCCGTGT
>JADFKK010000211.1 GCA_022564995.1 Planctomycetota bacterium | reverse complement strand
GCGGCGAACTTGTCCGGGGCGGCGGAGGTCCCGTCGCCGCGGCCCACCAGCACCGAGACGTCATCGCTGTACCGGTTTGCCGTGACGAGGTCCAGCGCGCCGTCCCCATCCAGGTCCGCCACTGCGACAGATTGAGGACCGTCACCGGCGGCGAAGTTGACCGGGGCCGCGAAGGTCCCGTCGCCGCGGCCCAGCAGCACCGAGACGTCATCGCTGTACCGGTTTGCCGTGACGAGGTCCAGCGCGCCGTCCCCATCCAGGTCCGCCACCGCGACAGATCCAGGCCGGTCACCCGCCGCGAATCTGACCGGGGCCGCGAAGGTCCCGTCGCCAAGACCCAGCAACACCGAGACGTCATCGCCGACTGCGTTTGCGGTGACGAGGTCCAGCGCGCCGTCCCCATCCAGGTCCGCCACCGCGACAGATCCAGGCCGGTCACCCGCCGCGAAGCCTGCCCTCGGAAACAGTCTTCCCGCGCTCTGCTGGACGCCAAACTCACTGATGACGGGCACCGGCCCGAGCGGGTTGCCGGCCCGGTCGGTGAGGGCGCTAGCGTCGATCACGACCCGATAGTCGCCTGGCCGCAATCGTTCGTACGTCATCTGCAAGAACGTGTCATCATGGCGGACTTGGGTAAACTGTGGGGGCAACGCATTGAGTGGGTCGTCGGCTCGAAAGAGCTGTACGCTCCCCGTCGTCAGTGTATCGGCGTCCATCGGCTCAGAGAAGACAATCCGCAGCGTGCGAACCTCATCGGGTTGGATCGTCCCGTCTGCCGGTTCAATGCGAACGATCGTTGGTGCAAACGTGTCAGCGACCAACTCAACCACGAGAGGATCGGATGTCGTCGCGTTACCGCCGGTATCGGTGGCGCGGACCTGAAAGGCGATGCTTGTCTGGCCCGGTGTGGCCGCCGCTGCCAGATCGAACGGGAACGAGACGTCGTTGCGGACCACTTGGCCATCGACCAATAGTTCGACGTTCCGAATCTGCACGTCGTCGGCCACCGTGGCAATGACTGCCACGGTTGTGCCCTCGACGACCTGCACGCCCGGTGTCGCCGGATCGACATCCTCCGCCTGCAACAGTAGCGTCACCTGCGGTGGCTGTCCCTGATTGTCGAAAGGCAGGTAGTTGAGCACCGTCAGACCGCCGCTGCCGCCGGCCACGAATCCGAGTCCCGACGCGATGGCCACATTCTGCGGCGCTGCATCGAGTTGGAAGCTCAGCAGCCGATTTCGCGTATCGGCCGGGTCGGAGAGGTCCATCAGGTCGGCGACGTGCTGTCCACCTAAGCTGCCAATCAGCAGCCCCAACCCGGAGCCGTTGGCTGCCAGCGCCGTATTGGGGATTCCAAAACCACCCTGATTCTTGCTGATCGTTGTTGGATTTTCGGGGTCGGAGACGTCGACCGTCATAAAGCCAAAGCCGCTATCCCGCGCAGCGACGTAGGCGATGCCGCCGCCCACCGTGAGTTGACCACCGGCACGTTCCAGCACAACGGAGCCCCGCGGGACCAGTCCGCCGGAACTGACGTCGATGACCG
Source organism: Planctomycetota bacterium (assembly GCA_022564995.1). GTDB lineage: Bacteria > Planctomycetota > Planctomycetia > Pirellulales > JADFKK01 > JADFKK01. The sequence continues at coordinate 14,233 of JADFKK010000211.1, read as the reverse complement.
TAAGATTCGCCGACGCGTCTGCCACGTAAAGCAGCGCGCCTTCCCGCGCCAATGCCGTGATGCTCCCCGACAAGGAGGAACGCCCCAGTTCGTCTCCCACGAGCAGGTCGATGGCTATCAACGATGCGCCGGAACCCGCGTAGGCCACACCTTCCAGCACTTCCACTTCGCCGAACGAACCGGCGATTGTCTGGACCAACGTCGGGAGCATCGGGTCGGACACGTCGACCAGATGCAGCCCGCCGCTGCTGGCCACCGCGGCGATTTGTAGCCGGGAATCGACCGACACATCCACGGCAACGCCCGGCAATTCGAGTTGTCCCAGGACGATCGGGTTATTAAACCGTGCGACATCAACAATCGCCAGGCCGTGTGAGCCGGTGGCGACGTAGGCCGTCTGCCGGCCGGCCTGGGCCGTGCCGCCTTCGACCACCACGGCGTTGGCCTCGCCCAGCAGCGGTAGCGTGGCGATGATCCCGGTCGGGAAGCCGCGGTCGTCGAGCGGATCGAGACCCTGGGTGATTTCGGCGTCGTCGGTGATGCCGTCCCCGTCGGTGTCGACGAGAGTGCTACTGGTTCCGATGGCCGTTTCGCCGACGTCGGGGATGCCGTCGCCATCGGTGTCCGGGCCGCCGAACTGGTCGAGGAAGATGATACCGAGGTCGGTAATCCGGCCGCTGGCGTTGGATCGGCCGGTCGATTGGTGCCAGGTGTTGGTCGAGGGCTGGTAGACGGTCAGCGTGTAATCCACGTTCGGCGAAAGCACTTCGGAGATCGTCTCCTGCGGGTTCGCCCGGCCAACAACCGCAAAGCCGTTGGAAAGATCGAAGCGGTAGTAGCGCACCGGATCGGTGCCGAAGCCGGGAACTTCAGAAACGTCCCCTTCCGCCGCGCCCGCTCCCGGAGCGGGCGCGGGTACTGTGGTGCGCTTCACGTCGACATGAAAGTGGCCACCATGACCAGTAGCTTTCTGAGCTATACCTTCCGCGATCAATGCTGGGTCATTGAAAAGAATGCGGGCGACTAGACCAGTGTTCCAGAAGGCTTGGATTTGTTTTCGCACCATGTCTTGATCATAGTTTTCGTCGGGATCGAAACCCGCGTTTGTAGTGCCTATCACGTTGAAATCGAGATCCATGCCCGCTTCGTGGGTTGTGTGTAAGTTCTTTGGTTTCCCGTCAACAATCGCAATAAAGTCACCTCCTCCTTTGCTGCTCGCTCCCGTGAAAAATAGGTCGGGTGTGGCCCCGCCTGCGGCTGCTTCCAATGCGGCAAGAGCCCAGTGAGTCATCCAAGTTTCATTCTGCGTCGAACTGGTGGTCGCACCTTCGATGGTGTTGAAATTAGCCTCGACCCAGCGCGGTGCGCTGTTGGAATTGATGAGAGAGTCAATCGACGTGGTGGTCTTGACTACATTCGCATCGAGATTGGTACTGACAGCGGCATTGAACACACCCATGGCATGTTTCGTCTTATCGCCCAAAACGCCATCCACTTTCAGCCGGATGGCGTTGTTGCCGACGCGATCGTGATAGCCCAGCAATAGCAGCCGCTGCTGAATTCGCGCGGTATTGAGTTTCGTATCCGTATTCAACACGATGACTTCGTCGAACTGCTGGCCGGCCTGATCGATGTTCAATTGAAACTTTCCCTTCACATCCTCGGACGTGCTGGACGTTGCGCGATTTATCAGGTCCGCCGTGAAGTCGACGGGGATGCTTTTGGGTCCTTCCGCTCCTTGCGTGGGCGACTTGGATGGCTGCGAAATCGCCGGGGCGATGTACACCAGCGGCGGGGTCGCCGAGTTCAATGTTTGTCCCGGTTTTATCCAAGTGCCATCCTTATCGAAAAGACGCCCCAGATTGCTCGCGGGCGGTTTGATCCGCCAATCGGATGTCCCCGCAACATTGCCGTTGCTGTCCAGCGGCAAGATGCTGTTTGGTCCTTTGCCGACGTACTTTGAAAAGTCGATCTCGATCAGGTCACCTAGCTCGCCCTTAACAGTGAAGCACGGGCCCGGGCAGGGGGTATTTTGGGCTTGTGAACCGACCTGCACAAAATGCCAACCCGGCGCCAGAATCCCAACACCTGGATCAGACACAATGGCCGTGCCGTCATCGCTGACCGTGCCCGTGCCGATCACGACCCACTTACCCGCGTCGTGGTCGAAGGAGAAGATGAGCGGCTTTTCACCCGGGGCGAGGCCATCGAGATTGGGGAATGTCACCGCTGCCGGAATGTCGAAACTCGTTGCCCCGACGGCTTGGATGGAGATCACTAGTGCCGGGTTCAGTGTTGGCGGAAGCGGGGCCGGGATACGATCGGGCGGAACGGGGATGATCGTCGCTTGCGTGGCCGGGTTGCCGAAATCGTCGACCGCCGCGCCGGGGGCGAAGGTGACTTGCATGAGGTCGAACATCGACGGGTCGACATTGGGGAACATGGCCGCCAGATTCGCCTTGCCTTCGTCGCCGAAACCGATGTCGGTGGGTTCGGTGGGCGAGAGCGGCTGGATGTCGGCGAGCGCCATGGGCGGGAGGTAGATGTCAAAGGGCGTGCGGTTCATTTCGATCTGCACGGTTTGGCCCGGGACGCTGTGGAAGGGTTTGCCGACGTTGGGATAGGCGAAGCCAGCGGGCGTGTTGGTGGCGGTCGAGCCGTCGACGTGGACGAAGAACTCGGGGGCCGGCATGTCGACCAACTCGAAGCGGCCGTTCGCGTCGGTGACCACATTGGCCTCCGGGAAGGCATCGACCCGAATCGTCGCCCCGACGATCGGCTGCTCGCTGAACGAATCGAACACAAAGCCGAACACGTTGGTGCCCGCAATCCGCGTCAGCGGCAACGTGCGAAAGTCGGCCGTGACGGTGCCGCCCGGTTGGTTGTCTCCGTCGGCGTCGAGGGCCAGTCCGTCGCGGCCGATGATCAAATCGCCGTTGACGACGACGCGCACTTCGGTGGAGGCCGGCAGCGGGTCGTCATAGAAAAACGTGACGAACCGCTCGGTGCTGGAAGGCACGATGCGCCCGGCGAGACGCTCGCCGTTGGCGATCAAGTGAAACGCCTCGTCGGTGATCGTCGCCGGATCGACCCGTTCATCAAACCGCACAATCGTCTCGCGGGTGACGTTGACCATCTCTTCGCCGTTGGCCGGAGAAATCTGGCTGATGCCGGTCGGGTCGTTGTCCGGCCCGGTCCAGGCGGCGAGCAGGACGGTGAGGTCTTGGAAATCGATGCTCGTCTCGTCGGGCGAAACGAGGTTGCCCTCGGCGGGCGTGGCGCCGGGCTTGTTCCAGTTGGCGAGCAGGACGGTGAGGTCCTGGAAGTCGACGAACCCGTTGCCGGTCAGGTCGCTGGGGAGGTCTTCCGGCGCGGGGCCGGCTAGCGGGTTGATGGCCAGCAGGGTTCGCTCTTCGAGCTGTTCGAGCGACGAACGACGGAAATCTACACGGGGCGATGTTCGACGGCGGGGGCGACGCATGGCACGGACTCCGGAGGGCGGGTACATAGGTACTCGGATACCATAAGCGATGCGGGTGCGTCGTGCAAGGAATTTGTCCGGGGAAAGGTCGGGGATCACCGGCGGGACGCCGGTGCCACGGCGCTGGGGCGAGGTGCCACGGCGCTGGGGCGAGGTGCCACGGCGCGGGGGCGAGGCTGATTGTGCCGCGGCCAGCCGGCGGCCTACGGCAAAGCGTCACATTTTTGCTAATCGTCACAGTTTCTGATGGTTTTTGGCTAGGGACGATGGCGATGATTTGGCCGCGGTGACCACGCTACGGCGGGCGGCAACTCATAGTTGGGGTCGGACAACAAGGCGCCGCGACCGTCCACACGAGAAAAAATGGGACTGTACTATGAGGTACTCGCAAGATACGATGAATTCTCGGTCTTTGATCCATCGGGCCACCGCGACGCTGCCGGCGAACGGGCGGTGGCAGCGGCCGATTGCCAGGCCATTTTCGCACGTCCACCCGCCACGGCTTCGCTGGAATATGACCGGTAAGGTACTCGCCATTCTTGCCAAGTTGTTTAGCGGTTACACCGTGCGCTGGATTGATTGCCAGCCCGACACGTGCCAGCGAGTTTATTTTGCGAATCACACGAGTCACTTGGACGCGGTCGTGTTGTGGTCGGCCTTGCCTCCGGAGGTGCGCTCCTTGACGCGCCCGGTGGCGGCGAAGGACTATTGGGAGCGGGGCAGATTGCGACGGCACTTGGCCGAGAGTTTTAACGCGCTGCTGATCGACCGCAAGAACATCAAGGTTCACCAAAGCCCGGTCGATCAAATGCTGCGGGCGATCGGCGATACGGGCTCGCTGATCGTATTTCCGGAGGGCGGGCGGAACACGGACGAAGAGATGTCGAAATTTAAGAGCGGGCTGTACTACCTGGCCAAGAAGCGGCCCGACTTGGAGTTGGTGCCGGTTCATATGGACAATTTGAACCGGGTCTTGCCGCGGGGCGAGTTCTTGCCGATACCGCTGTTGAGTTGTATTAGTTTCGGCGCGCCGATCTGGCTGGAGGCGGGCGAGCCGAAACTCGATTTTCTCAACCGCGCGCGGGAAGCGGTTCGCCGCTTGAAGGACGCCTGAGCAAGATGCACCTCAAAACGGTCTTACTGGTCGGCGGCGTTCTGCTGTTGTTGGGCGCGGCGACGGCCGTTGTGCAGTTTCTCAAGCGACAGCCCGAGGGCGGAACCGACTCGGCGCTGGTGCGGCTGTTCGACCAGCGGATTCGCGTGTGGTGGATGATGTGGTCGATTCTGGCGGCGGCGTTCCTGTTCAGCGGCGCGGCCAAAACGGTCATCGTGTTCTTGTTTTTCTTGCTGTCGTTTTGGGCCTTGCGAGAATTCATCACGCTGACGCCCACGCGAAGGGGAGATCATCGCGCGCTCGGTTGGGTCTTTTTTTGCTTCACGCCGGCGCAGTTCATTTTGATCGGCATGGACAACTACGGGATGTACAGCGTGTTGATCCCGGTCTACGCGTTTTTGTTTATTCCGGCCCGAGTGGCGCTGGCGGGCGACTACAAGCGATTTCAGGATCGCACGGCGACGATTCAAGCGGGACTGATGATCTGCGTGTATTGCTTCAGCTATACGCCGGCCTTGCTAACGCTCGACGTGGTGTCGGTCAACCATCGGGAATTGAAGGCGATTGCCGAGGAAATCGAAACCCAAGAAGTCGAGGGTTTGTCGATTAGCGAATTCTCGGCCCTGGGGATTCTCCAGGCGACCAAAAGCGATCTGACGAAAATGGACGAGGCGGGCGTCAGCGAGGATCTGATCGAACAGATCGGCGTCGCCCAAGATGAACGGCCCGTGTCGGGTTCCGCCGCGGCCAGGCTGCTGTTCTTTTTCGTGCTGATTGTGCAGGTGAGCGACGTGTTTCAGTACGGTTGCGGCAAGCTGTTCGGACGTCGGGTGATTGCCCCCGCGATCAGCCCGGGCAAGACGTGGGAAGGATTGATCGGCGGCGCCGCCTGCACGATGCTGCTGGGCACGGCCCTGCATTGGGCTACCCCGTTCAATCCCTGGGAGGCGGCCGGCATGTCGCTGGTGATCGTGGTGATGGGATTTGGCGGCGGTATGACGATGTCGGCCATCAAGCGCGACCGCGGCGTGCGCGATTACGGCACGCTGGTTGAAGGCCACGGCGGCGTGCTCGACCGCATCGACTCGATCTGCTTCGCCGCCCCCGTGTTTTTTCACCTCACGCGGTATTATTTCTCCGATATCGCGGGGTAGGTGGTCATCGCGGTTTGTGTTGTGACGACGGCAGGGCAATGACGAATGACGAATGTCTAATGACGAATGAATGACGAATGACCAAGCCCGAAGGGATTTCGACATTCGGAATTCGTCATTCTTTCGACATTCGTCATTCTTAATTCGTCGTTTACGACAAAGCCCGTCCCGCCGATTTCCCGCAAAACTGGGCGATCCGCCGCCCGGGGAAAATGCTATATTATCGTATTGATTCGTCTACCTACCACGCGCTCGGTTGGCTCTTTGCCGCCGGCGTGATTGTCGTTTCAGTCGGTTCGATCAACATGGATTCAAACGGCGCTGCTTTCAATTCGGACCATTCGGTCTCCCTGACGACCCGCCTGTGGCGAGGGCTGCTCTGTCGGCTGTTCGGCTCCGGTTGGCCGGCCGCGTTGGGATATCGGTTGGGATTTCAGCGGCGCGTGGTTTGTCGAGAGCATCGCCTGACGCTGACCACGCATCGTGCCGCTGCTCGTGAACTGCGGATTGCCTTTGCTGCCGACTTTCACGCAGGGCCGACGACGCACCGCCGTGTTTTGCAGCAGGCTTGTGCCGCGCTGGCCGCCGCCGAAGCTGACGTGCTGCTGCTGGGCGGAGACTTCGTCTCGCTGCGGGCCGATTTCGTCGACGAGTTGACCGACATGCTGGCCGAGATTCCCGCGCCGCTGGGAAAATTCGCCGTGATGGGAAATCACGACATCTGGGCCGATCGCCACTATATCACGCGTGCCCTGGAGCAGGCCGGCGTTCAGGTGTTGGTCAACCGAAACGTGCAATTGGCCGCGCCTTACGAAGATTTTTGGATTTGCGGGCTGGACGATCATCTACTCGGTCGGCCCGATGCCGCTTCGGCGATCCACGGCGCCGACGGACATCGCATCGTGTTGATGCACTCGCCCTCGGGGCTGGTCGATCTGGGAAACAACGCTTTCGATCTGGCTCTCTGCGGACACACCCACGGCGGACAAATCGCCTTGCCCGGCGGCCGGCCGATCGTTGTGCCGCGCGGTCCGCTGTGTCGCCAATACGCAGCGGGCCGATTCGAGTTGGACCCTCAGCAGGTCGATTCGCAGCGGCGCGTGATGATCGTCAGCCGTGGAGTTGGTTGCAGCACACTTCCTCTGCGGATATTCTCCGACCCGGAGGTTATGGTCTGCCAACTCGTCGGCATGTTAGAAACACAAGAGCAAGTGCCAGCCGCCGCGGCGTTACCCGTTGAAACGCTGCCGGTTGAAGCGTTTCCGATTCCCGATTCCCTGGGAGCCGGCGCGGTATGAAAAGTCGAACCATCATTTTAGAAAAGGTCTATCCCCATCCGCCCGATCAGGTGTGGACGGCGCTGACCGACCGGCGTGCGTTGGCCGAGTGGCTGATGCCCAACGACTTCGAGCCGGCCCACGGCAGCCAGTTCGTCTTTCGCGTCGACCCGGGCGGCAAGGGAGACGGCACGACCTATTGCGAGATCGAGCAGATCGAAGAGCCCAAGCTGCTGGCTTACACGTTTCAGTCACCCGACATGCGCGAGCCGACGCTGGTCACCTGGACACTCAGGCAGGCTCCCGGCGGCACCCGGCTGCGGCTCCAGCACAGCGACCCAGAGGGCATCATCGGCTGGCTGCAAGCCAAGGGCCTCAACAAAACCTGGACCACGATGACCCGGGTGCTGCTTCCCCGTGTGCTGGCCAACATCCGCGAAGGCCATTTCACCCCCGGCGCCGTGCCGCTGGGCGAGCGCTCCTACAAAGCCAAAACGCTCAGCGGCGGCATCGAGTTGAGCCCCGATCGCTAACGGCGACGATGCTGTTTGACCTCAGCCTTTTACCGTCTGACTCTTGCTCAACCGGTAATCCATGTCCCTTGCGACTTCTGCAGCCTGGTCACCACTACTGAGCGTCACTCGCGCCATCGGATGTTCCTTACGGAAAAAGTTCTAGATTGCGCTGGCCTACGTGACTTGGGTTGAGTCGACGACCCTTCAGGATTATACTGACCGCGCAGCTCAAAACCAATGTAGACGTAAGCTGGACTAGGCCACATGATCCAACGACTTTACATCAACAACTATAGATGCCTGGAGAATTTTGACCTCCCAATTTCAGAGAGGTCGTCATCTCTGTTGCTTGGCAAGAACGGCACTGGCAAGTCCACGGTTGGCGCGGCTCTGCAGGTTCTCCAGCGTATTGCTCGCGGTACAAACCGAGTTGGCGAGCTCGTCCGCCCGGAAGACTTGGCGCGTGGCCGATCAGACGTGCCGATCCGTTTTGAACTCGAAGTCCTCATACAGGACGAGGTCTACCTTTATAACCTGGCGTTGGAATTGCCGCAGGGCTTCAAGGAGATGAGAGTCGCGGAAGAACGACTATCGCGAGGCGGTGTCGACATCTTCGCTCGAGACACGGCCCAAGTCGTTCTTTCCAAACCGTCTGACGCACGGTTCATAGTCGATTGGCACTTCGTGGCGTTACCGATCATTCAACAGCACTCCGATTCGGACCCGCTTTACATCTTCAAAAACTGGCTTGCGAGGATGCTTATTTTGGCGCCGATTCCAAGCCAAATTACGGGAGATTCAGTGGGCGACACACTGATGCCGGATAAACAGTGCTCGAACTTTGGAGCATGGTTCGCGGGGCTCCTTGCGAATTCACCTTCAGCATACGCACATATTGACACGTTCATGCGGCAGGTCATGCCCGACTTCAAGGATATTAAGAACCCGATCACAGGCAAGGACTCGCGCAGCTTAACCGTGCAGTTTCAACAGGACAAGGCATCCTTGAACGTAGCGTTTGAAGATCTCTCAGACGGCGAAAAGTGTTTCTTTATCGGCGCCGTAGTGCTTGCGTCGAACGAGGCGTACGGTCCGATATTTTGTTTTTGGGACGAACCCGATAACTATCTTTCACTTGAGGAGACGGGGCAGTTTGTCATGGCTCTTCGACGTTCGTTCCAATCAAGCGGACAAATCTTAGTTACATCGCATAATCCTGAAGCGATACGCCAATTCTCCACCGAGAACACGCTCCTGCTAGGCCGGCACAGCCACCTTGAACCAACGATCGTTCGGCCGCTCGCTGATGTGACTGTCAACGGCAATTTAGTTGACGCGTTGATCCGGGGCGATGTCGAAATATGAGCGCGAACAAATATCGCCCGCACGTGCTCGTATTGCCCGAGGATGATGCGAACAACGACATTGCAAACGGTTTCTTGCTCCACGATGCACTCGACTCACGCGCTATTCAGGTGCTACCTTGTGCAGGAGGGTGGCGGAAAGTTCGGGAGACGTTTTTCTCGGATCACGTAATCGAGATGCGAAGGAATCCGCATCGCTACATGGTCTTGCTCGTTGACTTTGATAACGAGCCAACCCGATTCGACCAGATGATCGAGGATACGCCCGACGATTTAGCGGAACGAGTCTTCGTCATGGGTGTCTGGTCAGAGCCAGAGGAATTAGGGCGAGCTGGTCTCGGCAACAAGGAAGCTGTCGGATACCAACTTGCGAGCGAGTGTTACGACGAAACCAGAGACGTCTGGAATCACGACCTGTTGCGCCACAATGCCGATGAGTTACACCGAATGACAACGCTTCTCAGACCGATTCTGTTCCCGTCAACGTAGCGTCCCGATCGCCAAGCCAATAGGGTTGCCATCGGATTGGGCGCTGCCTGCCTGTCCTGCTCGTACTGGATCCGGAGCAAATTACGGATGCCGGCAGTGCCGCATGATGTAATCTCGGTGTCAGCAACAAGACGTGCCAGGAGAGGAGCGTTTGCCGGCACGCCAGGTTTACTCGTTGGCCTCTGCCAGGATCTGCTGCCAGGCTTTGATCGACCGCTGCAGGTTCGACTTCTTGTCGCCCCGGACCGCGTAACACTGCAGGCCGACGGCGCCGCGGAAGTTGATCTTCTTGAGCGCGGCAAACAGGCGGGCTTGTTTGAAATTGCCTTGATCCAAGGGCCGAATGAGCACGCTCCAACTACGCCCCGCGCGGTCGGCCCCGCAGGTGCTGGCGGCGAAGATCTTCGACCCGGCGCGCTCGATGGTGGCCTCCAGGTCTTGATGTTTTTCGTTCATCAGGAAGTGACACAGATTGAACATCACGCCGACGTTCTGGCGATCGACTTTCTCGATCAGCTCCAAGGCGGGGTCGATCTTGGCGATGGCGAAGCCCGCGTGGGGATACAGCGCGATGCGAACGTCCGCCTTGGCCGCCAGATCGGCCAACTTTTGAATGGCGGCGACCGTGCCGGTGTCGATCTTCTTGCGCACCGTCAACTCAACAGTTGCCTTGCGCCCCTTGAGTTGCCCAATCGCTTTGGGAATGCTCGGATCGCCCAAGCTCACGTAGATACTGAACACCCGCAGGCCGACCGCTTCGTAGGCGGCGATCCGCTTGTCCAGGTTTCGCGTGCTGAGGGAGCCAATCCCGTCGTAGCCGAGCTTTTTCAACGCCTGCGCTTCGTCATCGAGCGAGCCAAAAGACACGCCGTTTTGAAACGCAAACAGCCGCGGGTGAAACGCCGCGCCCTCTTCGGCCCGTAAGCTGCCGACGCAGAGGGTGAAAATGGCAAGGCACAATACAGTCGATCTGGATAGCAACATCGGTGAGGTCTCCGTTGCGGTAAGAACAGTAAAGCCGACAGTCTAGCTGATCGAAACTCGCCGGTCCATCGGCCGGCCAGAGCACGTTTTCTTGACCCCCGTATCGAGACGCAATAGGATAGTCGTTGTTCGCTCCGCGAACGAAATGTCATAGTCGTTGTTCGCTCCGCGAACGAAACGTTTCGATCGCGGAGCGATCAACGACTATCTCCAAACGCACGCCACAAGGTGATCTCGATGGAATCCAACTACAATCCCCAGGTATCTCGCCGTCAATTGCTCAAAAGTACCGCCGCCGCGATCGCGCTGCCGACGATTGTGCCGGCTAGCGTTTTCGGCGACGACGCTCCCAGCAAACGCATCACGCTCGGTTTTATCGGCGCCGGCATTCACGGCTTGGGTTGGAACCTGCGCGGGTTTCTCAAGTTCAAAGACGCTCAAGCCGTGGCCGTTTGCGACGTGGTCAAGTCGCGCAGCATCGCGGCTCGCAATCTCGTGAACCAGCGCTACGATAACCAGGACTGCAAGAGCTACGCCGACTGGCGCGAGATCATCGCCCGTAAGGACATCGACGCGGTGGTGATTTCCACGCCCGATCATTGGCACATTCCGATGGCGGCGGCAGCGGCCAAGGCGGGCAAAGACGTTTGTTGCGAGAAGCCGACGCTGACCATCGCCGAGGGCCCGGCGATTATCAAGATTGTTCGCAAGCACAAGACGGTGTTTCAGACCTCGACCGAAGACCGCTCGATTCCGATCTATCACCGCATCGCCGAGCTGGTTCGCAACGGCCGCATCGGAAAACTCAAGTCGATCCACGTCACGCTGCCGCCCGGCTCCGTTCGCCCCGCCCCGCCCAAACCGGCCGCCGTGCCCGCGGGCTTCGACTACGAGATGTGGCTCGGCCCCGCGCCCGAGGCGCCGTATTGCAGCAATCGCTGCGGGGCGCAGCAGTGGCGAAACATTTGGGATTACTCGGGCGGAAAGTTCACCGACTGGGGCGCCCATCTGCTCGACACGGCCCAATGGGCCAACGACACCGAACGCACCACGCCGGTCACCGTCGACGGCAAGGCAACGTTCCCCGACAAGACGAGCCTTTACAACACGGCCGCGACCTACAAGCTGCACTACACCTATGCCAACGGCGTCGAGCTACACGTCTCCTCCGGCGGCACCGGCATCCGCTTCGAAGGCAGCGATGGCTGGGTCGAGAGCCCCAAATGGCGCGGCGCCCTAAAAGCCAGCGATCCCAAAATCCTGAAGTCCGTCATCGGCCCCGAAGAAACCCACCTCTTCACCTGCCTCGGCGGCGAGCATCGCAATTTCCTAGACTGCGTAAAGTCTCGCAAAGACCCGTATTTCCCCGTAGAAGTCGGCCACGCCGTCAGCACGCTAATGCACATGGGCAATATCTCCATGCGGTTGGGGAGGAAATTGGATTGGGATCCGAAGAAAGAAGCGTTCCGTGATGATGACGGGGCGAATGGGATGCGGTCGAGAGAGATGCGAAAACCGTGGACGATTTGAGGAGGTGGATTGCCTCTTGTGTCGAGGCTGGTGTCTTATCCGACTTGATCTCTCCTCAGCACGTACCTCGCTAGTGCCACCGTGAACATCGCTATGAGGATCGGTCCTAAGACAGCTTCCAACATTGCGAACGCTTTCAGCAGTCCTGTTGGGTGAACATCTCCGTAGCCGAGCGTTGTGAATGTGACGACGCTAAAATACGTCGCCTGCAACTGTCGCTCTACGAAGCCCAAATCACTTATGTATTCATCTTTTCCAAGTGTCAAATCGCCACCACCGCAAAGAGTTGCGTTCGCATAAACGAATGCGAATGCGCACATTATTACTAGCGACGTTCCAACTATGCGCCACGGAGTTACGAAATAGCCAAAGCAGAATTTCCACAGCCAGTGCATAGCCTTCGCGACCTTGCCGTCAGAAGACTGACGAAAACTATGATCGATCAGTTGATACATGCAGTAATCAGCCTCTCGAAAATGCGTTGGAGTCGCTCGGAATGTCTCACGGAGAATCCCGAGTTGCTCAATCGTCTTTGCGCGCTCCGCGCATTTGGCATCAGCTTCTTTAACGGATTGCTCGCGCTTCACGGATTCCAACTTGATTTGCGAGTCAAACGTGCTAGGCCAAGTGCGGACTTCAACAAGTTGCTCTTGGTCAAGGTATAGTCGGCCAACAAATCTGGAGCCACTGACATTCAGTGTCTCGAAATCCGTTTTGCGGAAATCCACACTTCCTTGACACTGGCAATTCGTGATGGATAGTCGCTGGCAATTCGATTTCCCGATATCGCGAGCGTGAATGTCGCTGTCAATGTGGCATTGGTGAAATTTAATGTCCTTCTCCACAATCACTTGCGAAATCCGGAATAGACTGGCGTGAATTCTCGACGCTTCAAATGAGATCGAATTTCCAACGGTTAGCTCCTCAAGAAACACGACGTCAAGAAACTCGACTTCATAGAATCCTACGCTCCCGTCGATCGTCGTTTCACAGACACAGCATTCACCGACTCGCGTGTTCATTAAATCGACAACACCAACTGTTGCGTTCGTCACAAAAAACACGTCTACATCCAGATCGGAGAGACCAATACATGACATTGCCGTAACCTGGTTAAACGTCAGTTTTCCACAGATGTGACCTGACAGATGCACCGGTTCCCTAAGTGTGCTCTCGTCGAAGTGAATTCCATTCAAGAAGACGCAATGGTAAAAGGACAGGGCAAACGGAATATCGAGACCGGTTAGATCGGCTTTCTCGATCACTGAATTTCTCACGCAGAATTGAAAATCTGCCGGCCGTGTCGCATATAAGAGGTCAACGACGAAATGCCGAAGATCTGGGATGTGTTTGTTTGCAATTTCATTTCTGCCGAACGGGGCTTTTAGGCAGTCGTCAACGGCAGCCGGAAGGTCGATAGCTACGACCTCCGGTGTCGGTTTACGTTGTTCGTAGACTCTCAAAAGTGGTTGTCTAACAAACTCGTCGAGGGAATCTCGTCTCATGACGTACCAATTCGAGTCGTGCAAGAGGGCGTGCCGAATTCACAAGTAGACCCTAATAGTCGTCCGATGTGCCGACTGCCACTGCTGGCCCCGCAGGGCGTCAAGAAACCATCGCAATCAGCGTCCGTTTCGTGACGGAACAAGACGCGACCAATCGCCAAATACCGCACCGGCGGGCCTTGCTGCATCGTACTCCCACGGAAACTGCTGGGCAAGGTAAGGGGTGGCAACATTCTAATTCGGAATTCGGATGGGGGAATTCGGAATTGGGACGGGATTAGAAAACGGGCTCCGCCGCCACCGGGCTTGTCCCGGTGGAGCGAACGTTTTTGCACTACTGGCCGGCCGCTGCGCCCGCTTTGGTCTCGCCGCCCCGACGCCCGGGGCGTCGGGGCGGCGAGACAGATTTAAGGGCAGCCGCGGCGGTAGTGCTGAAACCTGCTTCCACCGAGGCAAGCTCGGAGGGGTGCTCAAGGATGGTTGGCTGCTCGGGTGAACGCCTGAAGGCAACGGATCGAGAAGCGGGCTAAAGCCGGCGGCTAGCACCTTGCCGCTTAATCTCCGACGCCGATGTCGTCGTTGTAGGCTTGGAAGATCAGCTCGGTCTCGTCGGTCTCGTGCTGTTCGAGGGCGGCCAGGAACTCATCGAGGCGGTCGGCAACCTGATCCAATCGCGCCGGCCGGGCGTCGGGCTCCAGGCTCCGCTCGGCCACTTCGACGATCTCACAAATTTGGACGAACAGGTCGGGGTGCTGAGCCCGTAGCGTGTCGGCCCGATCGCTCAACCACGGCGCGGCGCAAACCGGCTCGTCAAAATACC
>JADFKK010000210.1 GCA_022564995.1 Planctomycetota bacterium | reverse complement strand
GACCGCGAACCACGCAGAAAAAAACATGGGTCTCCCGCAGAGGCGCTGAGGACGCAGAGTGTCGAAGATTTCCGGCTGCTAGTTTCGTCTCGCATCCCCCGCGTCCTCAGCGCCTCTGCGTGAGCCTCTTCTTCCGATCGCTCTAATTTTCCACCGGAGTATAGCAGCCGGATTTCGCAATCTGTAGCCAACGCAGCGTCTGGTTGAACCACTTTTTTCTGTGGGGGGGTCATCACGCCCTCACACCGACACCGCGACCGCGTCGTCGTCGAATTGTCCGGCGTATCGTTCGCGGATCGGTGCGATCACGTCGCGGAGAAAGTTCTCGACCTGCTGCGGGGCGCGGCCGATGTAGCGGGCGGGTTCGAGCGACGCGGACAGTTCCACGCCGGCAAAAGCAGGATCGGCCTGAATCCGGGCGATGAGATCGTTCGGCTTTCCTTCCTCTTTGATCTGCTGCGCGGCAGCCTGACTGTGAATGCGAATTCGTTCGTGCAGAACCTGTCGATCGCCGCCCGCGCTCACTGCCGCGGTGAGGATTTCCTCGGTCGCCATGAACGGCAGCTCTTCCTGCAATCGCGATGCGATGACGCGTGGGTAGACGACCAGTCCGTCGCTGATGTTGCGGTAGAGAATCAGCACGGCATCGACGGCGAGAAACGCCAACGGCAGCGATAACCGGCGGTTCGCGCTGTCGTCCAGCGTCCGTTCCAGCCACTGCACGGCCATGGTGTTTTCCGCGTTGGACGCGAGACTGATCGCAAATCGGGACAACGCACACATCCGCTCGGACCGCATCGGATTGCGTTTGTAAGCCATGGCCGACGAACCGATTTGTTTGGATTCGAACGGTTCCTCCACTTCCTTGCGGTGCTGCAGAATCCGCAAATCGCCGCCCGCTTTGTGGGCCGACTGTGCGATGCCGCTGAGGGCGTGCAGAATCTGCGCGTCAATTTTCCGCGAATACGTCTGCCCCGTGACCGGGTACGATTCGCTGAAGTTCATTTTTTCGGCGACGAGCCGGTCCAGTGCTTCGACTTTCGCATGATCGCCGTTAAAGATCTGCAGGAAACTCGCCTGCGTGCCGGTCGTCCCTTTGACGCCGCGGAATTTGAGCTTCGCCAGACGAGTTTCCAGTTCCTCGAGATCCAGAACGAGGTCGTAACACCAAAGTGCGGCCCGTTTGCCCAGAGTCGTCGGTTGCGCCGGTTGCAGATGCGTGAAGCCCAGACAGGGGAGCGATTTCTGTTCGTCGGCAAACCGGGCGAGTTGATCGATGACCGCCAGCAGACGCCGCTGAACGAGACGCAGGCTGTCGCGAAGCTGGATCAGTTCGGTGTTGTCGGTGACGAAGCAGCTTGTCGCCCCGTGATGAATGATCCCGCGCGCGACCGGGCAGCAGTCGCCGAACGCGTGCGCGTGCGCCATGACGTCGTGTCGAAACTCGCGCTCGTAGCGGGCGGCCACAGTGAAATCGACGTCGTCCACCGCGGCACGCATCGCTTCAATCTGCTCGCTGGAAATCTCCTGTCCAAGTTCACGCATCGACTCCGCCAACGCCACCCACAACCGCCGCCAGGTCGAATGCTTCGTCTGCGCGGACCAGAGAGCGCTCATCTCCGCGGATGCGTAACGCGTGATCAACGGGTTCTGATAGTGCGAATGAGAATTTTCGCTCGACATGACGACAACAATGTTCCTTCTGTGAACGGTCCGAGTCCACACCAGCCCGACGCGCAAGCGAGGGACAATGCTGTTCCCCCCGCCTGCGCGTCGGGCTAGTGAATAATCCAAACGATTGGTCATTGGTCATTGGTCATTGGTCATTGGGATTTGGGATTTGGTCATTGGGATTTGGGATTTGGGATTTGGGATTTGGTCATTGGGATTTGGGATTTGATCATTATCTTCTCAACAGGAAATGCACACGATGGCACAGCAACTCAATATCGGCCTCATCGGCTACGGTTTCATGGGCCGCACGCACTCCAACGCCTACCGGCAGGCGCCGCAGTTTTTCGATCTCGAATATCAGCCGATTCTCAAAGCCTGCTGTGCCCGGAACCAAGAAAAGATCAAGGCGTTCGCCGCGAATTGGGGCTACGAATCCTTCGAGACGGATTGGAAAACGCTCGTCGCGCGGGACGACATCGACGCAGTCGATATCTGTGTCCCGAACAATCTGCACAAAGAGATCGCGATCGCGGCGGCGGAAGCGGGGAAGATGATTCTCTGTGAAAAACCGATCGCCATGAACACCGCAGAAGCAGAGGAAATGTGCGCCGCGGTGGAAAAAGCCGGGGTGAAAAACACCGTCTGGTACAACTACCGACGCGTTCCCGCGGTGACGCTGGCGAAGCAACTCATCGATGAAGGCAAACTCGGCCGCATCTTCCATTATCGCGCCAACTTCCTGCAGGACTGGACGATCTCCGAAGATCTGCCGCAGGGCGGCGAAGCGCTGTGGCGGCTCGACGTCGAGGCGGCCGGCAGCGGCGTGACGGGCGATTTGCTGGCCCATTGCATCGACACGGCCATCTGGCTCAACGGCTCGATCAAAACGGTCAGCGCGATGACCGAGACGTTCATCAAAGAGCGGCAGCACCAGCTCACCGGCAAGGTCGAGAAGGTCGGCATCGACGACGCCTGTGCGTTTCTGGCCCGCTGCGCCAACGGCTCGTTGGCCACGTTTGAATCGACCCGTTACGCCCGCGGGCACAAGGCGCTGTACACCTTCGAGATCAACGGCGAGCACGCCTCGATCAAGTGGGATCTGCACGACCTGCACCGGCTCGACTGGTTCGACCACGGCGACGAAAGCCGGGTCCGCGGCTGGCGGAGCATCCACGTCACCGACGGCGATCATCCCTATATGGACCACTGGTGGGTGCCCGGCCTACAAATCGGCTACGAACACAGCTTCGTCCATCAAGTGGCCGACTTCCTTGAAGGGCTCGCCAAAGGCGAAGCGGTCAGCCCGACGTTCCGCGACGCGCTAGAGACCCAAAAGGTCTGCGACGCCGTGCTCGCCAGCGGCAAAAGCGGGCAATGGGTCGAAGTGGGGTAAAGCGCCGCGCAGAAATGAGTTGGGCAGTTTTTCGATTCAAATCCGAAGCACGAAATCCGAAACAAATTCAAAGCACGAATGTCAAAACACTCTCGAACGTCCGACGTTTTTGACATTTGACATTTGAGATTCGGATTTCTGATTTGTTTAGGATTTCGTGCTTCGGATTTCGGATCTCGTGAAACTGCTCAACTTGTTCATGCGCGACCCCTTAACGGAGAGTGTCCATGATCGACCTGCCCTATTCGCTGGTGATTGAAGCAACACGCGATGCCGGGTTTTTCGGGTTCTATTCGCTGGAGTTGGAGGGATTCACGGGAGTCGGCCACTCGGTGGAAGATTGCCTCTACGAGGCCCGCTGTGGAATGGACGAGCACGTTGCGCTCTTGGAAGAAAAGCAACTTCCCGTACCGGCGAAGAACGATCATCCCACGATCACGATCCAAAACGAAGGGATCGTGACGGAGACCGCCGAGTCGACTTAGTTGGAAGTAGCTCCCCATCCGGGCTTGCCCCGGTGGAAGCAGGTTTCTGCACTACCGCCGCTGCCGACCCTTGATTCGTCTCGACGCACCGACGCCTCCGGCGTCGGTGCGTCGAGACGAAAGTGGGCGTAGTCGATGCTGAGCTAGTGCAAAAACGTGCGCTCCACCGGGACAAGCCCGGGTGGCGGCGGAGCGTTTTTCCTCACGGTCAAGTTTCCACGGGATCAGCCGTTTTCATACGCGGGGAGAACGGAATTCATGACGGCTCTGCATGCCGATATCGGATTGTGCCGCAGCTACTCGCCGCCGCGTCCTCCATTTCTTGCAATCGCCACGAGCTTAGTGGATACTTTCTGGGGTCGGTTTTGTCCGTTCTGAGATTCCTTCGGAGATATATCATGCAAAGCGTAATCTGTCGTCGTCGTTTCCTCATCATTGCCCTGGCCGCTTTGGCCGTGCTGTTTGGTCAACTCCCCCAGCAGGCACACGCCGCGCCGGCGAAAAAACCTGTCAAGAAAATCAACGTCCTGATCGTCACCGGCTTCGACGTCGGGTCGCATAAGTGGAAAGAACGAACCGACGAGACACGCAAGCTGCTGGAGAAGACGGGACGCTTTACGGTGAAGGTCAGCGAGAGCGTCGAGGCGTTCGAGACGCTTTCGACCAAAGATTACGACGTCGTGGTGCTCAACTACGGGTTCTGGAAAGCGCCCGACCCCAGCGACAAGGGCAAGCAAGGCCTGCTCGATTATGTCAAGGGCGGCGGCTCGCTGGTGGCGAATCACTTCGCCTGCAGCTCGTTTCAGAAGTGGGACGAATACGCCGAGCTGCTCGGCCGGGTCTGGAAGAAGGGCGTTGGCGGGCACGGGCCCAAGGGCAAATTCACGGTGAAAATTCGCGACAAGGATCACCCAATCACCAAGGGCCTGAAGGCCTTCGAGACCGACGACGAGCTATACGCCAAGCTCAGCGGCGCCGCAGCCATCGAAGTGCTGGCCACGGCCTATTCCGACTGGAGCAAAAACGAAGAGCCGATCGTGTTCGTCAAGAAATACGGCCAAGGCCGCGTCGTCCACAACGTCCTCGGCCACGACCGCCGCGCCCGAGAGATTCCCGCCTATCGGACCTTACTCATCCGTAGCGTCGAATGGGCGGCGACGGGGAAGGTGGCGGGGCAGTAATCGGGTAGTGATTTCCTTTCAGTCGTTGTCAGAGAGAATCGGTGGGAATGAGGGAAAAGCCAGAGTGGCGTCAGTCCCCGGGCGTGCCGTGGTAGGCGGCTGGCTTTTCTTTGTCTGCTTAGCACATTTCAAGCTCAAGGAAGGCGCCAATCACAATTGAGTTGAAAGTACCACACCAACAATGCCACGGTGGCAATCAAAAGGATGGCGAACGAGGACCACGGCACTTGTCGATGGCTTAGACCCAAGACCTGGGCGACGCCGCGGATAAGGTCAATTGCCAAAACGGAAATGGACGCAGAAATGCACGCGAGAATAGCACCGTGAATCTGTCCAATCCCAGCAGGATAACCCATGGCCTCCGATAACCGATACGCGAAAGAACCACCTACAAGCACAGCAAGGACTGGGCCAGCAAAGTGAAATCGCACGCACATCCCTGCTAGCCCGCAGAAAACTCCGGCAAGTACGATGATCGCGTCGAATCCGACGGCGAAGCCTAGCCCGCGAGGGCCTTTTGAGATGCTGACGGCCAATATTCCCATCATCATTACGGAAACAATCCCAAAAGCAACGAACTCGATAGTGATTTTCTTGGCGGCTGCGTTCATTATGGATCGCCAGAGCACTGGGCTTTCGTTACTCATGCCCCCATTATCCGGCTGCGAGCAGGGGAGGGGAAGGCACCAAACGGCCCTCCAATCGCCCGATTTCTGCTCGGCTTGTCCCATTCGCCCGAGAAGTTCATATGAATCCGTGCCTTCACGCCGCTTCAGGCTTAGCCATTCGTCATTCCTTCGACATTAGACCGTCGTCATTCGTCGTTAACCACTCGCGATTCTCCGCCCCAGTGGACGTTGGGTGACACGTTTCGGGGACAATCGTTCAACGGCAAGCCGCTGGCGTGGGTGTTTTCCGTGTCGCGATAGCATTCGGCGACGACCCATGGTGCATCGGGATGCACCCTACGCGATCACCACCCTAGCGGCCGCCGGCGCGTCTGCGGTCGGAGCGACGGATGGACGTAGTTGGAGCCGGGGCCGCGGGGTGGGCCGGTTTCGATGGTGCCGAAGATGGTGCGGCTGAATTGAAACGTCTCGCGGGGGATCGTCTCGCGCGGCAGACGCGGCGGGATGATTCGTTCGCGGGCGATGGCTGGATGCCGAATCGACGTCGGGCGGATGTTCTCGCGCGAAATCGGCCGGATTTGCAGCCGCGAGGGGCGGACCACACTGAAAGTTTGCCGCTGGAAACGGAGCGGCCCGAAGTATTCGGCCGCCTCAGCCGGCCATGCCCAAAGTGCTAGCAGTCCGGCGAGAAGCAGCGGCGTGACATGGCGGGTCGACATGGGTGGTGTTCCTTAATGAATGAAGCTGCCTGGCTCGCTCCGTACATCGTCCAGAAAAATGCGGAGCTTGAGATAAGGTGGGGCTGAGGATCTGCTTCGCCGGCGAGCGGCGGTTTGGGCCTACTGAACAAATCCGCAGAATCGTTAAAGATAACCCCGACGCTGGGTCGATGAGGGCGGCGACTTTGAATCGACCCCTCAACTCGTCGGGAGCAGCGACCGTGAAAGCCAGCGTCACCAAGTGTCCTAAGTGTTGGGCGGAAAAGGCGTATCTGGACGAGACGAAGAGCGCGGCGGCCACCGTGCTATCGTATCTGTTCGTCGTGCCGATGAGCTGCCAGCATTGCTTTCATCGCTTTCGCATATCGTGGTTTTCCACCTTCGGCAAAGAGCTGCACCCGCCGGCGCCGCTACGCATCTTTCCCGCATCGACCGGACCATCGTACGCGGCCCGGCAGGCCGAGTTGGTTTCTTCACAGGCCGACCCCCAGTTCGCAACGCCCGGGGCCGAACGCAAGGCGGCATAACAGCCTGCGTCCATTTGACTTGACCCAACACGCGCGGCCGATATACTCTCGCGGCCGAGCCTTGTCGTGTGTTGTTGCGGGAGAATTGCTGTGACCGACTGTGAGCCGTTTGTCGACATTCACTGTCACTTGATTCCGGGGATTGACGACGGGGCAAAAAACGTGGCCCAATCGCTGGAGATGGCCCGCATGGCGGTCGGCGACGGGTTTACCACGGTAATCGCCACACCGCATCAGCTCGGTAACTTCGCACGCAACGCAGGTTCGACCATTCGCGAAGCGGTAGCCGAGCTTCAGCAAACTCTCGACGAAAACGACGTGCCGCTACGGCTGCTGGCCGGCGGCGACGTGCGGATCGAGCCGGAGATGGTCCAGCGGATTCTCGCCGGCGAGGTGCTCTCGCTGGCCGATTTGCGGCGGCATGTACTGCTTGAATTGCCGCACGAATTGTACCTGCCCCTGGAGCCGGTGCTGGTCCAGTTGAAGCGGGCCGGCATGGTCGGCATCCTCTCGCATCCCGAGCGGAATCACGGCATCATGGCCGACCCCGCGATTGTCGCGCCGCTGGTCGAAGCAGGCTGCCTGATGCAGGTCACCGCCGGCAGCCTGCTGGGCGCGTTTGGCCCCCACAGCCGGCGCGTGGCCGAATGGATGCTCGAACGGGGATTGGTCCATTTTATCGCCACCGATGCCCACGGCCCCAAATCGCGGCGTCCGCTCATGCGGCGAGCGTTCGATCGGGTCGCTGAGCTTGCGGGCCGAGCAACGGCGATCGACCTGTGCTGTCGAAATCCGGCCTGTGTGGCCGAGGGGAGCGACGTGCGGCCGGGAGTTCGCCAGGTGAAACGGCGGGGATTAGCAAGTTGGTTCGGCCGCAAAAGAGCGGCGTAAGTGTAGGCTGGGCGTTGCCCACCGATCAAACAAGGCCGAACTCCGAAGTACGAAATCCTAAACAAATTCAAAAGTTCCAATGACCGAATCTCGGGCTAGGATCATGACTGTTTCAACAGGCTGCCAAGTGCTGCTTGTCCAATCAAGAAGAGACGAACAAAGAACATCTGCGGCCATCTGGGACATCTGCGGACCACTCCTGCTTGGTTCACGTTGTCGTCAGCTTCACGGGTTGTCCGCAGATAACGCAGATTTCGCAGATGAGGAGTTGCGCATCAACAAATTGAACAGGTTTACGAGATCGGAATTCCGAAGCAGATGATGGGATGGCCTGAGACCAAGGATGAACGATCGCCTCAGACTTGTCGTAATGGCGAAGCACTGCACTGAGCCTAGCATCGAGCAAAGTGGCGCTGTCCAATAAAGATTTCGGATTTCGTGCTTTTTCTGTTTCGGTGGCCGTTTCCACCCTGCGGTTTGCAATGAAACGTAATAAGATTCATCTTCTAACAATCTGCTGTCTGTCGATCGCGCTGTGGTCGCCCGCGATCGGCTCGACTGCGCGCGCCGACGAACCATGGGCGGAACAGCGCCAGATTGGTCCGTTTGCGGTCCACTCACAATTCTCGCTCAAGGATCACGTCGGTTTGTTTGCCGATCTGAAGCAGATTCAGCAAGACCTGAAGCGGTGTCTGGCGATCGGCGATCCGCGCGCGCCGATTCAGATGTACCTGTTTGCGGACAAGGCGAATTATCGGCGTTTTATCGAGGCTCGATTTCCCAAGGCGCCGGACCGTCCGGCCTTGTTCATCAAGAGCGGCGGCGTTTGCATGGTGTTTGCCTACCAGAGCAAGCAGTTCGAGATCGACGTGCGACACGAAACGACGCACGCCCTGTTGCACGCCGATCTGCCGATGGTTCCGCTGTGGTTAGATGAGGGGCTGGCCGAGTATTTCGAGGTGGCTCCGAAAGATCGGGCGCTGGGCAATTCGTATCTGGGCACGATGCGGCTGATGACCCAGTTCGGCATCGCGCCGAAAATTACCTCGCTGGAAAAAAAGGCGAACATTTCAGAAATGGGCGGCTCACACTATCGTTACTGCTGGGCCTGGGTCCACTTTATGCTGCATGGCCCCCGAGAAGCTCACGGCGAGTTGGTCCGCTATCTGGCCGACATTCGTGCCATGACCCCGCCGGGTCAGCTCAGCGACCGTCTATCTCGCCGCATTCCGCGGCTAAACAAGCAATTCGTCAAGCACTTCCGCACCTGGCAGCGATAGCAGCACTTCTCGCGCGACCCATGGTCACGGCTTTATAGCGGATTTTCAGTGGCTGTCTGCCGCTTGGGCAATCTGGCGCGATTTCGTAGTCCTTTCCCACGGCGCAAGACATGCGCGCGGACGGACGATATTTGGCGGAGCCCGGCAATTTGGGCCGAAGTCAAACGCATCAACGTCGTTTTTTTCCATTCGATTGGACCTTTACACACGGGATGGGTTCGATGAAACGATTCAAGTTTTTACATGTGGTCGCGGCGACTCTTGCCAGTGTCGGAATGCTGGCGTCTCAGAGCGTGGCGTGGGCGGCAGGTCCACAGAATCTCTCAACTCGCGGTGCCAGCCAGCAGGTGCTGGACGTGGCGCTTGGCAACGGCGGCAGGCTGCAAGGCCAATTGGTCGACGTCGGCGGCGTGCCCCAGGCCAACGCGGAAGTGACCGTTCGTCTTGGCGATACGGTCGTCGCCGTCACCAAGACCGACGAGCGAGGATATTTCTCGGTCGCAGGTCTGCGCGGGGGTGTTTATGAGATCAACACCCAGGGCACCAGCAGCCTGTATCGACTGTGGGCGGCCAACACGGCTCCGCCATCGGCCCAAGCTGGGGCGCTGCTGGTCGAAGCCGGCGACGTCGTCCGAGGAAATCTGTTTGGCTACCTCGGCACGGGCAACGGTCTGGGCCTTGCCGCGTTGATCGGTGGCGGCATTTTGATCGGTGGTTTGGTCGAGCACCGGTACGTCGGCAGCTAGCGACACCTTCCGGCCATCAGGCGACGAGAATTCACTCCCCCGCCGGCCGACATTTATCGGGTTTCCCCCCCAGGGTTATCCGCGATGTCGACCGGCGGTTTTTCTTGCGCGCGTGGTGTCAGCGGCATACTTTCCCGAACAGTTCAACACGACGCAATCGGTTCGCTCCGAAAAATCGTCATCTTTTGCCAAAGTCTCTGCTGCGAGGGCGACGAAGAAATTGAGCGGGTGGAGGACACCGCCGCGCTGGCGGCGTTTGGCATAAGGGGGCAACGCGTGCAATGGCGATCGCTGCGGCGAGGGCCGCGCGCTCTGCTCTTCACCGGTTTCCAAGGAAGGGGATAGAAACGATGAAACGAACGGGACTTATCAAGATGAGGGTCGCCTTGCTATCGTGTGTCGGCATGTTGCTTCCGCAAACGCTGCTAGCAGCGCCCGCCGGGCCACAGCAGCCGCCAGCGTTGATCACCGACGTTGAATTGCAAGACGGCGGTGTTTTTCAGGGAACGGTGGTCGATGCGGCAGGCACCGCGATGACCAACACCAAGGTGGTCGTCCTCAAGCAGGGCCGAACCGTGGCTGAGACCGCCACCGACGACTCGGGTCGGTTTGCCATCGGTCAGCTACGCGGCGGAACCTATCAGGTGGTGACGGCGCGCTCGTCCGGCGTTTATCGGTTGTGGGCTCCGCAAACGGCTCCGCCAGCGGCACGCACCACAGCCCTGTTGGTCGAAGGCGGCGACGTCTTTCGCGGCCAAATGGGCTCCGTGGGGATGTTCTTGACGAATCGTTGGGTCATCGTCGGAATCATCGGCGCAGCTATCGCAGTGCCCATCGCGGTGCATAACCGCGATTCCGGCAGCTAAAGAGCCGGGTTTTAGTACTGCAGCGCTAGGTCGTCAGCGGCTTTGATGGATAGCAACGCGTGGCCCGATCGTTTTTTCGAGAAGTAGGGGACTGGGGGCGGGAGACTGGGGGCTGGACAAGTCGGAAGCAATGTTTCCCTAGTCCCCAGCCCCCAGTCCCCGAACGCCTAACACGGCATCGTTCTTCAAGACCGAGCGCTGTAGTATTAGCCCGTCGGCAATTCCTCACGCGGCGTTAGATTCCTACACGCCCGCCCGCAGCTCGGCCATGTGCTGGGCAGTGCCGACCAGCCGGTCCCAGTTTTCGGCGATGTACTCCGGCGGACCGCCGATTTGGGCGACCACCACGGCGGCTTGCTCGGTGGGGATCATCTCGATGGCGTCCCAGGGGCAGACGACCAGTTCATAAGGATTCGACTTTTTCTGCGGAATGTGGACACACACTTCGCAGCCGACGCAAGCCTCCAGATCGATCTCGCACCAGGCCTGAAGCTTGCCGTGCTGCGGATGCTGCTCGATCAACACGATGCAATCGACCGGACAGACCTCGATGCAAGACTCGCAGCCCGTGCAATTGTCGGCGTTGATGACCGCCAGTTCCTTGGGAACCTTCTTACGAGGTTTTTTCTTCGCCGCTGCTGCCATGGAACTGCCCGGTCATGGGTGAAGTGTTCAAATCCGCTACCATGTCAATCATAGGTACAAATCGGCCCGCGGCCAAGCACATCTGACGGAAAACGGGGCGGAATTGGAGGGATATTGGGGACAGAGCCGCCGTGTCCTCACGGCGGTGCATGTTGACCGGGGGCTGGGCGCTGGGGGCTGGGGGCTGGGGAAGGAGAGAAGGAGGGAAAGAGAGAAGGACGGAGAGGACGGAGAGGACGGAGCCGCCGTGTCCCCACGGCGATGCGTGTTGACGGAGGACTGCGGGCTGCGTACTCGGTACTGAGTACTGGGTTCCTCTAGGAGATTGCCGAACATGGTTAGCAAAAACCCCAAACGCCATTGGTTCCTGTTCAGCCTGATTTCGCTGCTGCTGCTGGTGGCCGTGACATTGTTATTTGGCTGTTCGAGCCGAGGAGGCAACCAACCTGCCGTTGGCCTGACAAACGCCACGGCAATCGAAATTGCGACTCCCGCGATGTCCAAGAAGTTTCCCGACTCCTTTGACGATTGCAAGCCTTATAGGGCACAACTCTCCGATGGCGTGTGGCACGTGTATGGCACGCTTCCAGACGGTGTGGCGGGCGGTACTCCAGAGGCGCGGGTTCGCGACACGGATGGTGTTGTGATCGAGGTTTTTCATTCACAATGAAGGGCAGACGTATCGACGGTGCATAGACGACCACCTTTCTTCCAGCACTCGCCGATAAATGCCAAGCACATCTGGCGGAAATCGGAGCGGAATTGGAGGGATATTGGGGACAGAGCCGCCGTGTCCTCACGGCGATGCGTGTCGGCTGGGGGATCCGAACTGAGTACTGGGTACTGGTGAGATGAAATCAATCACTCTGCAATCGCTATTTCCGGCGCGACCAGCGGTCGCGGCTTTATGAACCCAACTACACAATCCGCTCCCCCGCGATCAATTCCTCAAACGTCTGCCGGGCGCGAATCAACTCGGCTTGGCCGTCCTGAATGAGCACCTCGGCGGCCATCGGCTTGCTGTTGTAGTTGGAACTCATGACGACGCCGTAGGCGCCGGCGTTTTCGATGACTAGATATTCGCCGACTTGGGCGCGGGCAGGCTCCGCGTGCAAACGTAGCCGCCTTCCTCCTGGGTGAAGATGTCGCCCGATTCGCAGAGCGGGCCGCCGACGACGACGTCCTCGTGCGGTCGGTCGAGATTGCCGTCGGACGGGGCGATCGAGATCGGATGATAGGCGCCGTACAGAATCGGGCGGGCCAGATTGTTGAAGCCGGCGTCGACGAGATAAAACTTGTTGCCGCCCATCTGCTTGATGGCGCGAATTTCGGTGAGCAGAAAGCCGGCCTCGGCGGCGAGATAGCGGCCCGGCTCGATCTCCAGGCTCACCCGATGCCCGAACGATTCCTCCAGCCGCTTGCGGGCCGCGTCCCACAGGGCAAAATACTGATCCAGATCGCAGTACGTCTCGCCCTCCTTGTACGGCACCGGCAGCCCGCCGCCGGCGCTGATCGTCGTGATGCTGCTTCCGGTTGTCAGGGCTGCCTGCTCCATGCTGCCGCAGACCTGCGAGAGATGCTCCAGGTCGGTGCCGGAGCCGATGTGCATGTGCAGGCCGGTCACCGAGAGACCGTGATGATCGGCCCGCCGCAGACAATCTTCAAGCTGTGTGTGCCAGATGCCGTGCTTCGATTGTTCGCCGCCCGTGTTGGTTTTTTGGCTGTGCCCATGACCGAAGCCCGGATTGAGCCGCAGCGTGATGTTGCCGCCTGGGGAGCGCTCGCCGTATTGCTCGATCATGTCGGGCGAGCCCGTGTTGACGTGAATGCCGTGCTCAATGACCAGATCGAGCGCCTCGCGATCGAAGATGTCGGACGTGTAGACGATCGGCGGCGGATCGCCCGTGGGAGAAAACCCCGCGGCCAGCGCGCGGCGGATCTCCCAGGCGCTGACCGAATCGACCAAGCCGCCGCGGCGCCGGACTAGGTCGAGAATTGCCAGGTTCGAGCAGGCCTTTTGGGCATATCGCACGACGTCGAACGCTTTGAGATCGTCGAGCCGCTCGACAATTTTGGCCGCGTCGTACACATACGTCGGCGTGCCGAACTGTTCGGCCAACTGGGCGACCGGAACGCCGGCCACGTCGAGCCGGGTTGTAGAGAAGGTGGATACTTCGGGCATTTTTCAGGCTTTCGCGATCGTGCTTCGGATGTGGCACAGGCGTCTCGCCTGTGTATCACCGGCGGGACGCCGGTGCCACGGACCTGCTGAAAACTCCACCGTAGTCGATGCCCGCGAGGCTGAACAGAACCGCCGCTTCAATAGACACGAAAAAACGGCGCCAGTTCGCTCCCGTGAGCCAACCGGCGCCGCAATTGAATTCATGTCAACTTTGACCGACTCTTTACAGCCCCGGACCGCCGCCCAGTTGCTTGGCGAATTTGCCGGCTTGACCGATGATGCGGACCAAGCCTTCTTCCAGTTCGATGCGGTAGCTGAAACCATTCTTGATCGGCCGCACCACGAAGCGAACGTGGTCCTTATCTTTCACCTGGGAGACCAAGATCGAAGCCATCAACAGGGCCGGGTTTTCTTCGTCTACGGAGGCGGCGAATTTGACGATCGGCCCGATGGCCAATGCCATCTGGGCAGGCGGCAGCTTCTTGTCGGCGTTTTTCTTCGACAGGTCAATGACCTGTTTGACGCTGCCCAGCGCGTCTTTGCCGAAGGCCACGTAGAAGCTCTTCTTGCCGGTGCCGAAGGCCACGTTCAGCTTTTCGCCAAAGACCTTGGCCGCCTTGTCGTCTTCGTCCAGCGGAATGCTGAGCGTATGGAATGTTACGCCCTGATAGGACTCGGCTTCAAACTCCACGTCGGGAAAGTCGTCATCCAACTCTTTGGCCAGCGCCACAAATTCCCGGAACACTTTGTCCAGACTGCCCCCGTCGGCGATGCGTCCGCCGGCGACAATCGACGAATCGCGCGGTTTGAGCACGACCGCCAAACCGCCGTCGATCTTGCCTTCCTTGACGGTGTCGATAAATAGGTCGAGCAGCTTCGCGATCACCTTCGCGGCCCGCTCCTTCGATTTTTCGTCGGGCAGCGGCGCGCCTTCGTCGAATTTCTCCAAGATTTGCTTGCGGGCGAATTCCAGCATCTTCAGCGACTGTTGGATCTCTTGCTTGGGCATGCTGGAGGAAAAGTGCATGGTGAGCGCCGCTCCGGGCAGCAAGAAACCGCTGTGGGCCGAAGTGGCGTTCTTGTAGATCGACAGCGTCTTGGCCGTGTCGCTTCCGGGGACCGCCGTGATGGCGATGTCAAAATAGGTCGACTTGGCCTTCTTGTTGACCGCCCAACCGAACGTGACCTTGTCGATCTCTTTGACCAGCGTGCGAATCGAATCCATCTGCGTATCGAAAATTTCCATCCGAGCCTTGAAATCTTCGTCGCTCTCTCCCGGCAGCTGCTGCTGGACTTCGGCGATTTTCTCATCCAGCATCGCCAGCGCTTTGTCGCGCAGGTCGGCCGGTATCGCCTGAATGTTCAACTGGGCCGCAACGATGTACTTTTTCGGCAGCGATCCGAGCAGCTTGGCTGGATTCTTGGGAAGATTCTTCAACTGGCTTTTTTTCTCGGCGATAAACAACCAATCGCCCTGCGACTTGGCGTTGATCGTCTTGCCATTAGGCCCGGTCGCCGAGTAAATGCCGTCGGCCAAATCGATGTCGACGTCGGCCGCCTCGGCCATGGCGACCAGTTTTTTTATGTCGCTGATCGGCGCGAATCCGACCGCCCAAAACTTCTCGTCGCCGTCCGTCCGCAACATCACGCCGGCCGGTTGGCTGGTGTCGATAGCAGCCAGAAACGGCTCGGCTTGCTTACGAAACTCCTTGAGAATCGCGCTGTTATCAGACAATTCGGCCAGCAGACCGACGTCGCCGAGCGCCTTGTCGACGCTGGCGATCGACAGCACGCCGATGGTGGATGATTTCTGCTGGGCAACGGCCGGCGCGGTCGACCAAACCGGCGCGACCAGAACCAGCGACAAAACGGCTGAGACCATAAAATGTTTCACGACAGCATCTCCTGCTGGGAGAAAGACTACTCATCTGCCCCCGGAACTACCTGCCGGAGCGCAACAAGGCCCAACGCATAGGGCCACGAAGATATATACCTCGGCGAGAGCACAAGGTTTTCAGAATCTTGAACCCCATATCGCGGGCTGAACCGAGCAGCGACACAAGAAGAACTTCCTCGATTATCGCTCGCGGTACGTGATCCGGCCCTTGGTCAGATCATACGGTGACAACTCCACACGCACCTTATCGCCGGGAACAATGCGAATAAAGTGCTTGCGCATGCGTCCGGCCACGTGGGCCAGCACTTCGTGATCGCTGTCGTTCAGCTTGACGCGAAATCGCGTGTTGGCCAATGCCTGCGTCACAACCCCTTCGACTTCAAGGGCTTCTTCCTTCTGCTTCGTCATACAACTCGTCCAAAACGGGATGGGGTGGGAAAAGACCGGACACTCCGGCCGACCGTAACACGTATAGAACATACCATTTACAGCGGCGCCGTCCAGGGCGAATCGCGCCGGGCACGGGGAATTCACAGCCGCCCTGTCCTCGGGGCGATAGAGCCGCCCTGTCCCCAGGGCGATGTGCGTGGGGACGGGGGATTGGGGACGGGGGATTGGGGGCTGGGGATTGGGGGCTGGGTATTGGGGCTTGGGCTTCGTCGTAAATGACA
>JADFKK010000209.1 GCA_022564995.1 Planctomycetota bacterium | reverse complement strand
TACGCCACCGACCTTCACTCGGATACCCTCAGCTGCGAACCCGGCAACGCGACCCTCGAACGCTGTGCAGAGATCGGCGGCGAGTTGCAACTCGTCTGGGGAAGACAAGATCCCCACATCCCGGCGGAGGGTCGGAGCAAGATCTATCGGGCACTCAGCGCAGCCGAGGTCAGCTTCAGCTGGCACGAGTTCAACGCCGAACACGCATTCATCCGGGACGAGGGACCCCGCTACGACCCCGAAGCCGCTCTCACGGCCCTCCGGCTCGCCATCGCGTTCTTCCAGCGAACGCTAAAGTCCTGAGTAGAAAGGAGCCCCCCTCTCATGTTCGAGCATCTGCTGTCTCCGACGCGAATCGGTTCCCTCGAACTCCGCAATCGCATCGCCATGGCCCCGATGGGCGTCGAAATCGTCGAAGCCGACGGCGTGATTCGCGAGCCCACCCTGCGCTACTACGAGGAACGCGCCCGGGGCGGGGCGGGTCTGTTGATTACCGAAAACACCTCGGCCTGCTATCCGCGCGGCGCTAACTCCGCCCACGAAATCGGCGTGTCGGACGACAGCTTCCTCCCCGGATTGACGGCGCTCTGCGAGGTCGTGCACAAGCACGGCGCGAAGATCGCGATCCAGTTGGCGCATCACGGCAAGATCGCTCGGCTGGACACGCATCAAGGTCGCGAGCTGTTGATGCCCTCTGTGCCTCGGGGTGGCGCCGGAATTGGCGCTCCTCTCGATCTCACTGCAGAAGAGATGGGCCTGATGGCGAAGGCTTTCGGCGGAGCCAAACCCAAGGTTCACGAAGCCACGGTGCAGGATCTCGAGCAGTTGGTTGCGGACTTCGCGGACGCGGCATTGCGCGCCCAGCGCGCGGGCTTCGATGCGGTCGAGATCCACGCTGCCCACGGCTACCTGGTCAACCAGTTCCTTTCGCCGCGTATGAACCTTCGGAAAGACGCCTACGGCGGCAGCCCAGAGAACCGGATGCGGTTCTTGATGGAGATCCTCGAAGCGGTCCGAGGCATGGTCGGCCCAGACTATCCCCTGGGCATTCGAGTCAACGGCGACGAGGGCGATCGGCGCGAAATCTTGCCGCCCGCTCACGTCTTTGGAGTCGACGGGAACGGCCGGCGGCGGAGCTTGCGTGCCGCATCGGCAGACGCGGTTTTCCGTAGCCGTTCGTTCACAACATCCATGAGCCTTCTGCTGGTCCCGCTTCGTGCCGCACATGCCACAACTCGGTGACGAGCAAGAAGTCGGGCCACCCGCGGCGCCTGCACAATCGAACGACGCCGCAGGCGCAACGAACGACGTGGTGGCAAACGCCACGAGCAGGATCAGCTTGGTGAAGGTGCCATGAAACATGCGAATGATTCCGCCTGAGCAACGATCTTGACCATCTCAACTATACTACCCTACCACAGACAAGTCCAGGCAATTCCGGCCGGACCGTGGACCGCGGCGAGGAAACCACCTCGCCACTCGTAGCTGAATTCTGGCGAATTCAGCTACGGGTTCTGGCGAATTCAGCTACGGGTATTTTATTTTCCCGCCGCGGTCGGCCTGGGAGGACGATGCCGCCCCACTGGAAACGGCACCGCCCCAAAAATACTCCTATTTACTTGAGCTTGGCGAGAAACTTCGCAGGATCGTCCCGCAGATCTTCCTCACACCCCGCGCAGCAAATGAACACATCGCGGCCTTCCACGCTCAGTTTGATCGGGGTTCCCATCGAACCGAGCAGTTCGCCGATCACGGGGCACGTTTTCTGTCGCTCGGCCGCGGCGCGATCGGCGGGAGACAGCTTCGCCAGAGCTTTTTCGATCTCGCTGTGATCGGAATCGCCATCGCCCGGATTGTGCCCCGCGTGGTCCCCGTGCCCGCTTCCAGCCTCCGATTTCGACGGCTCTGCTTCGACCGCCGTATCACACCCGCTGAGCCACACCGCGGTGGCCAAGACGGCACAACATGAAAACACATAAGCTAAACGTGACATATCGATTCCTCCATGAAACAAACGTGGTAATCCATTTGCGACCTTACCGGCCGAAATACAAACTGGGATTCTTCTTCACCTTGTTTATGCAGCCCTTGCAACAAACGTAAATCGCCTGCTTGCCGACCAGCAGCTTGATCGGACGCCCATGATCGCCCAGCTTCGTATCCATCACCACGCACTTGCCCTGCCTGGCAATCGCGGCGCTATCGTCGCGCGTAACAGCCGACACCGTAACAACCGGCGCGGCCTGTGTGAGGGCAAAGGTTTGCGTGAAACGGGCGGCCGGTTCGCCGCGCGCGGGCAAGCCGACCAAATCGAACGTGACCTGCATGTCGCCGTCGCGAATTTTGCTGACGTCGACCCGCGCGACCAAATAGTCCTGCTTTCCAGATCGCGCATCGACCGCCGTGTATTCAAGCGGATAGCGATACAGATTCGAATTTCCGCGAACTCGCATGACCACTTCGCCGCGAAGACCTCGCGCCGAGGCGGGTCGCAACGAACGATCGTACAGATAGACGCGGGTTTCATTGCGCTGGAAAACGACTTCGAAGGCATACGACGTGGTCGTCGTCACCTGGCCGCGATGCCGCGGGCTGGCTCTGCCTGGTGCAGACGCAGTGGGCGGATGAGCGAGAAGGATGGAGGAATTGACGGTGACAAAAAGTGCGATCAGCAGCAGAGGCACACCGCAGTGCATTCGCGCTGGAATGTTGATCAACATGGTTTAGCTCCTTGTGTGTGGCATGGCGAGAAAGCAAATTTAGCTTTTTCAGTCCCGGAGGGACGGCATCGAATAGCCTGGGGCGTCAGCCCCAGGAATAATCGAATATGGACTGGAAAGCCCCGGAGGGGCGACATGAACTGCGGCACCAGGTGTCGCCCCTCCGGGGCTTGGAAACCGTCTCGAACACGATTTCCTGGGGCTCGCGCCCCAGGCTATTCGATGTCGCCGCTCCGCGGCTGATTCGCGCAACTTCACAACTCACGCTTCGGGTTACTATTTCAGGCGAGCTACCGAGCGAAAAATCGCCGACGGAGCCGCCTCCTACAGGTGCGAGACCAACGCTACGCGCGCCAGTGTCCCGCAGGAAGATCGCATCAGAGCGTGAAGCGAGACAGAGCGATGCAGCGCTCGAGAGAGGTGGCGGGAGCGGTTCTGCCGCCATGCCGATACGAGATGTTGCGAGGCAACTCAACTCCGCTGGCCGCTGGGGCCAGGCTGTCGGCCAGCACAAGGGCCAATTCGCCGGCTAGAGTGTTTCGGTGGGTCGAAGGAACAACGGGCGGCGCCGGAGATCTTTCGCCGCTGCAAGCACAAGACGTGCCACACTGACACGCCTCGGCAGGCTTTTCGGCGTGTCTCTTGCGAGCGTGGCAGCAGGAACGCGTGTGTTGTTGAGCAGCCCGACGGGCACAGCAACCGCGGCTCTGCTCCGCCTCACTCGTTGGTTGCCGTTTGCTAGCACAGCAATCGCCCTGCCCTGTTTCGTCGCGGCAGGCACAATGGGCCGATGCCCCCGGCGTAAACAACAGCGAATGAAACAACATGGCAGCCAGGAGCCACACGACCGTATTCTTCACGATGGAGTGTTTCCGTAGGTTCCTAAGCATGTCGCGATCCATCGCTGCTGAGTGCTTTTTCCACCAACAACCATCGGCGCGTATCGACCAAATCGGCCCGGCGACTTGACTCGAATGTTCCGCGGCTCGCCAACATCGGATGCGGGGCGAGATTATCTTCACTCACCGTGTCGCGGGTCAAGGCGAATCTTACGGCCGTAGCCGCCCAGCGGGTGGAAGCGCCTCGGGCGGCGACAGATCCTCGGCGGGCGGAACCATCTCGGCCGGTTCCGGCGAAGGCGTGCCGCCGACAACTCGCTCCAGCGACGCTAGCGTCTGCCGCAATTGGGCTTCGAGTTGCTTCTGCATCAATTGAAATTTAAAGAGCTTGCGCCAGTCGTCGATGAGCTGGAAAAAATCGACCGTGCCGACCTCATACGCGCGGCGCGATACCCTGAGCGTCTGATCGGCTTTGGGGATAATGTCTTCCGTGAACAGTTGTAGCAACGCCTGCTGGCTGGTGGCGCGGGCGAACAGATCCTTCACTTCTTCGAGCGTCTGATCGCGCAGCGAATCGTAACGACGGGCGCTGGCGACGCTGCGAGCTTCGGCTTCGCGCACGCCGGCGTCGAGCCGACTACGATAGATCGGCAAATTCATGCTCAGGCCCAGCAGCAGCGGATCGCGCCCGTTGGCCACCGGGCTGATCCCCGAGCTAGACGTGTCGATCCAAGTGAAGCCGAGTGTTACGTCGGGATAATAATCGAGCCGCGCGAGATGCACGGCCTGCCGATCTCGCTCGATGGCAGCCAATTCGGCGTGCAATTCAGGACGGGCAGCGACCGCCTGATGATACAACTGCTCCAGATCCTCGGGGACGTGTCCGGGCGGAAGGCGCTTGAGGGCGCGAAGCGGCGTGTCGGGAGAAACATGCAGCCGGCGGGCCAGCCGAGCCTGGGCACTCTGTAATTGTTGACGCAGCCGAATCAGTTCGGCGTCGCGATTCGACACCTCCAATTGGGCGCGCAGCACGTCTCGCTGGCTGACTTTGCCCGTTTTCAACCTCGATTCGAGAATCTTCGTCAGCCTCAGAAGCAATTCTCGATCCGCCTGCGTGATGAGCAGGGCCTGGTCGACGAAGTAAAGTTCGTAATACGCCCGCTTCACCTGCTCGATCACGCCTAGCTCGACCGCGGCCAGCCGGGCACGAGCGACCTGCGTGTTTTTCTCGGCCAATTCGGCCCGCGCGTTGAGCTTGCCCATCCAAGGGAGCTTTTGGCTTGCCGTGAGCAAAACCTCCTGCTGACCGGCGGCGGTTTGCACCGACTCGGGAAACGTCGTCACTCCGATCATCGGATCGGGCAAGCTGGCCGCCTGCGGAACGCGGTTGGCCGCCGCTTCGGCCTGCTTGCGAGCCGCCTGGATATCGGGGTTTTGGGCGCGGGCGAAGGCGATGTAATGCTCGACCGAATGTGGGCCGGCAAGCTCTTCGCTGGGCGGCGCCAGCGCCTCGGCGGGTGGATCGAATTGGCTGGTTGCTTGCGAAAAACGGTCGATGACAGCGGCATACTCCGGATCGCGAACGATCCACGCCGACTGGCAGCCTGCTAGCAATGCGGCGCAACAAGACACGACAATCACCAACGCAGAATTTGACACCAACGCAGAATTTGGCGATTTCGCCATCGCGACACTTGATCCTGGTTCTTGGGGAGGAGGGTCAACGCAGGGCCTGACCGAGCTTCGGCCCCCTTATCGGCCGACGGCTCGAGAGAATCCACAGAAAAAGACAGAAACGAAGAAATCGGCGCCGCGGCAACGTCGGCTGTTTCTTGCTTGGCTGTATTTCCCGCCCGCATTAGGTTCTAATGGAGCGGATGACAGCCTGTCGAAAAAGTAGTGCTTGAAGCCAATCCTAGCCCGAAGCGTGAGCGAGGGAGCACCAGACGAGTGTTTTATGTCCCTCGCTTACGCTTCGGGCTATCTCTTCCTCGCTTACGCTTCGGGCTAGGATTAGGACTTTTTCAACGGGCTGCCAGGCAACTTGACGATCACGGGAGAAGACTACGTGCAGCGAATTCAGCAAAGGCAGGACGCCACGGGCGGAAATGCAAGCGGTTCTGCGCAGCAATCTGGGTCAGCAGTCATGGCGTTGGACCATTCCGACAGCATCTATCGCCGTGCGATTGAAAGCACCAAGGGCGTCCCGTATCAGCTCTGCCACCGTGACCGCCGCTATGAGTTCATCGGCCCCGGGATCGTCGAGTTGATTGGTGTGCCGCATGACGAGATCACCCCGCCGATGTTCTCGAAAATGATCGAGGAGGTCGCAGTCGTCGACTTGGGCGGCTATGCCGACAGGCACGAGTACAAGCGGGCCTTCGAACGCGGCGGCTTCGAGCAGTATCAGGTCGATTACCGCATGCAGACCGCCGACGGCGCGGAGAAATGGATCAGCGACCGCTCGGTCTTGATTCGGCATGAGACGACCGGTGAAGTGACCGGATCGCTGGGTATTCTGCGCGACATCACCGAGCGCCACGCCGTGGATCAGGCGCTGCGAGAGAGTCAGCAGCGATTCGATTTGGCCGTGCGCAGCTCGTCCGGCGGTTTGTGGGACTGGAATGTAACTACCAGCGAAGCCTGGTACTCGCCGAGATACAAGCAGTTGCTGGGTTACGACGAAGACGAGTTGGAAGCGTCGTACGAGAATTGGATATCGCTCGTGCATCCCGATGATCTGGAGCCCACGCTCGAAGCGGTGCGTCGACACTTTGAATACAACGAGCCATATCACGTCGAATTCCGGCTGCTAACCAAGTCGGGCGAATACCGCTGGTACAACTCCCGCGGCGCCGCGATTCGCGACGCCGAGGGCAAGCCCGTCAGGATGTTGGGGTCGACCTACGACATCACGCCGCGCAAGCAGGCGGAGGAGGCGCTTCAGCAGGCAAGAGACGAATTGGAACACCGCGTGCTTCAGCGCACGGCGGAGTTGACTGAAGAGATTTCCCAGCGGAAGCGAGCCCAGCAACTCCTGCAGGCGATTGCTGAGGGAACCTCCTCAAATGTCGGCGAGGACTTCTTTTCTTCCGTTGTCAAGACGCTGACCGCCACGCTCGGTATTCGCTACGCATTTGTTTGTGAGAGTCTGGATCATCCAACGACTCGATCTCGCGTCGTGGCCGGGTGCGACGGGCAGCGGATTCTCGATAACTTCGAATTCGAAGTCGCGGGGACGCCTTGCGCGAAAACGGTGCGGGGAATACACGTCTTTTATTCCAGCCACGTGAAGCAGTCGTTTCCCGACGACAAGCACCTTGCGGACATGGGCGGAGTGAGCTACTGCGGATCACCGATCTTCGACACAGCGGGGCGGATGATCGGACATCTGGCGCTGATAGACGACAAGCCGATGGCCGACGATTTCTCCGGCCTGCCCGCGCTGGCTATTTTGGCCTCGCGCACAGCCGCCGAGTTGGCCCGCCGCCAGGCCGAAGAAACTTCTCGCAGGCGACACGACGCTCTGGCCCACATGTCGCGGATCAGCACGCTGGGCGAAATCGCCACCGGTTTGGCCCACGAAATCAACCAGCCGCTGACCGCGATCACCGCCTATGCCCAGGCCGGACAGAGGCTGCTGGCTGACTTAGAATCCTCGGAAGTTGACGATCTTAGCGCTGTTCTGGAAGAGATCTCGCAGCAAGCGATGCGGGCCAGCGAGATCATCCGCCGCTTGCGATCGCTGGTCCGCAAGGCTCCGGCGCGCCGCTCAACGGTCGACGTAAACGCCCTGATTGAGGAAGTTATCGAATTAATGAAGTTCGACCGGCGGTTTGACACGGTGCGTATCGTGTTGGATCTCGACCGCTCGCTTCCCCATGTTTTCGCCGACCACGTGCAGCTTCAGCAGGTGTTGATTAACCTGATTCAGAACGCCCTGGACGCCTTGGACGAGGTCGATCCGCGAGGGCGAACGCTCTCGATTGGCACGTCGTCCGCCATTGAGCAGACCGACGAGGAGATGATCGAGGTGACGGTGTCCGACACGGGCGCCGGCCTGCCCCAAGACGCTGAGCAAAAAGTGTTCGACGCCTTTTATTCGGACAAGCCGCATGGCCTCGGCATGGGGCTCGCCATCAGCCGTTCGATCGTCGAAGAGCACAAGGGCCGCATGTGGGTGACGTCCAACGACCAACGGGCAACGACGTTCCACTTTACGCTGTCGACAAGCAGGATAACGTGAGCGACACGGCGCTAGCCGCCGGTGAGTCTTGCGACGAGCGTATCGAGGGCTCAGCGACCGTCGGGAAAATTGCCGACGAAGTCGCCAGCTACATTTCTGGGCTGTTAAGGGCGCCCAGCAGCGTGAGGATGATCTCTTTTTCCAGCTCCTCCGGCTTGAAGCCGCGCGGTCCGCGGGCGCCCTTGAAGACCACTTTTCCGTCTTCGCCGATCAGATAGAGCCGGTCGGGCATGCCGCTGTAATCGCGGCCCACTTTGTCGTCGAGATTGTCGATGATCGCCGGAATCTTGACTTTCAATTTGGTACACATTTCCTTGGCAACCGCCTGCCGTTCGTCAAACGTCTTGGGCTGTTTGAAGTTGATGCCCGCCCGCGTGTTGCCGCCCGACACGCGACCGTCCGTCGGGTGGGCTTCGCGGATGTAGACAATCAGAAACTCGACCTCTTCGCCGTATTCGGCGTACATTTTTTCCAAGGCGCCAACCTGGCGCCGAAACGGCGGTCACGTATACGATCCGAAAATCAGCGCTACGGGCTTCTTGCCGCGAAACGAGCTCAGCTTGACGGTTCGTTTGCCGTCGAGCGTCTTCAACTCGAAGTCGGGCGCCATGTCGCCGGCTTTGAGTTGAGTCGATTCTCGCCCGCGTGGTTTCTTGTCGTCCTGGGCGTCTTTCTTGGCGGCCTTCTCCGGTTTTTTCGACTCGGCCTTTGCGTTCTCGTCTGCCGCGTTGGCGTTTGCCACGGCGAAGACCAACAACAAAACCGGTACGAACCTTGTTATGCGATGCAACATCACAAAAATCTCCTATTGCGGAACAGATGTTTCTTCGACAGCAGCCTGCCTCATTCAACCCCGCGCCGGAGAGAGGGTTTCGTGCGTAAATCCCTCTGCCTGCGTCGGACGATTCGCTAGCCCGGATTATTCATCAGCCGCGGGGCGCTAGCCCCCGGTTCTTGCTGCCAGCCTGCAAGAACCGGGGGCTAATGCCCGGCTTACGCGTCAAGTTGGTGAGCCATTGCGCCGGAGTGTACCGATTATGCCGGTATTTCCAAGCCGTCTTGTCCCCGGACGGCCGAAAAGCGGCCTTTTCGGCTACCGCAGCCTACCAAATCGTTGACACTTCCGGGAGTTGAGGATTAAATAGAGCTTGGGTGCTTCACCCAATTTACCCGCATATCCCATTTGAGTCAGCCGCGAGCCCCTTGCTCATGAAACTTCGACCGTCACGTCAGGTATCGCACCGCATCTAGCGGCGATTCCTGCTCTCTTTTGTGACGTCGGCTGACTGCCGCCCCGTGCGGCGCTTCGACCCGCTTTTCACAGCCCGTTTGGAGTGGTCCGGCCTTGCCGGCTTGCTGTGATCTGCCACGCCGATGGCCTGAGTCTGCCCGAAGCACGCTCGCTGCGTGCCGGATGTTCGCAAGATGGCAACCTGCCGCCCGACGGTCGAAGCACGGCGTGTTTCACGCGACAGATTTCGGCAATCACGATCAGACAGACAACACATCAGCGGACCACGGATCAACCCCATCGAGATGCAATCATGAGCGACCGCAACAGCGACCTACTTCGTGCCCTCTTCGCCCTGGCGGTGCTTGCCGCGTGTTGCTTGGCCGGTCCAGCCGCGCAGGCACAAGAAGAGATTCTCGCCCAAGCGAGCTACCGGCTGAGCATCGCCACGACCGCAGGCCTGGTCGACGATCCGCACGACGATTTGAACATGCTCGAGGCCACTTGGCGCACGCCGAGCGACGTGCTGCTGTCGCGGCGCAATCCGATTGTCAAACTCGAAAACACCTCGCCAGACGATTTCAACCTGCTCAACTTCACGCTCGACATCAACGATCCCAATTTCGTCTTCGACGCCATGTTGATCTTAGACGCGCCCGGCGGTGTGGCCCCCATCATCACGGCCCCGTCCGACATCGTTCACTCCGGCTCGACCAGCTCCACGCTCGAATTCGATTTCGGCGATCGACCGCTCGCCCCGGGCGAGTCGATCACCTTCATCGTCGAAATCGAGCCCGCCCTCGGCGCGCCCAACGTCCAGGCCGACTTCAGAAACATCCTCTGGGACAAATTCGGCAGCGATCGCGACGACAACGCGCTGCTCTCGGTCAGCTTCGACAAAGGCCCGTTTCCCGAATTCGTCATGGGCGATACGTTCGATCTGCCGATCATCCCCTTCTACGAATACCCGTTCGACAACGAGCAGTTCGACACGCGCGACAGCGACGGCGCCAGCGGGAAATCGACGATTATTCCCTCAATGGGCATGAAGTCGGGTGACCTGGGCCACTTCGAGATCAACCAACAAGGCATCGTCGTGCCCGAGCCAACCTCCTGCCTAACCATGCTCATCGGCCTGCTACTACTAACCGCCCGCAGCCTCTTCCGCCGCCAACGGCCGCAGCGATAACGCAGTTAGCATCGTTCGAGAAATAAATGATCCCTGGGGCTCGCGCCCCAGGCTATTTGATGCCGTCCCTCCGGGACTAAACAAATGTGCGACTTTGAAAAGCGTTGGCTCGGGGGGCAATACAACCGCACGCGAAGAGCTTGACGCCCGGTGAGGGATTACCGGCGGCCTAACGGCCTCCGCTCGCCGCGCATCGTTTCGTGAGACATTTATTTCTCGAACGATGCTTAGTCGGAGTAACCGGCGCCGATAATTACGACGAGTTGCCGCGAACCGCTGGCCGGGGTGCCAAATCCCGAGAATCCGGCCAATTCACACGCCACGCCCTGGCCGATCCGGCTTGCTTTCACCACACATTGGCATTCTCGGCTAACGGGCTGTAGAATAGACGCCCGAGGACTGCCTACGAAGATCGATCCTTCGAGCCGCTTGGCGATGATTCATGGGGGCAGGCACCGTCCGCTGAATCTGTCACAAGGAACTGGATACGGTGTCACTTCGAGCCACGTTTCGATCACTGCGTCAATCTCTTGCCCGACGCTCTGACGACCGCCGAGGGCGCTTGGCCATCGAGCCTTTGGAAGACCGACGGCTGCTGGCCCTGGCGGCGAATTTCCTGGACGGGCAGATCGTCGGCACGGTCGAATCGACCGAGCTGGGCGAAGTTTCCGGCATGGTCGCCAGCCGGCAAAACGCCGGCGTGCTGTGGATGCACAACGACTCCGGCGACCAGCCGCGGCTGTTCGCCCTCGACACGAGCGGCGCGGAGCTGGGCGTATATAACCTCGGCGGCGCGGCGGCCCGCGATTGGGAAGACATCGCCATCGGGCCGGGACCGACGCCGGGGGTCGATTATCTGTACATCGCCGATACGGGCGACAACGCCGGCGTCCACCCGGGCGTGACGATCTACCGCGTGGCAGAGCCGGTCGTGAGCGCTTCGCAATCGCCGCTGAGCGTCGATCTGGAGGGAGTCGAGGCGATCGAGTTCGTTTATCCCGACGGTCCGCGCGACGCCGAAACGCTGCTGATCGATCCGTGGTCGGGCGATTTAGTCATCGTCACCAAGCGCGACGAGAATTTTCAGCGCGTCTACAGCGCCGCGTTTCCGCAAACCGGGGGCACGCTCACATTCGAGGGCGAGATGGCCTGGACCGGCGCGGTCGGTGGCGACGTTTCGCCCTCCGGTCTGGAAATCCTCATCAAGAACTACAACGACGTCTCGTTCTATTCGCGCCCGCTGGGCAGCAGCATCGCCGAGGTGTTGATCGGCACGCCGGCGGAGTCGGTGCCCTATGTGGTCGAACCGAAGGGCGAGTCGATCACGTTCGACCCGGCCAGCGGCGGCTACTTTACGTTCAGCGAGGGATTCGATCAGCCGCTTTACTTCTACGGACGCGACGAGACGACGCCGGCCGACACGGTGACGATGCTGCGCGACGGGCAATCGCCCGCGTCCGATTATGACGCGACGCGCGACGTGTCGTTGCGGCAGAGCGCGCCGCAGGCGAATTTCGCCGGCGAGGCGACGCTGGTGGTGGGCGACGGCGCCGTGACGCTGCTGAAGTGGGATCTTTCGACGATTCCGCTCGGCACACAGGTCGAGGAGGTCTCGCTCACCGTCCACGTCAGCGACCCGACGTCGGGGAGTTTTCAACTTTTCGCGGTGGCGCGCGACTGGACCGAAAGCGAGGCCAGTTGGACTCGGGCCAGTGTCGACGAGCCTTGGCAGCAAGGCGGCGCGGCCGGCCAGAGCGACCTCGACGCGACGCTGCTGGGAACCCTTGCGCCGGACGCCACCGGTTCATGGACGGTGGTGCTCGATGCCGCGGGTCGGGCCGTCGTGCAATCGTGGGTCAACGATCCGTCGAGCAATCGTGGCTTGCTGATCGCCGCAGCGGGCGATGACCCTCTGGCGTTCGATTCACGCGAGTCGTCGGCCGTCTTTCATCGGCCGCGTCTTTCGGTGCAGCATGCTCCGCCGGATGCCAACCCGCCCTCTGCCGCGTTGATCTTGCCAGCCGATAACGAAGCCGCCGACAGCAATCCCAGCGAGGGCGAAGTGCTCGTCGGCCTGCGGGATCGATTCGAGATTCACCTGTCCGACGCGGCACTGGACGACGCAAGTGTCAGGTCCGAGACGCTGAGCGTCACGAGGGACGACGCCAGTTTTGATGGTTTTACGTTCAGCTACGATGGGGACGCGAATGTTGTCGCGCTGGCGGCCCTCGGCGATACGTTTCCCGCCGGTGAATACCGAGTCACGCTCAACGGCGGCGCCGCGAAGATCAGCGACATGGCGGGCAATGAGCTGCCGACTACGGTGTTTTCCATCGTGCTCGACGCCGCGCTGCCGACCTTTCCTGTTGCCACTGGCGACGCCTATCAGGTCGATGAAGACGTCACGCTCGACGTCGCCGCGGCGTCCGGTCTGTTGGCCAACGACTTCGGCGGCAACGACGTGCATCTTGTCGTGTTGATCGACGGGCCGTCGCATGGCGATTTGGCGTTGGACGCCGATGGCAGCTTCGTCTATACGCCGGCCGAAAATTACAACGGCCCGGATCGCTTTTCGTACGTCGTGCGAACACCGCTGTTTGAATCGCCGCCGGCGCTGGTCGACCTGACCGTCCGTTCGATCAACGACGTGCCTCGGGCCAGCGACGACGAATACAACATTGTGGAAGACGCCCAATTGAGCGTCGACGCCGCCGCGGGTGTATTGGCCAACGACGTCGACGCCGAGGGGACGACGCTGACGGCCTTGCTCGCTCTGCCGCCGACCGACGGCGATCTCGCGCTGCGG
The DNA here is from genome assembly GCA_022564995.1 of Planctomycetota bacterium. Lineage (GTDB taxonomy): Bacteria > Planctomycetota > Planctomycetia > Pirellulales > JADFKK01 > JADFKK01. The sequence continues at coordinate 2,773 of JADFKK010000209.1, read as the reverse complement.
CCCGACGGATCGTTTACCTATACTCCGAATACGGGTTTTGAGGGCGTCGACCAGTTCACGTATGTTGCCAGCGACGGGCAGGACGATTCACCCCCGGCGACGGTCACAATTCGGGTCGCCCGGGCCAATAACATTTTGCCGGTGGCGAGCGACGACGCGTACAGCTTGGACGAGGACGTGCTGTTGGTGATCGACGCGAGCGGCGGCGTGCTGGCCAACGACAGCGACGGCGAGAACGATCCGCTACGCGCGGTGCTGGTCGCACGTGTGTCCAACGGCACGCTGTCGCTGGCGAGTGACGGGGCCTTCACGTATCTGCCGGCGGCCGATTTCCACGGCACCGATGCGTTCACTTATCTGGTCAACGACGGCTTCGACGATTCTGGCGTCGCCACCGTGACGTTCAACGTGCGGCCAATCAACGATCCGCCGCAGGCGATCGACGATGTTTATGTCGTTGATGAAGATCGAACGCTAGCGATCAACGCCGCCGCCGGTGTGCTGGCCAACGACGTCGATGCCGAGGGTGATTCGCTGAGCGCCACACTGCTCGAATCGACCAAGCACGGCACGCTCGCGCTGGCGGCCAACGGCTCGTTTGTCTACACGCCCCAGGAGAATTTCTTCGGTAGCGACAGTTTCCTCTACGAGACAAGCGACGCGCAGGCGACTTCGACCGCTGCCCGGGTGACCATTACGGTCCGCCCGACCGACGATGTGACGGTGGCGCTGGACGACGTTTATTTTCTCGACGAAGACACGACGCTGGTGGTCGGCTTCGACGTAGTGCCGGCCGGTTCGGTTTGGAAATATCTCGACGACGGTTCCAACCAGGGCAGCGTTTGGCGCCAGCCGACGTTTGCCGACGTGCTGTGGTCGGCGGGCGCCGCCGAGTTGGGCTATGGAGACGGCGAGGGCGAGGAGGCGACCGTTATCCGCGGCGGACCGAGCGGCGATCGCTTCATCACGACGTATTTTCGGCACACGTTCGAGGTGGCCGGCGATCTGGCCAGCGCCACCCTGCACTTGCTCCGCGACGACGGCGCGGTGGTCTATCTCAACGGGCAAGAGATCGTCCGCAGCAATCTGCCGGAGGGCGAAATCGACAGCCAGACGCGGGCCTCGGAGACGGTCGGCGGCGCGGACGAGGATCGCTTTTTCTCCTTCTCGATCGATCCGAACCTGATTCGACAGGGCACGAACGTGTTGGCGGTCGAAGTACACCAGGCGCGGCCCACCAGCAGCGACGTCAGTTTCGACCTGCGGCTGTCGGCCACCAGCGAGGCCGTGCCGGGCTTGTTGGCCAACGATCGTAACGCGGACCGAGACAAGCTGACCGCTGAATTGGTCGCCGGCCCGACCTTTGGCACGCTCGACTTGCACGGCGACGGAACCTTTGTCTACACGCCCGAGGCCGATTTTTACGGCACCGACACGTTCAGCTATTTCGCGGCGGACGACGTCAGCGGCTCGAACGCCGCCATCGCGACCATTCACGTCGCGCCCAGGCCCGATGCGCCCGTCGCCGCCTCCGACGTTTACCGCGTCGTCGAGGGTCGTCTGCTCGACGTCTCGGCTGCCGAGGGCCTGTTGGCCAACGACTTCGACGTCGACCAGGACACGCTTACCGCGCAGCTTGTCGCGGCGCCTCACAGCGGCACGCTCGCGCTGCGTGCCGACGGGTCGTTCACCTATCAGCCCGACGCGGGCTTCCGCGGAATTGACAACTTCACCTATCGGGCCAGCGACGGCCGCCTCACGACCGGCGCCGTGGTGGTGAGCATCAACGTGGCGCCGGACAATCGTGCGCCCGTGGCCGACGCCGGCGGGCCATATACGATCGACGACGGGCAGCCGCTGGTGCTCGACGCCTCGGCCTCGCTGGATGCCGACGGCGACAAGCTGTTCTATGCATGGGATCTGAACAACGACGGGGTGTTCGACGACGCGGTCGGCGTCTCGCCCAGCATCGATTGGCAGACCTATCACGAACTGGGGATCGTTGCGGGCACGCAGCAGGTCACCCTGCGGGTCAGCGAAGGGGACGTCGGCACGTTTTTGGACGCGTTCGCCGCCGACCCGAAGTTGAGTCAGCCGCGCGTCGCCGCGTTTGGCCCGGACGGCACGCTGTTTGTCTTGGGCGGCGGTACTCAGGAGGTTCTGCGGTTCGACGGCACGACCGGTGCATTCATCGACGTGTTCGTTAGCGATGATCGGTTGGGAACGACGGGCGGTCTGGCCATTGATGCCGACGGTCATCTCTACGTGAGCGACCGGTCGTTCAATAACGTTTTGCGATTCGACGGTGAGTCGGGAGAGTTTATCGACGAGTTCGTCACCTCGGGTAGCGGAGGCTTGCGGGAGCCCCGCCGACTGACATTTGGACCTGACGGTCACCTGTATGTGATCAGCTCGCCGACAGCTTCGACACTGCGGTACGATGGGACGACCGGCGAGTTCATCGACGTTTTCGCGGTCCGCGGTCAGGCCGATTCTCCGGCTGACCTAACATTCGGTCCGGACGGGAATCTGTATATATCGAGTGACACGACGGACGATGTAGTACGTTACGATGGCACGACTGGTGAACTCATCGACGTGTTTGCCAGCGGTGGTGGTCTCGATTCTCCGGCCGGCCTGGCCTTCGGTCCGGATGAATACCTGTACGTGGCAAGTGCGTTTTCGGATCAGGTTCTGCGCTACGACGCGGCCAGCGGGCAATTCGACAAGGTGGTTGTCGAGCGGAATGCCGGGGAATTGGACAATCCTCAAG
>JADFKK010000011.1 GCA_022564995.1 Planctomycetota bacterium | reverse complement strand
CGAGCACCAGCAGCTTGAGCGGCTTGATGCCCAGCAGAGCCAGCGCCTGATTCAGATCGTTCACTTCGCGGCTCAGCCCGAACAGCGAGCTATTCACCACGCGCAGTAATTTCGTGGTCAGCGCCGGGTCGTTTTCAATGCAGTTTTTCAGCGCCGGCACGTCGACCTTCGGATGGTCGGTCAGCCGCAACACCTCCATCGCCACCGCCGGTAGCGAATAAAGGCTCTTGGCCCGCTCAACAAAAGGATCGAGTGCATCGCGGGAGGTCATGGGAGGCATTTTCCAAGCTAAAGACACGCCGGCCAGCGCGCAGGGAGCCCGGCAGTTCAACTCTAGCTCAGAAAACGCCCCCATGCGCGGGTGGCTCGATAATACAAGCACGCAGCGCCAGTGAGTGAATCTACGAAACTCGCTTGCCTTTCGACTCGATCACGGCAGCGACGGCCCCGAAAGCATCAAGCCAACGCAGAGACCCCTCGGGACTGCGCTTGAAGATGTAATCGTAGCAAGCGTCCAGATCGCGCTCGGCCGGCTCGGTGACGATGAGGCGATACGTCATCGGCGCGGCGGCAGATTGCGAGTGCTGCGAAACCATGTGCCAATTCCTTCCGCGAGCGGAATCTCGTGCCCGTAAGTATACCGGCCGTGGCTCGAAATGAGAAATACTGCCCTGCAAGCGGGATCGGCGGGGCGTCGCCTTCGACTTGCGTGCCCGGCTCTCATCGCCGATAATCCCTATGAACCCTGGACCTGGAGCTTGTCATGATGAAACTAATCGCCGTTACGCATTTGCTATGGGCCGTTCTCTTCCTGGCTTCGGTTCATGCAGCCGCAGCAGCCGACGACGCAACGAAACCGCCACCGGCAAAACCCGACGATCAGGCTGCCATCGCGGCGCTGGAGAAGCTGAAAGGGCATTTTCGCCGCGACGATCAGGGAACGGTCAAGAAATTCCACCTGGGCGGAAGCCGAGTGACGGACGCGGTTTTGGCTCATTTGGATGGGCTGCCGAATGTGGAAACGCTGGCCCTGGTGTGTGGCCCGACGTTCACGGATGACGGCATGATGCATCTGGCGGGGCTGACGAACCTGCGGGAATTGAGGCTCGTCGCCTGCCTCAAGATGACCGACGCCGGGCTGGTGCATGTCAGCCAGTTGACGAAGCTGGAAGTGCTGGAACTCAAGTACCTCAACGTCGCCGACGCCGGACTGAAACATCTCACAGGGCTGAGGAATCTTCGAACGCTGCGGCTCCTAAAAACGAAAGTCACCGACGCCGGCCTGGAGCATCTGCAAGGCCTGACGAACCTCACAAAACTCGACCTACGGGCCACCAACGTCAGCGACGAAGGCGTCAAGAAGCTTCAGCAGGCGTTGCCGAACTGCCGAATTCTCTACGATGCGCGACGAGCCCCGAGTGTTATCGCGAAGGCATCAAGTCCGCGCGGAGATACCTCGACACCGAAGGCGGATATACCGGCGGACTTACGGCCGCTGCCCGCCAGATGTCGGCGAATGAGGAAGATATTTTTGAGCCGTCCCTAATGGGCCTTCCTTCTCGCCACGCTAACAATCGAACCAGGGCCTGCTCGTCGTCTTCATGCGTCTGACCGTCACGCTGTGAGGCGGTCGGTAGACTCGACGTTGGACCATCCTAGGGAAACGTAGGCGGCAGGATTACGGTAAGCCAGGAAGTGAAGTCGGACGCGTCATCGTTGAACGCCTCGACCATAAAGGTATGTCCGCTACCTGACGACAAGCCGGTCACGACGTGCGACGTGGCGTCGCCCGGCAGCGCGGCAATCATTACGACTTGTACTCCGTATCGCTGATACACGCGATAACCATCGGCATCGCCCACGGGCGACCAGCCCACGGTGACTTGAGAACTCGAATCGACGATGACGCTCCACAGCCCCATGACAGGATGATTGTTCGGCGTTCCAACCTGTTGCCAGTCTGACCATGAAGAACCAATATCGTTGAAGGCCTCGATCGAAAAGAAGTATTGTCGCTCCGCGTTGAGGTTCTCGACCGAGTGCGACGTGCTGTCGGCCGGCAACGTCGCGATGAGCACGCCATGCCCTAATTGGTGGTCCCATTGGAAAACGTGGTAACCGGTTTCCGTGTCGCTGTCGGCCCAGGTCAAATCGACTTGCGTGCTGGAGAAGGCCGACGCGATTAAGTCGTCAGACTCCGACGACGGGATCACTTCCACGAGTGGCGTGCTGGCGGAATTCCAGGCGGTGAAGTCGGACCCGCCGTCGTTGAACGCCTCGACTGTAAAAAAGTGTTCTCCGCCCGCGGGTAAGCCGGTCACGACGTGCGACGTGGCGTCGCTCGGCAGCGAGGCAATCAGCGCCCCCTTCTCGCCGTTCCACTGGTAGACGCGATAACCATCGGCGGCGTCGGCGGGCGACCAGGACACGGTGATTTGGGAACTCGAGTCGACCACCAGAACCGACGGCTCGGACAGTTCGGGCGGCGCGGGCGGCGTTCTAACCTGTTGCCAGTCCGACCAAGAAGAACCGCCCTCGTTGAAGGCTTCGAGCGAAAAGAAGTATAGTTGATCTGCATTTAGGTTCTCGACCGAGTGCGACGTGCCGTCGGCCGGCAGCGTCTCGATAAGCACGCCGCGCCCCAACTGGTGGTCCCATTGGAAGACGCGGTAACCGGTTTCCGTGTCGCTGTCGGCCCAGGCCAAATCGACTCGGGTGCTGGAGAAGGCCGACGCTGATAATTCGTCGAACTCCAGCGACGAGATCACCTCCGCGAGTAGCGTGCTGGCGGAATTCCAGGCGGTGAAGTCGGACCCGCCGTCGTTGAATGCCTCGACCGTAAAAAAGTGTCGTCCGCCGGCGGGCAAGTCGGTCACGACGTGCGACCTGGCGTCGCTGGGCAGCGAGGCAATCAGCGCCCCTTTCTCGCCGTTCCACTGATACACGCGATAACCGTCGGCGTCATCCGCGGGCGACCAGGACACGGTGATCTGGGAACTCGAATCAACCACTAGAACCGACGGCTCGGACAGTTTGGGCGGCGTGCGCGGCGTGCTAACCTGTTGCCAGTCCAACCAGGAAGATCCGCCACCGTTGAATGCCTCGACCGAATAGAAATACGATTGATTTTCATTTAGGTTCTCGACCGAGTGCGACGTGCTGCCGCGCGGCAACGTGGCGATAAGCACGCCCCGCTCTAACTGACCGTCCCACTGGTAAAGGCGGTAACCGCTTTCCACGTCGGCATCGGTCCAGGTCAACTCGACTTGCCTGCTGGACGCTGCTGAAGCGGACAACTCGCCAATCCCCTGAGGCGCAATCCACTCCAGCAGGCCCGCGTCGATGACCACTCGATCAACGGCTGCGGGCACCGTAAACACTTCGGTCCGCCCGGTGAGCCGATCGACGTCGCTGTCGAGGGTGCCGTTCTCTGCGTTATCCTCGTGAGTGAACGTGAAGCCGTCGGGCAGGTCGCCAAATTCGAGGTACACACTTTGTCCTGGGGGAAGGTTAATTGAAAATCGCCCGTCGGCGTCGGTAAATCGAACATCAAGCGCGTGGTTATTATCTATCGCGTCGAACAGCCGGACGCCCACGCCCTCGATGCCCGGCTCGCCCTCGTCTTGTCGGCCATCGCGGTCCAGGTCATGCCAGACGAAGCCTTCGATGACCGTTCCTCGTAGGACGACATCGTCATCGGGTGGGATTTCCGGCGGCGGCTCGGGGATCGGGGCTTCCTGAAGCGCGAACACATAGATGCCCGACGGCGGGCCGACCCAGTCGTTTTGCTCAAGCTGCGCTATGGCGGTCACAACGATCGTCTCTCCGTCGGTGGCGAACGAGACGCCGAACTGATCGAGGTGTCGCGAGTTGGGCGCGGCCAAGATGGTCTCTTCGTGCCAGCCAGCCCCGTCGCGCCGAAAGACCGTGACGCTGCCGCCGAGTATCTCTTCGCCCGACGCGGAAGTCGTCGCCGATCGGTTCGTGTAGTGACCTAGCAGCAGCAGCTCGCCGTGCAAGACCATCTCGGCACCCAGAAAGCTGCGGTCGGGGTCGTACAGCTTCGTGGTCCTTTGCCAGCCATCGTCGCCGCGATGATAAAGGTCGATGACGCGGCCGGACTGGATTGCAATCGCGATGGTGTCGCCGTCGATTTCCACCGCCGTCACGTCTTCACCATCCTGTGAGTCGACGATCAATTGTTGTCGCTCCGACCAAATCCCTTCGGCAAACTCAAACACGTGAACCCGATCTTTCATGCCCTCGATCAGCGTATTGACGTCCGCCCTCAAGACCGCCGCGTCGCCATCGATGGCCACCAGCAAATAGAAACTTGGCGACGGGGCGTCGACGATCTCGGCAACCGACAACACGCCCTCTTCACGCCACACTTCGCCGTCGCGTGAGAAGACGGCCGCCGAAAAACTCGACGTGCCGACGATGAGACGTTGGCCGTCCGTGTCGATCTCGCCAAGACCGTTGCCGGTCTCGGGAGTCAATTCCGCTTCAATCTGCCACGTGCCCAGTGGGCCGGCGCGAAACACGTAGACGGTCTGCGAAGAGGCGACGAACAGGCGATCTCCTTCCAGCATAACGCGGCGGCCGAAGGCTCGGTCGGCTTCGCCTCGCGGTGAGACGAGCGGCGCGGGGTCTTTCTGCCAGGCTCCGTCCGTGCGGCGGTAAACATCGACCGACCCCGCGTTTAGCCCACCGACCACCATCACATCGCCGCTGACCGCCACATGCGCTCGCACGAAGTCGAAGTCCGCCTCGGCGTGCTCGATTGCCCAGGGACTGAAGTCGATCGTCGAGTCAATCTCCACCGGGTCTTCCTGCCGCAGCGGATCGGGAACTTCAATGGGGTCGTCTACAATGGGGTCGTCTACAATGGGGTCGTCAGGTGGGATTCCCGCCGGCGGCTCGTGGATCGGAACTTCCCCAAGGGCGAACACATAGATGCCCGACGGCGGGCCGACCCAGTCGTTGTATTCGAGCTGCGCCATGGCCGCCACGACAATTGTCTCTCCGTCGGTGGCGAACGAGATGCCGAACCGGTCGAGGTGTCGCGAGTTGGGCGCCGCCAATACGGTCTCTTCGTGCCAGCCGGCTCCGTCGCGCCTGAAGACCGTGACGCTGCCGCCGAGGATCTCTTCTCCCGACGTGGAGGTCGTCGGTGATCCGTTCGGGTAGTGACCCAGCAGCAGCGTGTCGCCGTGCAACACGATCTCGGCACCAAGAAAACTGCGGCCAGGATCGTACAGCTTCGTGGACCTTTGCCAGTCGTCGTCGCCGCGATGATAGAGGTCGATGACGCTGCCGGACTGGATCGCAATCGCAATGGTATCGCCGTCGATTTCCACCGCCGTCACGTCTTCACCATCCTGTGAGTCGATGATCAATTGTTGTCGCTCCGACCAAATCCCTTCGGCAAACTCAAACACATGGACTAAATTTCTCATGCCCTCGGGCATCGCCCATCTGTCCGCCCTCAAGACCGCCACGTCGCCGTCGATGGCCACCAGCGAATCGGGGCTCTGCGACGGGGCGTCGACGGTTTCGGCAACCGACAGCACGGCCTCTTCGCGCCACGTTTCGCCGTCGCGCGAGAAGACGGCCGCCGAAAAACTCGACGTGCTCACGATGAGACGCTGTCCGTCCGTGTCGATCTCGCCAACACCCCCGCCAAAACCGATGCCGGCCTCGGGAGTCAATTCCGCTTCGATCTGCCACGTGCCCAACGGGCCGGCCCGAAACACGTAGACGCTGCGCGCCGACGTGACGAACAGACGGTCTCCTTCCAGGACAACTCGGTTGCCGAAATGTCGGTCGGCTTCGCCGCCTGGTGAGACGAGCGACGTGGGATCCTTCCGCCAGACCCCGTCCACGCGGCGGTAAACATTCACCAGCCCGGCGTCTTCCGCCAGCGAGTCGTCCAGCGGCAAGCCAACCACCATCACGTCGCCGTCGACCGCCACGCGCGATCGTTCGAAGTCGAGGTCCGCCTCCGCGTACTCGATTGCCCAGGGACTGAAGTCGATCGTCGAATCTTCGGGCTGGGTTTCCGGCGGCAGCGGTTCGGGTGTCGAAGGTTCCTCCGGAGGCAATTCTTCAACGTACGCGTCATCGAAGCCGAACACAAACACGCGCGACGGCAATCTTTCCTCTCGCACGATGAGAGGATCCTGCGAAATCACCACCGGATAACCCTGCAACCCGCTGACGGCCGTGGCCACTATCGTCTGTCCATCGGTCGCCAGGGACACGCCGAATCCATCGAAATACTGCGAATCGGGCGCTCCCAACACGGTGTGCTCACTCCAGCCGGTCTCGTCGCGGCGGAACACCGTCACCACGCCGCCGGGCACTTGGCTAGTCGAGGTGCCACCGTCGTGAGGTTGGCTCAACACCAGCATGTCGTCGTGGATCACGAGCGTCGTAGCGAAGATGCCGCGGAAGGTATGGCTGCTGCGGAACTTGGACGTCCGCTGCCAGACGTCGTTAATACGCTCGTAAACGTCGATGACGTTTTCGCCCTCAATGGCAATGACCAGCGTGTCTCCACCCAGCGTCATGGACGAAATGATGTTTCCGGGGTTGTCGGCCACAATCCGCTGTCCATAGGCCCAGGTCTCGCCATCGAACTGGAGCACGTGGACCGTGTCAAAGACGCCACGCCCATACGCGCTGATGACCGCCGCATGACCGTCGATCGCGACGAACGGATGCAACCGCGCCGGCACCTCTTCGACATGACCAGCGATTGACACCTTGCCCTCCTCCCGCCACTGTTGCCCGTCGCGCGAAAAGATGTAGGCAGAAAAGTCGGACATGCCGAAAATGACGCGGCTGCCGTCGGTGTCAAACCCGTCAGGGGACATCGTCGCCCCGTCGGTGTCCGCGGGCACCAGTTCGGCTTCGAGCTGCCAGGCACCGAGCCCGCCATTGAGGGAAACGGCGCGGAACACGTAAATCGCCGTATCCGAACTGACGAAGAGGCGACCATCGGCCAGTGCCACGTCCACGCCGAACGAATCGTCGGCCGGGTCGAGAGAATTCTGTAACTCTTGCGACTCTTGGAACCAGCGGCCATCAACGCGGCGAAAAACTCGCACGCCCTCGCCAGAGTCTGTTCTCCGGCCGATGACCATCACGTCGCCGTCGACGGCCACCTTGGAATTTCCCGCCAGGTCGTCGATCGTCTCTAAGTATTTCAAGTCCCACGGCCCGTAACTAACGGACGGTACGATCTCGCCCGGGGTTAATGTCGGCGGTTCCTCAGGCGGGCTTTCCGGAGGCAGCGGATCGGGAGCTTTCGGTTCCTCCGGAGGCAATTCTTCAACGTACGCGTCATCGAAGCCGAACACGTAGAGCCGCGACGGCAACGCCTCCTCGCGCACCACCTCATGGTCGCGCGATCTGACCGTTCCGCCATCGGTCCGGTCGACCGCCGTGACGACGATGGTTTGCCCGTCGGTGGCAACGACCAAACCGAATCCGTCGAATATCTGCGAATCGGGCGACGCCAAAACCGATTGTTTGCGCCAGCCGCTTGCGTCGCGCCGGAAGACCGTGACATTGCCGCCCTGTATCTCGTCATCCGGCGCAGGAGGTTCCGAGGTTTGGACTTGACGCACCACGATGGTATCGTCGTGGATCACGACGCGCAACCCACCGAGCCGATGATCTGATTCGCCAGGGTGCAGCTTGGCGATTCGCTGCCAGCCATCAACACCGCGTTCGTAAACGTCGACGACATTCTCGCCGACAATGGGAATCGCCAGCGTGTCTCCATCAACCGTCATCGACCAAATGTAGTTGCCCGGATTGTCGAGGGCAGCGTGCTGTCGATAGATCCACGTTCCATCGACTTGCTCGAAAATGTGGACCTTGTTGCCGCGTTCGCCGCCGTGATCTGCCGAAATAACCGCCACGTCGCCGTCGATCGAAACGAGCGTGCCAACCAGACCGCCCTCGACGGGTGGAACGGGGACATAATCGGCGACGAGGAGCCGGGCTTCCTCACGCCACTCGTTTCCGTCGCGAGAAAAGATGATCGCGGAATAGTCCGACATCCCTACGATGATGCGGCTACCGTCGGCGTCGAATCTCATCCACGTAGCATTGGGGGTCGAGGGAACCAGCTCCGCTTCGAGTTTCCATCCATCCGGCCCAGCATCGCGAAACACGTATATCTTCGTGTGGGAAGTAACGAACAGGCGGCCTTCGGCCAAGGCCACGTTCGTACCGAAATAGGGGTCCGCTCCGAAGGACGGCGACAACAACTCCTGCGGATCTTTCTGCCACTGGTCGTCACGACGTCGATAGACTCGCACGATTCCGTCGGGGTACTCCCCCGGAGCGTTGTTGGCAACCGTTCCAACGACCATCAGGTCACCATCGACGGCCACCTGTGAATTTTCGATGGTTTCGGAATACTCCAGATTCCACGGACCGAAACTAACGGACGGAACCGGAAGCGGATCGGGACGGGGCGGCTCCGGCGGCGGTTCGGGCGTCGCCGGTGTGTACTCATCGTTGACCCCGAAGACATAGATGCTCGCCTGGTCGACCGCGGCGGCGACGATGGTTCGTCCGTCGGTAGCGACGACCGCACCGAATCTGTCGAGAATCTGCGAATCGGGCTCCGCCAACACGGTTTGCTTTTGCCAGCCGCTCTCATCGCGCCGGAAGACCGTGACGTTTACACCCGGTATTTGATCTTCTGGCCCAGGAACTTCCGCAACTTGACTCACCAGCATCGTATCGTCGTGGATCACCACCTTCGCGCCCCGGAGGCGACGATTTGATTCGCCGGGACGCAGCTTGGCGGTCCGCTGCCAGCCATCGGCGCCACGCTCGAAAACGTCGACGATATTTTCACCGTCAACGGCGATCGCCAGCGTGTCTCCGTCAACCGTGACCGACCAAATCACGCCAAACGACGTTGGATTCTCGAGGGTAAGCTCCTGTCGATAGGCCCACTGGCCGTCGACCTGCTCGAAAACGTAGACCTTGTCGCCGAAATCGTTGTCCAGCGATGCGGAAATGATCGCTACGTCGCCGTCGATCGAAACGAGCGTTGCGATCAGGCCCAAATCCTCGCGGACCGGGACATGGTCGGCCATGAGGAGCTTGGCTTCTTCTCGCCACTCGTTTCCGTCGCGAGAAAAGATGATGGCAGAAAAGTCCGACATGCCCGCGATGATGTGACTGCCGTCGGTGTCGAAACCTCCCCAATACATCCACATGGCGTTGGGGCGCGAGGGAACCAACTCGGCTTCGAGTTCCCACTCGCCAGGGTCACCATCCGTGGAAACATCGCGAAACACGTATATCGTCGAATGGGAAGTGATGAACAGGCGGCCTTCGGCCAGGGCCACGTTGGTGCCGAAGTAGCGGTCGGCCCCGACCGGAATTGGTAACAATTCCTGTAGATCTTCCTGCCACCGGTCGTCGCGACGTCGATAGACGCGCACATTTCCAATCGTCTCGATGTCGTTGTTGACCGTTCCAACGACCATCACGTTGCCGTCGACCGCCACCGAGGTTAAATCCTCGATGGTCTCCGAATACTCTAAATCCCACGGCCCAAAACTAACGGACAAATTGCCCTCGTCACTCACCGGCGCCTCAACGTCGTCGACCGCCAGGGAGGTGACTTCCGCCGGGTCACCCGTTTCGGCAGCCGGCGCCATCGGATCGTCGCTGCCGAGCGACACGGAGAGCAGCTCGCGACGCTCCAGGGGCTCAACGATGAGCCGCCGGTGAGAGACTCGCGAGATGGGGCATGCGCGGTGAGATCGAAAAAATGAGAACATTCCAAGACTCCAAGGTGCGTTGATGAGAATCCGGCCCTACTTTACTAGGCCGGTCTTCTGCGGGCAGCGCCACGCGCAACGGATCATTTTTTCTGTTTGCGGTGGCATTCGCAGTGTAACCTACCGCCGTAGCGGACGCTCGATGGCGGGTTCGGGCGAAAGCCGGCGGCGAGTGCGCCACGAGGCTCCGAATAGAAGCTGGCCGCCGGCCGCGACGATCAGCGCCGGGGCGATGCCGCTTTTGCGGCCGAGATTGAGATAGGCGGCCGGTCCGAACAGGTCCGAGGCTTGGTGGTCGCCGAGTTCCTCGAAGAGGGCGGCGTGTGGGCTGCGGCCGATTGGCTGGGGCGAGACCGTGACCCGCTGGTCGTCGCGCGCCGATTCGTTGGCTTTCAGCACCGCTTCGGCTGGCGAGTCCGACAGCGCATCGCGCCGCGCGGTGTCCTCTTGCCGCTGGCTCGTGGAAGATGCTTGCGTCACGTCACCCTCACGCGGTCGTGCATCGGGCGGCGGCGGATCAACGCGATTCGGCGCCGGCGATTGGCCGTCCGCAGCGGCATTGCCCGCTTCGTGGGAATCGAAATCGCGGCCCGACAATTCAAACGCCTGCAGCATGGCGTATTGTCCGTCGACGGCCAGCATTTGATGGCCGCTCTGCTCCGCTCGGTGAATCAACGTGTGATCGACGACCCGTCGGAACTTCCCTCGCAGTCCACCCGCCTCGAGCGACCCCGGGCGCTGCGACACACTCATCGCCACGGTGATGTCGACAAGGTCTTCGGGATCTTGCGTGAAGGCAGTGCGGTGGACTTGCTCCGGCACGAAGCGAGCGAAGGCGGGCGTTTCCATTTTCATCGAAGGCTGGCCATTTGCGTCGATGCCCCCGTCACCCGAGGAAGAATCGACTTGAGCCCGCGCGCCGCTAAGAACGAAATTTCCCAAAGCACGAGCCACGACGGGGTCACCGCTCAAGTTGAACGTGAACACAGCAGCCTCGGAATTTTCGGGCGCGATATCCAACAGGCCGTCCGAATCGACTCCCACCGCCGAGAGCAAGACGCGGGCTTCAATCGCCTCGATGCGCAGCGAGCGGAACATGGACCGATCGGCTGGCCGCTTGCGTCGGGGCAATTTTTCTCTTAGGTCGAATCGTCGAATGAGGCCAAGAGCGTGTTTACGGACCATGGTTGTCACCTCCCGAGGTGAGCTGTGCAGCGGAATCGATTCCTCGCAGTTGCTGACGCGCCGCGGCGATCTGATCGGCTTCGTCGTGTCGATTTAACCGTCGTAGTGCTTCGGCATAATTGTCGTAATGGACCACGAGGAACTGGCGGAAGCGGCTGACCTTGGGGGCCTGCTCGACGGCGAAGCGTTGGTGTTCGACGGCCTGCCGGTAGGCCCCCAGCGCCTCGTCGTGGCGATCGCGTTGGGAATAGACGCGGCCCAGATTGTTGTAGACGCCGCCCAGGCTGCTGCGGTAACTCAGCTCCCCTGAATCGTCGCGGACGAGCAATTCAAGGATCGACTCGGCGGAGCGAAAAGCAACCTCGGCATCGTCGAGCCGCTTCGCCTTGGTGAGCACCCGGCCGAGATTGTTGTAGCTCACCGCCAGATCGCGCCGGTATCGCACCACACCCGGCGCCTTGCGACGAAGCTCCTCCTGCAGCGAGATCGCCTTGCCGTATGAGTCGCTTGCGTCCGTGTATTTGCCTGCCTGAGCCTCCAGGGCGCCAAGATTGCTGTAGCAGATCGCCAGCTCGTTTTGATACCGGGCGGCCTGAGGATAGGTCTCGTGTAGCTTTTCCAAAATGCCGACGGCCCGCTGGTTGGCTCGCCGGGCTGCCTCCACGTCGGTGGCCCGCTGAAGGTAACTGAGGTTGTTATAGGTCGCCGCCAGCGAGGCCGATCGCTGCTGGTCGTCGGGCTGTCGTTCGACCAACTTCGTTTGAATGGCCAGCGCCCGATCGAACGCATCCCGGGCCTGTTTTGCCCGCCCGGTTTGGCTGTAGAGCAAGCCCAGGTTGTTATGGGTCAGCGCCAGATCGTAGAGAAATTCGGATTCGTCGTTGACTTGATCGTCCTTTGCGACAAGTTCCCTCTGCAATCTCAGCGCCTCGTGAAACTCTCGCTCGGCCGCCTCCGTCTTGCCGGCCCGGCCCAGCAGCAGGGCCCAATTGTTCCGGCAGCGTGCCAGATCGCGGCGCGGCGCGGGCCGTGACGGATCGGATTCGATCGACCGCTCGAACAGCCCGGCCGCCGTGCGGTAGGCTTCGATTGCCTCATCGATCGAACCGATCTGTTCCTTGACGACACCGACTTTCGTGTAGGTGATGGCCAAGTCCGACCGCAACGTCGGATCGTCGCCGGCTTGCTCGATGAACAGTTCATAATAGCCCAGCGAGGCGTGGAGCAGCTCCGCACGCGCCTGCTCCGTGCCCGGGATTTCGGCCAACTTCTGGGCGTGTTGGCTAATCAGCCGATCAACCACGCCGCGGGCCACGCGATAGTTGGTCTCGGCGCGATCGAGATTAGTTTGCGATTCGGCCAGCGCCGCCCGCGTCCGTTGTTGTTCGCTGGAGAGCATGACGGCGCTGATCGCCGAACCGACACTCACCACGATCAGCAACGCCGCCGCCGCCGCGACCGTGCGGCGATGGCGCCGGCCCCAGCGCGTGGATCGATCGAGCAGCGTCGCGCGGCGGGCATGGGTCGGCTCGCCGGCCAGAAATCGTTTCAAGTCATCGGCCATCTCGCCGGCCGTTTCGTATCGATGTTGGCGCTCCTTCGCGCAGGCCGTCAGAACGATCGTCTCCAGATCACGTGGAATGGCCGGATTGATTCGCCGCGGCGCCGCCGGTTCGACCTCCGCGATGTTCCGCAGAATCTGCTCCCGGCCCTCGCCGTCGAAGGCGTGCCGCAGCGTGAGCGCCTCGTATAGGGTGACGCCCAGCGAGTAAACGTCCGCCCGTTCGTCGACCAGCGCCGTCCGTCCGGCCGCCTGCTCGGGGCTCATGTAGCGGGCCGTTCCCAGCACATCGCCGGTCACGGTCAAGCTGGAGTCGGAGCTAACGCGGGCCAGCCCGAAGTCGGTGATCCAGAGCTTCCCCGCCCGATCGATCATCAGGTTCGACGGCTTCACGTCGCGATGAATCACGCCTTGCTCGTGCGCGTGCTGCAGCGCCTCGGCCGCCTCGACGCCCAGCCGGGCCACCGTGCGGAAGAAGCCCGGCGAGTCGGACTCGCGCTGGGTGGAGAGGGCGACGGCCGTTTCAATTTGGGATTTGGAAACGGGGGGCTGGGGGCTGGGGGCTGGGGACTGGGGGCTGGCTGGCGATTGTTGCTTCGCTTTTTCCGCTTTCCGCTCTCCGCTCTCTGCCCTCCGCTCTACGCCCTCACCTTTCCGAATTCCCAATTCCGAATTCCGAATTGCTTCAATCACTTCCGCCAGGCTCTGCCCCTCGATCAACTGCATGGCATAATAATGGACGCCCCGCTCGCAGCCGACGGAGTAGACCGGCACGATGTGTGGGTGGTGCAATTGCGCGGCGGCCTGGGCTTCGTTCTTGAATCGGGCGATCTGCTTCTGGTCGAGCACGGCGACGAACGGCAGCACCTTGATCGCGACCTGCCGATCGAGCGAAATCTGATGTGCCTCGTAAACCACGCCCATACCGCCGCGGCCGATCTCTCGCCCGATGCGAAAATCGCCCAGCAGGCCCAGCGCCGGCGATTCAGTCGACGTGGTATCCGGCGACGCTGCCGACGGCATTTTCGGCGCGGCCACTGCTCCGGCGGCTTCGTGCAGCAGATGAATGCTCTTTAGATAGGCGCGCAGCGGCTCGGCCAGATCCGCGTTTCGGGCGATCAGTTGTTCTTGATCGACCGGCAGGCCCTTTTCAAATTCGATCAGATACTGTTCGAGAATGCTCGCCAGCCGCTGTTGATCGTCGGCATTGAGGTCGGCCAACAACGGCGAGCCTTCGGTCACGCTAAGGTTCATCGCAGACCCCGTGTTTCAAGGAGTGGTCGTAGTCGTTCCATGGCCCGCAGCCATAACATCCGTGTCGCGCCGCTCGATCGCTCCATCCGCCGGCCGATCTCGTCAAACGAAAGACTCTGGACGTGGCGCAGCACCAGCACGTCGCGATAGTCGGCCGGCAATTCGGCCAGGGCGTCGACCAGAATCACGGCCCGTTCGCTGCGTGCCGCGTCGCCGCTCGGCGAATCGCCCCGATCGACCAAAATCGCGCCCAGCCGCATGGTCGATCGCTCCATCGAGGCGCCGATTTCATCCAACTTAACCTCGCGCCGCACGTCGCGTTTCTTGGTGAGCAGATGCCGCTCCACCTGACGCGCCAGATTATTGACCAGAATGCGCCGCAGCCAGGCCAGAAATTCCGGTTCCGATTGCCCGCGAAATTGCCCGAAGTCGCGCTGGGCCTCGTAAAACGTCTCCTGCACGATGTCCGAGGGGCTCACCCTGGCCCGGATGCGCGGGTCGATGTGCATCGTGGCCAGGAACTTCAGGTAGTTGGTGTAGAGCAGTAGCAGCCGGCCCAGCGACCCATCGGTTCCGCCGCGGGCGTCCGCAATCAACTCGATCGGATTATCTTCCCGGGGAGGGGACATGAGAAGCTCCTACCTATCCAGGCCGGAACGCTGGGGGAATGTCACGCGCTGGGCCAGATTTTCCGACTTCCCCACCTTTCATTCTACAAACGCGGTGCCTTGCCGGTCAGAAACGGCCTTTTTTATGGAGAGTGTTGAGCCAATATCTCGCGAATAAGTCACTTTTTCTTTTTTTTTCGGGGGGGGTGGTAACGATATTGCTGCGTTCGCCGACATCAGAGCGTGAGAAAACATGATGGTCGCATCGGACGATTACCACAGGCAACATGGCGCGGGGGACGAAAGTTGCCTTCGATTCGCGCATTTCACCGTGACACTTCGCGCATTTCACCGTGACACTCGCAGCGAATAACCGGCCTAGTAGAATAGGCAAGTCACCTAGTTTTTCCGGGTTCATTGAGATCAAGGGAGTCACACGATGTTGTACGTTCGTTTAGCTATTGCCCTGCTTCTGGTCTTGCTCTTCACGCCAGTCGTTCGGTCGGAGATCGTTTCAATCGAAGTGTCCGACGTAGCCGGGGAGTTTAAGCCGAGCGATCCGTGGATCGTTGTTCCCTTTGATATGGGCGTGTCTTTCCAATACATCGACGAAATTACGGTACGGATCGTGGGTGAAATCAAGTCCTATGGAACGTACAGGTATACTAACGGGTTAACAGGCGAAAGTGACGTAAGGGCTTTTGAACCACAATTGGGGGCGGGACTTCCCGGGCCGCTCAGCTCGCCGGGAGGGTCGTTCCGCAGGATGGATGACGATGGGTCAACATGGGAAGTGAAATTTGGGCTCCTCCAACCGCATGTCGAGGATTACTTCACTCACTTGCTCGACGGATCGGGTGAGCTGCGGCTCTCTCAAACTGAGGACTTCTTCACGATTGATTGGATCTCGATTACTGTTATTGACTCTCCCGTATTTGAGATCGAGCGTGTGGAATTGATTTTCGATGGCATCACGACCGAGGTGCCAGAACCTTCTTCAGCCTGTTTGGCGATCCTGGCAGCGATAACACTTACCTTCTTTTCTCGCAAGCGTCGTCGTGCCAAGCCATCGTAGAAACTCGCGTAGAAAAGTGACCACTTGATAATCGATTCCGCAGATGGAACGCGGAAAGGTGGCGTTGCGATCACATCCCTATATTTGCGCGATCCGTCCGTTAACGCCGCGCGAACACGAGCAGGACGCGCAGCGCCAAGACGATCAAGACCGCACTCGATGGCTCCGGCAGCCGGGTATCAGATCATCGCTAAATCCAATCATCGCCGGCGCCTCGGTCGAGGATAGCTTGCCTGCTTAGCCCTCCGGCCTTTGCGCCGGTTGAGAAATAAGGCTCATCCGTCGGAAAACCGCGGCCTTCCGGAGGATTGGCGGGCTGCCAAGCAACGCAGTTTTCCGCAACACGTTGCGGCGGGGAGGCCGAACGGCTTACAATCAGAGCGGGCGCCGAGTTCTTGGACCTGTCAGCCACGAAAGGACATGTCGGATGACCGCTTGTGTTTTATCGCGTTCGGGAGAAATGGGACGTTGGGCTACCAGATGGTCGGCTGAGTTCATCGGCTGCGCCGTCGTCATGCTTTCGCTGTGCGTGCCTGCGGGCGCCCTTGGCGATGAACCCGCGGCAAAGGACGCTGCGGCCCTCGAGGCCAAACAGCGCGACGAAGAGGTCCGGCAATTGCGGGCCAGGCTATCGCACCCGGACCCCCGCGTGCGGGGACACGCTGTCGCGGAGCTGGCCAAACTGAACCAGCTCGACACCAAGGCGTGTGCGGTGTTTGCGGAGCTCTTGAACCACAAGGACTACGGGATCATTGGTGACATTAGGTGGCGCGTGGCGGATGCCGGCGAGGGTGCCGTGCCGGCTTTCAAGACGGCCCTACAGGACAAGCGTGCGCAAGTGCGTCGGTACGCGTCTGGGGCATTGCGGCGCTTGAAAACATGTCCGAGCCGTTTGGTGCCGATATTGATCGTGCTGCTTAGAGACGAAGATGCGTCCGTCCGTCTCTCGGCGGCCGAAGTCCTGGGAAAAGTTGGAAATCCAACCGACGAGATCATGGACGCGCTGTTCAATGCCATCACGTCTCACAAAGGACGTGCCGCAAACGGCCGCGCGGCGACCGCGCTGGCGGGCTTTGGCGACCGCGCCAAGCGGTTTGTGCCGCGCATCGTGCCTTTGCTCGAGGAACCGATTACCGCGCACTGGGCGGTCCAATTCCTTTACAAGATGGGGCCCGCTGCGAGGGCGGCCGTGCCCGCTTTGATGAAGATGTTCGAGTCGACGGGTCGACGGATTGGGACCGACCCTGCCTTGGCTCTTGTGGCGATCGGCTCGATTCCGGAAAAGCACATTCCGCTGCTGATCGAGAAACTAGGTGACCCGGACAGTTCGTGGCGACACAGCGCCGCCCGCGTTCTGCGGGTGGTCGGTGCGCCTGCGGTCGATCCGCTGATCGAAGCGCTGCTTGACGAAAAGCGCCCCAAGGCTCGGCAGCACGCGGCCAGCGCCCTAGGCGGAATCAAGGGCGACCACAAAAAGATCATCTCGGCGCTGTTGATGGCCTTTGACGGGACGGATCAATACACGCTCTATCACGTGGGTAATGGTCTGCGGTGGCGTTACGAGACCAGCGGCATTAGCGCCGAGGGGCTGATCCCGTACATCGACCACCAAAACGCAGACGTTCAATACGCCGCCTTTCGTGTCCTTCGTGGTCTTAGCCGTATCGACGCGGCGCATGTCGACCCTCTCGTTGCAGCGATCGAACACGACCATCCGCGGATTCGCAAAGATGCCGCGTCGAGCGTGATCCATCTGGGGCCGAAGATCGCTCGGCCGCTGGCCCGACACTTAGGCGACGAAAGCCCGCTGGTTCGCACAACAGTGCTTCGCGCGCTGGCGAAGGTCGAACCGGGAAAACTCCCGACCGAAGCGATTGACGGCGTTATGCGGATCATTCGTAAGAGGCCCAACGAAGAGGAAACCCGGTTGGCTATTGCCGTGCTGGTTAGCGCCGGCGCGAGAGCGAAGGAGGCGGTGCCCGCGCTGTTGGAGATCCTCGAAGACGAGGGCAAATTCGGAAAGGAAATTGGCCAGGTCATTGGCGAGGTCGCCCCCGAGTCGATCGTAGAACTGCGGCGAATGTTCACAAGCCATGATCCGAAACTCAGCGCGGCAGCCGGCGAGGCGCTTGCCCAGGCGAATCCCGCCTCGATTCCGTTGCTCGTGCGGTTAGCGTCCGATGAAACACACGGCGGGCGGGCCAAGGCAACCTTGTTGTCGATCGAACATGCCACGCCTCGGGATGTCGAGGCGCTGATCGCAGTGTTGGATCATCCCGATCCCGAGATTCGACTTTGGGCGGTCAAGGCGGTAAGTAAGTCTGTCAGGGAGATTTCGAGCCGTGAAACCTACAAGCAGCGAGAGCCCTATCTGCCGCTCTTTCTCAAAGCGTTGGCGGACCCAGACTACGACGTTCGCAGATATGCGGCCGGGTATTTAAGTAACTTGCGAGCAAAGGGACCGTCGGTTCTTCGCCACGTTATCGCCGCGCTGAGGTATGACGACGAGCGTTTTCCGAGAATGCTGCATGCCGTCCTGGGTCGAATGCGCGCAGGCGCCCTGCCGGCGGTAATCGAGGCGGCCGGCAGCGACGACGCGCGGCTGCGGCGAGGGGCCGTGAAGGCCTTGGGCGTGTTATCGACCTTTCACGAGGATTCGGTGCCGACGTTGCTGCGCGCTTTGGAGGATCGGGATGAGCATGTGCGAGCCAACGCGGTCACGGCGCTGGCGCTGTTCGCAAAATACGATCGGCGGGCGCTGCAGGCCATCACGGCCCGCGTTGGCGATCGACGATTGGCCAGCCTGGCGGCCGAGGCGCTGTTGAAGTCGAAGACCGACATCTCTCAGGCAGTGCCGGCTCTGATCGAGGCATTAAGCGACACTTCGCTGCACAGTCACCATCTGGCGATCGTCAACACGTTGGTCGCCGCCGGTGCCGATGCCCGCGGAGCCTGTCCGGCGCTTGTCAAGCGGGCTCAAGCGGCCAGCGAAGATGAACTCAAGGCGTTGGTCGCAGCCATGATGCAAATCGGCCCCGCCGAAAAGTCAGTCCAGCAGTTCTTTCGGGAAACGGTGCGAGGCGATTCGTCGGCCCGTCGCAAGCTGGTGCTCGATGCGTTGGCGGGGCCGAAGACCAACACCGACGCATTCGCTCCGCTTTTGGTCGAGCTGTTTCTGGACAAGCAGCGGCAAGGACGAACAGGTGAAACGCTGCAAGCGAGCATCGTCCGGGCTCTCGGACGAGCCCCCGGGGCCGCCGACACCGTGATTCCCGTGCTGGTCGTGGCGCTCGACGATGAGCGCCGCACGGTTCGCAACGCGGCGATCGAGTCGCTTCGATACATGCGCGGGGCCGCAGCGAGCGCCGTACCCGCACTCACCAGAAAGCTCTACGACGAGGATCTTGACGTCGTACGCCTGACGCTCGCCACGTTTGCGCACCTGGGAAAGGCGGGCCAGCCGGCGGCTCCAAGGATCATGCAACTGACCCGAAGCAGTAACGCCAGCGTGCGAAAAGCCGCGTCGAGCGCTCTGCGGAGCGTCCAGTCCGTTCAGCGAAGGCGCTTCAAATGATTGCAACCTGCGCAGACATCGGCGCGCCGAGGCGCATGTATTGCATCAGGCGCATCAGCCTGGCGTCGCTTGCCATCGTGCTTTGCTTCGGCTGGTCGGCCGGGGCGGAGGAACTGCCGTTTCGACATGCATCAATTCCCGGCTCGCCGGGCGGAGAGATCGGGCCAGGCGCGCTGGTCAGCGAGCCGACGCGATTGAAGGGAGTCAAGGCCTGGACGATCGAGACCCGCGATCATCGCGGCCCGATCACCATCGCCAAGTTCGCACCCGACGGAAAGATCCTGGCGACCGGCGGACAGGACGGAACCGTGCGGCTTTGGGATGCGCGAAGCGGCCAGTTACAACGCGTCTTGCCGGCCCATCGCGGAAGGGTCCGAGCGATTGCTTTCTCGCCGGACGGCTCGCTGTTGGCGTCCGCCGGAAGTGATGGAGGCCTACGCTTCTGGCATGTTGCGACGGGACAGTCTTCCGTCGTCACCAATTTCCGCAAGGGTGCGGTCAACTCGCTGGCGTTCATGCCCGATGGAAAGCGAATCGTGCTGAGTGCCGACTCGGGCCACGTCACCCTGTGGCGGCTGCGCGACTTGAAACCCGAGTGGACCTTGACGACTGCGGCAGGAAGCATTCCCAGGGACGTGGCCGTCTCGCCCGACGGGAAGATGGTGGCCCTGGCGATGCCCGGCGGCAGCTACATAATCGATGCAAAGACCCATGGGATCGTGCATAAGATTCGCTCGAACAGCCGTGCCTTGGCCTGGTCGCCTTTCAGCCGAGACTTGGCCCTCCAGTCGCCGGGAACGCTGTCTTTCTTTGAGCCGGGCAGAAAGAGAACAGATCGGCGCGGCAAACAAACGGCCGAGAATCTCAAACATTTTGGCCCCCGCGAGAAACGCACCGATCACTCGGTGAGCGGTGACGGACGGTCGTCGTCCGCTGTGGACTGGTCGCCCGCTACCGGGTTGCTGGCCAGTTGCGGCACCGAGGATGAGATTCGAGTTTATGACACGGACCACAAGCTCGTCTACAAACTCGGCCCGCCGGGCATATCGGCCCCTTGGCTGAGTTGGTCGTCGGACGGCCGACGTCTGATTGCAGGTGATGACATCTGGGACACCAACACCGGCAAACGCGTCGGTTCCGCCGGACGCAGCTACGGCGGCGCTCGCCGTCAGATCGTGCAGTGGCACAAAGACGGCGAGGCCATGCTCTGGAGAGATAGTGGCAAAGATTTGCTTTGGGTGACTTTCGACGGCGGTGGCACGTCGAAAGCCGCTATCGATCAAGGGCACGGACCCATCAGGATGTCGCCCGACGGCGAGCGGCTCGCCACGTCGGCCGGGCCGCGCGGAGATATCCTCTTGCAAGACCGCAAGAAAATGGGCGAGGCGATTCGTCTCAGCGGCCACAAACTCGCGGTCATCGCGCTGCGCTGGAGCGGTGACGGCACGCGGCTCGCGTCCGCCAGCTACGACACGACGGTCCGCGTCTGGGATGCGAAACGGGGCGGCGTGCAGCATGTGTTGTCTGCCGGTCCGTTGGCGCCGACGTGCCTCGATTGGTCGAAGGATGACGAGAAGCTCGTCAGCGGCGGAGGCGACCACGACATCCGCGTCTGGGATGCAACGACCGGCAAGCGGCTGCACACGCTAAAAGCCGATTCACCCGCTTCGCACGTGAGTTGGTCGCCGACGGGGAAGCTGCTCGCCAGCGGACATCTCGACGGGTCGATCGTCATCTGGGACGCCGCAGGGAAACAGCTTCGTCAGTTTCGCGAGGACGTCGGCAAGATCGTCGATCTTCAATGGGACGACGATGAAACCGTCGTCAGCAGCGACGGCCGCACGCTGCGGTTTTGGACCTCCGAATTGGACACGCACCGCGCCATGCAGGTGCTGCCGGCCAGGGGTGTCCTTTCGCCAAATCGCCGCGTGCTGGCGGCGCCCGGTCCGCAGATCATGACCCTTTGGCGGGCCAGATTTGGCCAGCCGATTCAGGTTCTGTTGGCGCTGCCCGGCGGCGATCACGTCACCATCGATCCCAACGGTCACTGGCGCGGCGATCCGCAAAGCGCGAAGCATCTGGTCTACGTCGTAGCCACCAGCGACGGGCAAGAAACGCTCACGCCGGCGCAGTTCTCCAAAAAGTACGGCTGGAAGAACGACCCGGCCCGAGTCAGATCGATCAAGTGGGAGTTGGCACAGTAGCGGGGATCCGTCTGCCCGACCTGATCTGTCGCAGTAGTATCAGGCTCAGACCGATCGCCAGTAAGCAGGCTCCAGAAGGCTCCGGCACCGGTTGCATGTCGGCCAGAAAGGCTTCCACGTCGA
The DNA here is from genome assembly GCA_022564995.1 of Planctomycetota bacterium. Lineage (GTDB taxonomy): Bacteria > Planctomycetota > Planctomycetia > Pirellulales > JADFKK01 > JADFKK01. The sequence goes on along the minus strand of JADFKK010000011.1, from coordinate 29,834 downwards.
GAGCTGCCGGCGAACCGCCCGGCACGCCGGCTTGCCAATTTTGGGCGGTGATGATGAGGTCGACGAGGTTGATTTGGCCGTCTTGGTTGAAGTCGCCGCTCCGCCAGCCGCGCTCGAGGTCTGTGGATTTCCAGTTTTGGCGGAGGATGTCGAGATCGGCGGCGGTGACGGCGCCGTCGAGATTGGCGTCGCCGCCCGTAGCGCCCGCGAGCAGCACGGCCGCGTCGTCATCGTAATCGACCGCTAGCGACAGGCCGGCTGGCCCGACGAACTCAAGCGATGAAAACTGTCCGTCGCGGCTGGCGAACGTGAGAAACTCAAAGCGATCGCCGGGGAGCATCTCGAAGTCGTCGACGGCGCTGACGCTGAGTGGGCCGGCGAGCGTGGCCGCGCCTGTGACTTCTAGTTGGCTGAATTGATTGGTGTTTAGCCCGCCGATGAAAACCGTAAGCGTTCCGGCGGACATCTGGCGGAAGTCGCCGTCGATTCGTAGCGGCCCGCCGACACCACTCGCCGCGAGCTCACCGGCGTTGAGCACGTCGCCGCGGACCGTACCGTTGCCGAACAGCAGCCCACCTTGTAGATCGACGCGCTCGGCGGTCAATGTGCCGCCGCGGATGACGATGCCGCCCGTGCCGATCACCTCCGCGTTCTCGCTTACGGTAAGCGTCGCGCCCGTGTCGATGAGCACCTGCATCAAGTGCGTTTTGCCTTCGATCGAAAGACGATTCACCTGGCGGTTGCCCTCGACGACGACTTGCCGACCGCGCTCGTCGCGCCAATTGAAAACCCTCGCATTCCAGTTGCCGTTGGGCACACCGGTCGGTGCCCAAGCCTGCGGGTCCGTCCAAGCGGTCGTCGATTCCGCCGACACCAGGGCGTGCGTTTCAAACGGCACCAACATCGAGGCAACCTGCTCGCCGAGCAGCCGGTGTCCGGCGCGGCTGGGGTGAATGTCGTCCCAGAACAGATAGCCGTCGGGATTGTTCGTGCCGCTGTCCAGCGCCGGCTGCGTGACGTTGATCAGTCCGGCCGACGCGGGATCGGCGATGACCTGCTCGAAGAAGCCCAGCACGTCAGGCCGAAAGATCGTCACTCCCAGGTCTCGCTCGATGGTGTCCAAGTGGCCGGCCAGCAGGACGCTAAACTGTCGGCTGCGGCTGTCCATGATCGCCTCACGGGCGGTGCCGCGATGGCGCGGTAACTGACCCATGAGCGGCAGATTCGGCACGATGAAGTTTCGCGCCCCGGCCGCCGCGAGCGTGCGAACGTGATCGGCCAGATTCGCCGCCGGCACGGCCGGGTTGGTCGTATCGCCTTCGAGAAAATCGTTTCCGCCGCCCCAGACCATGTAGAGAATGTTGCCGTTGGGCCGATGGTCGTCCAGGTAGTCGTCGATCTGCGTTCCCAGATTCGGCAGCGAGATAAACGGCGGCAGTACGGGGATCGACCCGCCGCCGGTCTCCGCGCCGCCGAAGGCGAAATTCAGCCCGCCGTCGCGGCTCGGCGTCGGTGTCGGCAGCCCAATCTCCTCGGCCACGTGCTCCTCCCACAGAGGGCCATTGGAAAACCGACCCTCCCAATAATCCGAGCCCGGCACAAACCCGAACGAAATATCGTCGACGTTTCCGGTGTCCGAGAGGCTATCGCCAAAGACGACCATCTGCGAATACGGCCCGGCATGTAGCGAGGCCGTTCCCAGGGCGAAAACCGCCAGCAGAATCGCGATGGCTCGTCGCAACGTCATAACAGTTTAGGGGTTGGAAGCAATGGGTAGAACCTTCCCCTGATGATACGTGCGGCCTGCCAAGCTGTCAAAAGATGGGCTGACGCACAATTTGGTATCATCTGCGGACGTTGGCGTTATAATGAGGGTCTTTGAGCTTTTGCAAGTTAGTGTGGCGCACCGCACAATTAACAGGAAAGCCGTATGCGAATCGCTTCCCGACTCATGGCGATCACAGCCGTCTTAGGGCTGTTGATCTGTTGTCGTCCGGTTCGCGCGGAGATCGTCTTCGTCGGCCTCAACGCCGACGTGGAAATCTCCGATCCGGTCTCGGTCGGCGATGGCTCTGAGAATCTGCTGATGTTCCAGCTTACGGCCAGGGGAAAGAACGACTATTTGCTGGGCGGTTTCGACGGCACGATCAGTGGGCCGCTCCACCAGCAATCGGCCGGCGCCACGACGACGCCCACGCTCGACGAGCCGTCGGCAGGCAGTACGTTCGTAACCGACATCGATTCGCATTTACTCATCAACACGGCGGAGATCGTCCCACTTTTTGTGTCGGCTGAGACATTGGGTGCCGCCGACTCCAGCGCCGAGGCAGCCAATGCTGCCGGGCCGGCCGCCGCGCAGGCGATCACCAGCTTCGGCACGACGCTCTTCGGAGCATTTGCGATCAATCCGTTTGTTACCGAAATCGTTACGAATTGGCCCTTTGCTCAGATCGTCGTACCCGGCGGGTCAACCGTCGAACTGCACTTCGACTTGGGCATCGTGCTGGGACTTTCGGCCGACATTGAACCCGTGTCGACCTCCTTCGTCGTGGGCAGTCCGCCAGCGTTGATCAGCGATTTGAACGGCAACGGCTTCGTCGACTTCGAAGACCTGACCGTGCTGCTCGCCAATTGGAACAAAGACGTCGGCGTCGCCGAAGGCAATCTTGTGGAGCCGGAGATCACCGTGGTCAACTTCGCGGACCTGACGGTCTTGCTGGCCGATTGGACCGGCCCCGGTCCGGCCGGCGCACCCGAGGCCGCCCTCGCCGCGCAGGCCGTGCCCGAGCCGTCGTCGTTGCTGCTGATCTTGGCCGGTCTGGGGCTATTGCCGTTCGTTCGACGCCGCTAAGGCGAGCCGCGAGAGCATCCGGCGAGCGGCGGCCGTTAGGCCGTCGGTAAGTCCATCTGGGACGATGTGATTCCTCCATGCCAGTGTATTACCCCCGAGCTAACGCTCGGGGCTCGCCATCATGACAGAGAAAATCGGAATCATCGGGCTAGGGCTGCTGGGCAGCGCGATTGCCGAACGACTAGCAAGCGGCGGCGTTCCACTGATTGGCTTCGACGTTTCTGCCGATGCAATCGACCGCTTTCGATCTCTGGGCGGAGAGCCGGCCAGATCGGCGAGCGACGTGGCCGCGTCTTGTCGCTGCCTGATCTTGAGTTTGCCCAACTCCGACGTCGTGCATGATGTCGTCGACGAAATCGGCTCGCAGCTTGACGCCGGGATGCTGATCATCGACACGACCACCGGCCAGCCGCAGCAAACCGCCGCCCTCGGAGCAGCTCTCGGTCGAAAAGATGTCGAATATCTCGACGCCACCATCGTCGGATCGAGCGAGCACGTGCGGGCCGGCCAGGCGATCGCGCTGGTCGGCGGCACGGCCGCTGCCATGCGGCGCGGCGAGGGCCTTTTGGATCGATTCGCCGAGCGAGTGTTTCACGTCGGCCCCTGGGGCAGCGGGGCGAAGATGAAACTCGTGGTGAACCTGGTGATGGGGCTCAACCGGGCCGCGCTGGCCGAAGGGCTATCGCTGGCGAATCGCATGGAACTCGACGCGGCAAGCACGCTGGAAATTCTCCAAGCCGGGCTGTCGTATTCTCGCGTCATGGACACCAAGGGCGCGAAGATGATCGGCGAGCAATTCACGCCCCCACACGCCCGGCTTTCCCAGCATCTCAAGGATGTGCGGCTGATGCTGGCCGAAGCCGAGCGGCTCGGCGCCCGGTTGCCGCTGTCGGAGATCCACCAGAAACTGCTCCAGCAAGCCGAATCGCTAGGCTACGGCGAGGCCGACAACAGCGCGATCATCAAGGCGTTTGAAGCTAGGTCGTGAAATTCGGTGCCGCGCAAGGTGGTCGGGAACTGGGAACTGGGAACTGGGAACGGGGGACTGGGGACTGGGGACTGGGGACTGGGGACTAGGGACTAGGGGCTGGGGAAACCTTGCTTCCTACTTTCCTAGCCCCCAGCCCCCAGCCTCCAGCCTCCAGCCTCCAGCCTCCAGCCTCCAGCCTCCAGCCCCCTGCTTCCGGGGAAACGACCGATCTTGCCTTGCGCGTCGCCGGTGATTTGGCGCTGTAGCACTTACTTCGCACTGGCCGCCGGCTTCGGCACGGTCAGCAGCAGCGCCGTCGTGGCCCGACAGCTTGCGGTGATGGAGATGAACTGATCTTTGCCGTGGGGATAGCCGCTCTCGAAGTATTTTTGGAACGGCTTGCTACGGGTTTTCACTTGCCAAGAGCCGTCGTCGAGTTGCGCCTCGAGCAGAAACTTCACGCCTCGACGGTAAGCCTCTGCGTCGGTTTTCAGCCCGCCGGCTTCGTGCAACGCGATCAGCGTGGTCGCCGTGGCGTAAGCATCGCTCGGCATGTCGTCGAGTTGAGCCCAGCCGCCGTCTTCGCGCTGGGCGTCAATCAACTCCTTCGCGGCGCCGTCGAGCGCGTCTTTCTCCGCCTGCAAATAATGCAGCCCGCGCAGCCGGAAGGCCCGATCCTCGGCGTCCTTGGCCTTGGTTTTCAGCAGCCACTTGAGCGCTTGACTTTGGCGCTCGGCGATGGCGCCGGCCTGCTCCTTCGTGCCGAAGGTGCCCAGTCCGCGCAGAGCCAGATAGGTCGTCGTGAAGCTGCTCGCCTGCGACGGTGGCCGGTTGCCGATGCGGCGCCAGTGGCCCGTATCTTTCTGAAAAGAGATCAGATAGCCGGTCACCGCAGCGGTCACTTCGTCCGGCTTCCAGTCGCCGACGTCGAGCGCCCAAAGTGCATAGCCGGCCGTGTCGACGCGGCCGCCCTGGCCATTGCCCGCCAGGTAGCTCTTCTGCCCGCGCCGGAGATGATCGGCGGTCCACTTCGTTTGCACGGCGAAGTTCTTCTCGTCGATCTCAAACCCGTGCCCCTTGGCTGCGGCCAGCGTCAACAGCGGCGCCGCCTGATGATGGCAGGAGAAACACTTGCGTTCTTTACGATACTCTCGCGTGCTGCTTTCGATCAAAGCCAGCGATTTGGTGATGGCCGACTTGAGCGTCTCGGGCGTCGCCTGGGGAGTCTCCGCAAATGCTTGCGCGGCCGTGGCCACGACAGCGACAGCGACGATTGTGGCCAGCAGAACATTTGTCTTGCACATGATCCGTGCTCCCGGTTCGACCTCACAGGCTTGGAAGGCAAGGTGGGTCCACCTCGCGATGCCTGTCATCGTACCAGGGTTTGATACGGATCGGCAAGACGCCGAGTGTGCCCGGGCGTTACTGCGGCTGCTCGTCAGTGGCCTCGCGCTGCACGGTGATGCAGGAGGAAGTGAAGATACACCTCGGATCGAAGACTTGCCCGCCGGCCGCATCGCAATTGTCGGTCTTGTCATCGAAGTTACTTCCCGACACGCTGCCCCCATGTCCGGACCAACCATGATAGGAAAACGACTGGTCGAAATCGGAGGCGGCCGAGGCCAGATCGCCCAATTCCTGGACCACCTGATCGCGAACGCTGACCAGTCCAGCCAGTAGGCCGATGACCAGCACGGTGGCGATCAGAATCAACTCGGTGGAGACGACGAAGCCCGTCTCGTCGTGACGGAAACGATTCCAGCAGTTCATTTGCCAGCAGTTCATTTGATTGGCTCCAGGGAAGGCGGCCTGTGCGACCGGCCGAGATGTTGGTTTTTAGACTGCGATATGGTCGAGGTCGGACGCATCGCAACGCGGTACATTTTTCACACTCCAACCATGGGCAAGCGGCGTGCCCCGAGAGAGAAGCAGGCCCGCCTGAAGACGTAACGCGTTGTGGGATATACGATTTCGCACTGGCGCGGCGAATCGGTATCGACCAGCGGGTGTGGCGAAAAGACCACGCCGAGGTGGTGTTTCTTTGGCGCTGTGGTTTTTCGTCAACACAGAATCGGCCGGCCAAAAAGATTTTTTTTCGACGAAAAACAGACGAAAAACACCGCCAAATCGTCGCTCCAAATTGTCGCTTGGCGTAACGCCTATTCCTGTTTTTTCGACGAATCGCAGCGCGCGCATCGATTCGCGAAAAGTCAAATCCCCGCTGCGCACGCCTGGCCGGAAGATTTGTAAAAATCGACACTCCAATTACGATCGATAGAAGACGACAAATCGATCCATTTCTCCACAGGAGCAAGCGATGAGGTGCATCATCCGAGTAGTGATTGGCGTGGTTTTAACGGTCGCGGTAACATCCACCGCCGACGCAGCCATTCTGTCCGCCGTTAAGTTGGGCGGTACGACCAATGTGTTCACCAAGCTCTTTCCGACCCCGCTGGGCAATCCCTTCGGTCCGCCCGACACCCTCGAGAAGGATATTTTCCAACTGAACGTACTCTTCGCCTTCGACGAGCAAGAGAAGATTGTGCTCGCGGCGCCGCTGGCCGTCGATAGAATTTCGGATGGCCTGGGTGGCCAACAACCCGGTCCCGGAGTGCTGGCGGCGGGCACCAGGGTGACCAGCCACTACATCTTTTTCGATCCGAAGGAATGGGAGCGAGCGCTCTATGAAATCACCTTCGATAGCGAGGTGGTAGGGATCGCGACCAGCACCGATAACCTGCGCAATAGCGATTTCCTCGGCCTTCCAGGACTCACCTACAACACGTCGCCCGGCAACGGAAATTTCTTCGTGATCACGGGCCTGACAGGCAGTGATAGGGCCGATATCACCGGTACTCACACCGTAAAGGTCGACCTGACCAGATGGTCCGGAAATTTCCTGCGGGTGTTGACAGCTGTTCCCGAGCCCACGACGTTCGTCATCTGGTCCCTGCTCGGCCTGATTGGTCTGGGGCTCGGCGCAAGGCGCCGCAGACCCCGGGCGGCGTCGTAACATGGCGACGGCTTCGACCAACCGAAACTAGCCCATTGCGCCAATCGGAGCATCGGGCTAGTTCTTTGTCAGAGCTAAGAATTCGGGTGGTGGCAATCAGCCGCAGGGCGCTAGCCCCCGGTTAGCGCGACGATAACCGGGGGCTAGCGCCCCGCGGCTGATGAATAATCGGAGCTAGTCAACCGCGTGTGCCGCGGTGAAATGTATTGTCGTCCGGCAATTCGCGAATTGAGCACACCAGGTGTCCCACCGGGGATTACCTCTCGCCCCGCGGTTCCAGCGCAACATTGATGCAGGCCGAATAGACGACGCAAGCGGGATCGACGATTTGCTCTTGGGCCGCATCGCAGTTGTCGGTGCGATCCGCAAAGTCGCTACCGGCGGTAAAAATCGCATTGTGACCAGCCACACCCGTGTATTGGTACGACTCGTCGATGTCGGAGATCGCCGCGGCGACGTCGCCCAGCTCTTGCACGACTTGGTCGCGGACGCTGACCAGGCCCACCAACATGCCGATCACCAATACGGTGGCGATCAATATCAGCTCGGTCGAGACAACGAAGCCCGTCTCGTCATGGCCAAGGCGTTTCCAAAGATTCATCGAAGTGCTCTTTCTGCGATAGCGGCCCGGCGAGCCTGGTGAAGCGTTGTGTTTGCTGATCGCAAGAGTCGCAATCGGTGTGCCATGTGACGTGGTTGTAGAAAACAACGGGAAAAACGGTCTCCGCGGGCCGGCCGCACGGTGAGCTGCTTCTGATTGTTAGCGCTCGGCGTTACGCTCGATGGCGCCCGCGCCGCCGCCCGCGCATCACAACAGTTCTGACCGAAACTGCCGCAAAAACGGGCAAAACCGCGGGAATTCGTCCTGCCACGAAAATCGGCACATTGTGCCGCACAAAATAATTGAACCAGCCCTCATTTCTGCTATAATCGGTATGAAACCGGAGTCTCGGCCCCCGGGGCGGGGATCTCTTTTTGACACATCAAGGAGCAGCTACTGCATTTATCTCTTGGAGTTAACGATGACTGTCATTCGCATTTCTGCTTTTGTTTTGCTTGCCCTGGGTTTGGTTACGGGTTTGGTTACGTCGTCGCGCGCGGACATCGCTATCGGCCAAGTGACCGATGGCCCTGCCGGCGCCGTGTTCGTGAAAATCGAGGCGCCTCCGCTCGGCAATCCGTATGGCTCTACCGATAGTGTCGGCAGCGACAACTTTCAGAGCGACAACCTGTTCGGCTTCGACGAGATGCAGGACATTACACTCAACGAGCCCTTGTCCGTCGACAAGTTAGTCAACGGCCAGGGCAGCTTTGAGCCGGGCACGCTACCCACAGGCACGCAGCTCGCCAGCCACTACATTTTCTTCGATTCAAAAGCGATTAGGACGGTCAAAGGTTTCGTCCGCTTCGACCAAGACATTCTGGCCGTGATCACCAGCGAAGACGACCTTGCCGATAGCGACTTTCTCGGCCAACCCGACGTCCATTACATCAACACCTTTCTGCGCGGATTGGAAGCCTCGGACACGATCACGCTGACGGGTCCACGCGAGATCACCGTCAGTCTCACGACGGCCACGCCGGGAGATTACTTCCGTGTGGTGACCGCGGTTCCCGAGCCCTCGACCCTCGTCATGGCGTCGATGTTCGCCCTGCTACTGGCCGGCGCCGGTCGTCGTCGCCGCAGGCGATGTGCGATGGGATGAAAAACAGCGACGCCGACTTCATCTTCGGCAGCGGCAGCGTCAACGGCCCCTTCAAATACGGCCCCCGCAAGTGCGACATCCGCTGGTCGGCCCATTACCGCAATGACATCCCGCGAGACCAACTCAACCACCCGACCTACTGCGTCGTGCAAGTCAACAACGTGTTTAACAACCCAAAGAAGCTCGGCGAAACGCGTTGGGTGGCGTTCCCCAGGCCGCACGTTATTTTTCAGTATTACGATGGCAGGACCGGGAAGTTGTTATACGCGGAGTCGATTCAGGCGAAGCGGTAGAGCGAGAATTGATGCCGGAAAGTGGGGTGGCATGGGCGGCTTGCCCGCGATTGCTTCGGCACTGCTGGGCGAGCCCGCGGCGGCGCTCAGTCGGTTGGCCGTGGAAGTGCCGGTGGGTTGTCGGGCACTTTCCTGCTCCGATGGCAGACCGCAACGCGGCTAACGGAGGCGACCCAACTGATTGAACCCCCGCGCCTTTTGTGCTACTGTTGCGTCATTGGAGTGGAATGTTATCCGGCCGCCGCGCGCCGAATTATCGATTTCGGAGGGAGTGCAATTCGTTAGGCGACTGAGCGGAAGAGACCAAATATCGCGAAATTCTCATGCCAGCGGACGACGCCCTGCTATTCATCGACGCTAATAAGTACCTTGACCTGTATCGAACAGACAAGGGCAAGAAGCTGCTTGCGCCGCTGGGGGAGCAGGTAGAGTATATCTTCGTCACGCAGCAGGTCGTCGGTGAAGTTCAGCGCAACAAGATCCTGGTAGCGGCAGAATTCCTAAGCCAGAAGTCCAGGGTAATGAAGCTACAGACTTTCAACGTCCCAGACCACCTGTCCGGCACAATCACCGGACAGGGCAAGGACATCCACCAGCAGATGAAAGAGATTGGAAGGAATATAAAGGAGGCGAACGACGAAGTGGACGCCTTGGTTCTAGGCATCATGGAGCAGATAAGCTGTTCAGAAGATGAAGTGTCAAGGGCATTAGCCCCAATCTTCGCCAAGGCGGCGGCTCACTCTCCCGAAGAATTGCACAGGGCTAGGAACCGAAGGGAGCTCGGCAACCCACCGGGGAAGAGCACAAACCCAATAGGCGACCAACTGACCTGGGAGCAGATCCTTACTCAATTCAAGGGAAAGAAACGTCTGTGGGTCATCTCCAGGGACGGCGACTATGGCACAGTGTTCGGTGGCAAAGGCTTCCTGAACCGCTTCCTCTACGACGAGCTGTGCAACATTGCAACTACTCCTGACGTCTATCTCTTTGAGGACACGGTGGAAGGCATCAGGCATTTCGTTGAAACGACCGGAGTGAATGCCGAAAAGCGGCTGACGCCAGAAGAGGCGGAAGAGATCGAGAAGGAAGAAAAGTCGCTACCGCACTTGACCCAACCGACCGAGGAAATACGCCGCACATTCGCTGAGATCGCGAAGTTCACACAACCGACCGAGGAAATACGACGCACGATCGCTGAGATCGCGAAGTTCACACAACCGAGTGACGAGATACGCCGCACAATCGCCGAGTTCGCGAAGTTCTCACAACCGTCCGAGGAAATACGCCGCACAATCGCCGAGTTCGCGAAGTTCTCACAACCGTCCGAGGAAATACGCCGCATGATCGCCGAGTTCGCGAAGTTCTCACAACCGTCCGAGGAAATACGCCGCATGATCGCCGAGTTGGGGAGATTTAACCAACCGACCGAGAAAGATCAGGAAGAGACAGACGAGCAGCCTCCGAGTTCGCCCCCATCGCGCCAAAAAGGTGACGACAAAGATAAGAAGGACGACAAAGATAAGAAGAACGAGGAGGAGGGATAAATCGAAGTAGGTTATGCTTTAGTATAACGATAGCGCGAGTCATGAAATCTGTTATGCTGAAGCATAACTACGCAACGTCGCGCGTCCGGAATACCCTCTTGTCGCACCACGACTCCGCCATTGAAATGGCTACCAGCAACCTGCGATTTGGGCCGGGGGTGACGCGGGAGGTTGGCATCGATTTGACCGACTCCGCAGTGACATGGTAGTCTATCTTGTGGAGGACATGAGCCATGACACTTGACATTTCTCCCGATGTCGCCGAGCAAATCGATGCCTTGATTTCTACGGGCGATTACACGGACGAGAGCGACGTGCTTCGTGCCGCCTTGGGCCTGCTTGAACGTCGAACTGAGCAGCTTGCTCGGTTTCGCAGCGAAATTGCGCCAGCCTTGGAAAGCCTCGATCGCGGAGAGGGCGTGCCGCTTGACATCGAAGATATCAAGGCGCGAGGCCGCCAACGCCTCGCCGACGTGGGCATCACAGGCTGATCCCCCGCGTCGTCATTTCACCGCAGGCGCAAGTTTTGAAGTTGCACGATTGGTGTTTTCGCAACTTCAAAAGGCGAGAGCCGACTTCATCGGCCGGGAGCGACAAAGTCCTCAGGCCGCGGACCGTTTTCTCGACAAATTTGACGCAAAGTCTCAGCGCTACTCCGGCTCAGCCCACAGTCGGGCGTTTCCGTCGGCGTCGATTTCGACGTGGATCAGACTGGCGCGACAACAGACGGGACAGTCCTCGACGTAGTGTTGAGTTGATCCTTGCGTCAGGTCGATGGGGACGACGATTTCTTCGCCGCAAGAATCGCAGACGTAGCTGGCTTCATCCTGCATAGTGGTTCCGTTTGTTTATCCCGGTGGCCAAACGCTACCAGATTGTCGCTCGATACGTAAGTAATGACCCTGTATTGGTTTGCGAAAACCAATATCGCTTTTCGCGACCCGCGTCGCCATACAGGGCTCGACGATCCGGCTATTACACGGTCTAATGGTTGATTCGCGATTCGGCCGCATTCAGCCACGGCGAACTCTTGACACACGAATTCCTCAGGCAAATCTCATGTACGCGATCATCAAAGACGGCGGTAGGCAGCACAAGGTTGAGGTTGGTTCGACCCTCGACGTCGATTACCGCAGCCTCAGTTCGGGCGAATCCATCACTTTCGACAAAGTGCTGGCCCTCAGCGACGGCGAAGAGACTACGCTCGGCTCACCGACCATCGAAGGCGCCAGCGTTACGGCCGACGTGGTCGGCACCGTGCAAGGTCCGAAGCTCGTCGTGCAAAAGTTCCGCCGCCGCAAAAACTCCCGCCGCAAGACGGGCCACCGGCAGATGTACACCCAGGTGAAGATCAGCAAGATCGAAGCGGGTGCTTGATGCGAAAAAGGGGATAAGTCCAATTAAGCGTGTTGCCGCCCTCGTTCTGTGCGGCGCGCTGATCGCTTAATTGGACTTATCCCCTTTTTGCCGCTCACTCCACCCCGATCTCGCCGACGTACGTGTTGGCGCTCGGGCCGGCGACCGTTATCAGCAGCTTGCCGGTGGTGCGCGGATGCACGTCGACTTTCGCCGTGCCGTCCGCGCCGGTCTTGGCGACGGTGTAAACTTCGTCGCCTTTCCATAAACAGACCGTCATGCCAGGGCGGCCGACTTTCACCGTGAAGGTGCTGGCTCCCGTCGAAACTGTCTTAGGCACCGCGACCTTGAGCTTCACCGGGTCGCTGGCCCGCATGTCGAGTGTGGGATCGCCGAGCAAGTTTAATTCGCATTGGCACCAATGAAAGCCGGGGCTTTTTCGCGCGTCGGCGGCCAGATCGGCCTTGGCGGCGGCGAAGGCCTCGCCGGTGGTGAGATTCTTCGACAGACCGTTGACCCAGAAACGCGTGTAGGTCCGCGTCGTGCCGTCTTGGGTTTTGCCGTCTTTGGGATCGCGCGCCCAATCGTGAAAGATCGGCACGCCGGGCCGCGAGGGAGCGCAGACCACAACGGCCCCCGCCTGCGGCGCGCGGAGCATCGCCTCGGCCACACAGGGATCGTCGGCCGCGTCGTAGTGACCGGTGAAACAACTCACGGTGGTCATCACCAGGTAGGCGTCGCGGTTTTTCAATTGGCCGATCGTGTCGGCGTCGACCGTGCCGCCTTCGAGCACCCACAGCTTCAGCAGCCCGTGGCCGTGCATGTGCATCTTGCCGCTGCTGGCGGTGTTGATCCGCTCGACCCAGTTGGCGGGCGACAGATCGTAATCGCCGGCCTCGTCTTTGTCCCACGGCGAGATTTTGTTGAAAAACTTGTCGCAGCGGCCGGCCGGCCAGGCCTTCGACAGGTAGCGGTCCCAGTACATGTCCGACTTGTAATCGGCGAACGGCACGGCGCAGGTGTAGGTGAAATTGGTGGCAAAGTTGCGCGTCGGAAACTTCGTCTCGTAGCCGATCACCTTCTCGGTATAAGCCGCCACGTCGGCGGCCGTGCGGACCGGGATGCGGCCGATGCAGGCCTTGCCCGTGTAGCTGATCGCCTCGCGGTCCTTCCGCCAGTCGCCATAGATCCCGTCATCGTTGGCGTCCCAGTCGGTCGCGCTGATGTAATACAGGTCGGTCGGAATGTCCGCGTAGCCCAGCTCACGATGCGGCGTGTCGCGATCCGGCACGAGCCCTTTTCCGTCGGGCTCGCTGTCGCCGCCGAGCACGACCCAGCGGGTCTTGTCCGACTCGACGTGGGCCAACACGCAGGCGCGAATCTTCTGCTGCAAGTCGTCGCCCTGATATTGTTTTTCGATCTGCGAAATCGTGACAATCTTCGTCGGCTTACCGCAGCGGGTTTTCCAATCGGCGAACGGTCGCCAGGCCGCCTCCAGCGAGTCGGGCGAAACGAGCAGGACCGTCGCAGGCCGGACGATCGGCTGGAAGGCAACGATTTTTTTCGTTTCCGGCGCCGCCTTTTCCTCCACCGCGCCGTTTGCCGCCTGGTCTTCTCCTTTACCAGCGCTCGCTGTTTGATTACAGCCGGTGGCCGCGGCGGTGAACATTGCCAGCGTGATGAGCAACGTCGTCTGGACGGTTCGTAGATGTGTCATGATCGGACTCCGCTGAAGAGTAACGGTTGAGCCGTGAGCAATCCCCAGCGGGATCAGCAGGCACCCACCAAGATAAGACAAAACGCCCGGCGGATCAAGCCTTGGCACGCCGGGATCGCCTGAAATGGTAAGCAGCCGAATCACCTGCATAACACTCAAGTCGGCGCAAGACGATTGCGAGCGCAGCGTAGGAGCCAAGATAAAACCGCGGCTGATACGCTTAGGCTGATCGCGGCCGATTGGCGCGCTTTCTCCGCCAGGCAAGCATTGACAGACACCCAATCAACGAGAGAACCGCTGCCGACGGCTCGGGCACGGCCTCCACGGAAGCGAGATTGTATACAAGGAAGGGAGGACCGCCTCCATATTCCTGATAGGTAACCCAATCCCCGGTTCCTAACGTCGTCAGCATCCCTTCTTCCACCCCTCCGTTGGCAGCAGCACGCTCAGCCGTTCTCTCAGCGCCACCCCAAGCAGCATGATTGGCACCGTCAAAAGAGATACCTTCAAACGACATGACGAGATAATAAGTCTCGTTGGGCGTTAATCCAGAGACGGGCGAGTCGACGGCGAGTATCCCGCCGCTTTCACTGGCACTTATATCGGGAATATCTATCGAGCCGAGTAATCCCAACGGTTCGCCTGGCGTTCCTGAGCCACTATCATCCCAGATTTCAAGGTGGATCGTCCCTGTCGGCGATCCTTCTCTGTGCATTGTTATCGATGCAGAAGTTACTGTTTCATTGTCGCCCAAGAGGAATTGTTGGGCCATTTTCTGGTCAGGAGCGTCGGGAAAAAAACCGCCTCTGAAGGGTTGGTCAATCGTACTGAACACGGTTTCAGCAGAGACAGATCCGCTGGCGACGACGAGCAGAAGAACGACTGCGGATGTTGCGAATTTCATGGGTACTCTCTCATTAGGGCGTGTCGTCGGAACTGGAAAGATCGATTGAACGAGTAACTCGGGACTACCGATGAGGCACTCCCAGACATGGTCTTGGCATCCGCCGTTGAATCACCGGTTTTGCAGTTTATCCGGCGCCTCACGAGGCCTCCGAAGGTATAATGCGACTTTCAGGCGTCGTTTTTCATTTTTTCTCGGAAAATCTTCCCCTCACGGGTCGCCCATGGCAGACGTTCAACAGATCGTGACGCGGATCGAGTCGGGAGAGGCGACCGCCGAGGAGGAATTGCTGCCGCTTGTGTACGACGAGCTGCGCGCGTTGGCGAGCAGCCGGTTGGCGAAAGACGCGCAGCATAGTTTGCAGACGACGGATCTCGTTCACGAGGCCTATCTGCGACTCGTCGGATCGAACACGCAGTGGGAGGGAAGAGCCCACTTTTTCGGCGCCGCGGCAGAAGCCATGCGGCGGGTTTTGGTGGACCGCGCGCGGCGAAAGCAGCGCATCAGGCACGGTGGAGGCCGCCGGCGTGTCGAACTGCACGACTCGGCGATGGAAGCCGGCTCGTCACCCGATGAGATACTGATCGTGAACGAACTGTTTGATCGACTGGCGGAAAAGCACCCCACGGAGGCTGAACTCGCCAAGCTTCGCTATTTTGTCGGCTTCACCCTGGCCGAGGCCGCGGCCGCGCTCAATATTTCCGTCGGCTCGGCCCACAAGTACTGGAAATTTGCACGAGCATGGCTGTATCGTGAATACAGCAAGGAATAAGAACCGTCTTTACCTCGCACGGTTGTGCATGGCTCGTTTAACGGCAAGCCGCAGGCGACTGCGTTTTGAGTGGACGCTCGGCTTTGAAACGCAGTCGCCTGCGGCTTGCCGTTAAACGAACAAATCAGCCATTTTCATCTGTGAAGCAATCACTTTTCTCGAAAAAATGTCCGCAAACGACGCATTAACTATTGCCGGATATGCGCCGTCAATGACCCGAGGAAGCTACGCCGATGACTGACACAACGGACCCTGAAAAGGCCATCTATTACGAAGCCATCGCGATCCAGGCTGTGGAAAGTCGAGCCGCATATTTGGACGCCGCTTGCCGGCATGACACCGAGCTGCGGGAGCGGGTTCAATCGCTGCTCGATGCCGATGAGGGCGCCGGCGGATTTCTAGGTAGTTCGCCGCTGGATTCACTGTTTGAACCATCCGAGCGGAATCTAGAGCTTTCCAAGGACGCCGAAGGTGCCGGCGCAACCATCGGCCGATACAAGCTGTTGGAGAAGATCGGGGAGGGCGGATTCGGCGTGGTCTTCATGGCCGAGCAGCGTGAACCGATTCATCGACGCGTGGCGCTCAAGATCATTAAGGCAGGGATGGACACGAAGCAAGTCATCGCTCGCTTCGAGGCCGAGCGGCAAGCCCTGTCTCTAATGAACCACGCGAACATCGCCACGGTTCTGGACGCGGGCGCCACCGACTCGGGCCGTCCCTTCTTCGTCATGGAACTCGTGCATGGCGTGCCGGTGACCCAGTATTGCGACGAGCACCATCTTTCGATGGAGCAGCGGTTGAACCTCTTCGCCGACATCTGTGCGGCCATTCAACATGCGCATCAGAAGGGCATCATTCATCGCGACATCAAACCGAACAATGTACTCGTTACGACCGACGGCGACCGACCCGTGGCCAAGGTGATCGATTTCGGGATCGCCAAGGCGGTCCAGGGGCGGCTCACCGACAAGACACTCTTCACCCAGTTCCATCAGTTCATCGGGACCCCAGCGTACATGAGCCCCGAACAGGCCCAGATGAGCGCGCGGAATGTCGATACGCGCACGGACATCTATTCGCTCGGCGTGCTGCTGTACGAACTGCTGACAGGCGGCACGCCTCTGGATGCAGAAAAACTTCAGAATGCCGCACTCGACGAAGTCTGTCGTTCGATTCGCGAAGAAGAGCCGCCGAAACCGTCGACGCGCCTGAGCACGATGACAAAAGCCGAGCGTGCCGAGACGGCCCAGAAACGGCAGACCGTGCCGGAGAAACTCGGCCGCCTCGTGCGTGGCGAGCTCGATTGGATCGTAATGAAGGCGATCGAAAAGGATCGCACGCGGCGTTATGCGACGGCGGAAGCTCTGGCGGCGGATGTCGCGCGGTATTTGGCGAACGAGCCGGTCGAGGCGGGTCCACCGAGCATTGCCTACCGTTTGCGAAAGTTCGCGTCGCGGAATCGAGTGGCCGTGTCGACGACGGTCGCGGTCGCTCTGGCGCTCATCGTGGGAACCATTGCCAGCACCGTCCTGCTCGTCGAGGCACGTCGCGCCCAGAGGGGCTTGGAAGTCGCACAAGGCGAGCTGACCGGCCAGTTGTCGGAAACCCAGCGGGCACAAGGGCAGGCCGAACTGAACTTGTACGTCTCCGACATGAATCGTGTCGCCACCGCGTATGACGAAAGTAACATCGGACTCGCGTTGTCGCTATTGGCAAAACACGAAGCGTCTTACGGCGATCGATTCGAATGGAGATGTCTTCGTCGGCTGTGCCAAGGGGATGCCTTGCACACGTTTCGCCAGCACTCAGGCCCCGTCAACTCGGTCGCTGTGTCTCCGCAGGGGGTGATCGCCAGCGGTAGTTCCGATGGAATGTTTCGACTGTTCGACATCAAGACGAAACAAGAGATCGCCAGCCGCAAGATGTCGAGTGGAGTTCGGCGCGTTGAATTCACGCCCGATGGGCAGGTACTCGTCGTCGCCGAGGGTCATGGCGAGATCACGTTTTGGAACGTCGATCCACTCGAGCAGAAGGATTTAGAATTGCCACGAGGATTCGCGGACGTCGCGCTCTCACCCGACGGCGTTACGCTTGCCGTGTCCGGGCGTAGGTTGAGCCTTTGGAATTGGGAAACACCGAATGTGCCCGCGGTCGTGGTCGCGGGCGGTGGCGGGGGTTTCATGTCTTTTTCGCCTACAGGAAGATTTCTATCTCTCGTCAGTCCAACGCCGAAGGTCAACCTCTTGGAGGTGACCAAAGAGGGTGTGTATGAAAGATACGCCTATATGCCTTTAGCACACGATTGGAGCGTGCTTGATTCCGCGTTTTCCCGACCCGACGAAAAATACCTGGCGACGGTCGGCAAAGGCGGTCAGATACGGATGTGGGAGCTCGCCGAGATTCGTCGAGCGGAACTTGCGGGTAAGTCCGCCAAGCCCGTCTCGATTCTGCAAGGGAAGCGCTCGTCGCATGGGGCACGCACGCTGTCATTTTCGCCCGATGGTCGCTATCTCGCCTCGGGAGGTAGGACAGGTAACATCAACCTCTGGCGCGGCGGCCCCCCCTGGCGACCGGAAGAATCTGAGTTGCTAACCCTTAGAGGTCACACGGCCGCCGTAACATCGATCGCCTACTCGCATGATGGTGCGCTGCTCGTGTCCGGGAGCAAAGATCACACCGTCAAGCTCTGGCCGGGTGATCTTCGAAGAGAATCGGCCAGCTTGGCCACCGCTGAAGACTGGATCTACGCGGTTGCCTTTTCACCCGATGGCCGGCTTCTGGCGACGGGCGGCTTCGATGGTCGCGTGCGGCTATTCGATACCGAGACGATGAAGAAAACCTTCGACGAGAAGCTACACGACAATCAGGTCTTGGGAGTCGCCATCTCGCCCAGCGGCCAGTGGCTGGCAAGTTGCGAAGGTGGTTGGCGATGGGCTCATGGCGTGACCCTCGGTTCGCCCGGACAAGGCATATCGCTCGTGAATCTAAAGAATCGGGAAGAGCGATACTATTTCGATGAGATTCCGACGGGCGTGCTAGGGGCGATCGACTTCTCACCGGATAGTCGTTCGCTGGTGATTGGTGACAACAACGGCGACCTTTGGCTGGTGGATGTCCAGCAGCGACGTGTCGCAAGAAAGAAGACGGGCGAGGGTGGACAGGGCGCCCAGAATTTCCGGCATCTGCGCTATTCGCCGGATGGAAAGACGTTCGCCGCGGTGGGCGGCAAGGGGCTCGAACTGCGCAGCGCAAAAACGCTTGACCTGCTGCATGTGTTTGGTGGCGCAGGGCGAATGGGCGGAGTCGACTTTTCCGTGGACGGGAAGCTCCTGGCATGTGCGCGGGGGCAGACAATTACATTATTGGATGCGACCAGCCTGAAACCGGTCGGGAAACCGCTCGAAGGTCACTCAGGCATTGTTTATGGGCTGGCCTTCTTGCCCGACGGCAAGACGCTGGCCTCTTGCAGCACGGACGGCACCGTCAAGCTCTGGAATCTCGAATCCCGCAAAGAGGTGGCCACGCTGCGCGGCCATCGGGGACCCGTAACGGGGTTGGCCGCCTCGCACGACGGAAACATGATCGCCTCCTCCGGCGAGGACAAAACAGTACGCATCTGGCGTGCAACTCCCTTAGCACCGATCGAGAAATAAGCGTCTCGCGAAACGGTATTCGGCGAGCGGCGGCCGTTAGGCCGTCGGTAATTCCTCGTTCGATTGTGTTGTGTTGACGAAGCCCCCGCGTTTCAAGACCAGCCGCGCATCATCCCGGCGTTGATACACGCAATTGGGCCAACCACGGCACAGACTGTGAACGTGATCTTCCACTCCGCCGACGATCAGCGCGGGACAATCGAACCGGGGTGCGCTGCGCGACCCCGGGCTGAGTTGTCAAACGCCTTCGGCGTAAGAGCACCAAAAGGTTCTCGCCACAGCTACGCCCGCCCCGCTCGATACCTCGCTCCCACGGCGTTCCAGTTGATGTGGTTCATGAACTTGGTGACGTAGTCGGACTTGCGGTTCTTGTAATCGACGTAGAAGGCGTGTTCGTAGACGTCGATGACGACCAGCGGATCGGCCATCCACATCAGGCCCTGGGCGTGCTCGTTGCTGAGGAGGTTGTACAGCTTGCCGTTGACGGGATGGATCGCCAGAAACGCCCAGCCGGACGCCGCACGGGCGCTGGCCTGAAAGTCGTCGGCCCAGCGGTCCAGCGAACCGAAACGCTTTTCAATCGCCCGGCGGACCTCGGCGGCCGGGTCGGGCGCCACCGCGACCATGCCGTCGAAGTACATCTCGTGCAGCACGACGCTGTTGCCCTTGCTGGTGCGGGCGCGCTGCATGGCGCCGTAGGCATGGGGTTCGATCGCGGGGCCGGTCTTGATCGATTTTTCCAGCGCCGCGTCGAGGCCCGTGTATCCCCGCAGCGCCCCGCCGTAGTGCGCGGTGTAGTGCGGGGCGATCTGCTCGGCGCTGAGGAAGCCGGGGATCGACTTGTAAGGCAAAGCTTTCGGCTTGCCGGTGACCAGTCCGCTGGACGAGAAATCGAGCCCTTCGCCGGTTTCCGCGTTGTCGTCCCCAGCGGCCGCCCCCGGCACAAGCATCGTCCCGGCCGCCGCCCCGGAGGAAAGAAACAAAAAGTTACGTCGTGAAAAATGGCTCATGGTCGGATCCTTTTCTTTTCAGTGTGTTCGTGTGAAGCCAATGTCGTTGCCCCAAATGTCATTGCCCCGCTGCCGGGCATTAAATCATGTGGCGCCGGCAGTGGGTAGCACACCGGGGAATAATTCTGTCGTTGAATCTGTTGCCGGGTGTCATCGGCAGCTTGCCTGCCCTTGTCGATTGGCTCTCCCCTACAGCACTCTGCATCGAGGTGGCTGAGAGTCAGGCTGTAGGCAGCAAATCTCAGAGCGGCACACCCGACGTTCGGGCCGATCCGCGGGGTTACAGTCGTGATCTCGCTCGGGCAAGGGCGGGCAAGCCGCCCATGGCACCCTTGCTTCCCGCCAGCGATCCGACAGGTCATAATGCCGGCTGCCTTCTGAAGAAAGGGCGTCGCATGAGAATCGAACGAACGAAGTCGGTTGAGCGTTTTCTACCCGCGACGTTGCGGACGGTCGCGATCGCGTCCTTGGCGGCGTTTCTGTGCTCACACTCAATTTTCGCCGACGATTACGTGTTGCACACGTTCGAGCGGCAGCAACTTACCGACGTTTATTATTCCGAGGGCGCCAGTGAGGGCGAAACGCTCACGGTGCTTCGCGTCGGCGCCGGAAAGGTCGGCGTCCTAAAGATGGCCGGCTTCAAAGCGGATCGCTGGAGCGGCGGCACGCAAAATAGTCATTGAAAGACTGCATCATGTCCTCCCCCGCAATCGTTCGCCACGAAGACGACGCCCCGCGCGAGCGGAGCACCTGCGGCTGGCGTCATCTGCTGCTCAGCCGGCAGGACGAGAACCTGGCCGCTTGGGCACACGTCGTCGACATCGACGGCGCGAAGGAACATTTTCACCGCCGCGGCACCGAACTGTATTACGTCCTCGAAGGCCAGGGCAGCGTGCGGCTCGACGGTGTTGACCACCCCGTCCGCCAAGGTTCCATCGTTCACATTCCCCCCGGAGTCGTCCACGGGGCAAAGGGCCGCATGAGAGTGCTGGTTATCGGGGTGCCGGATATTGCGGATGACGATCTGTTTTTTCCGGGAGAGGATTGAACGGGCAGGTAGATTGCACTGCTTACACCGTTTATCGCCCAAGCGGCCCCGGGCCGATGGCGGCGCGCGCCTCTGCCACCAGCCACCCAATCCGGCAAGTTATTCTCCGGCGACTCCTTGGGAACAATTCCAATGCAAGCCAATTGACCAACCCGCCCAGCATCGCGTAAGATCGCCTCGCTGTCTTGGGGTGAGTGCAAGACTATTTTCGCGCGATCGGCTGGAACCGTCCGGCCGCCAAGCTGCTGGTCAAGCTCTGCACCTGGCAGGGCGCTCTTCCGCAAGGCGCCCCGACCAGTCCTCGATTAAGCAATCTGGTCAACTACCGACTCGATGCCCGGCTGGCCGGTCTGGCCGCGCGTCACGGCGCGACCTATACGCGTTACGCCGACGATCTGACGTTTTCGTTCGCCGAAGACGACCGCGACTCGGTCGGCCGCGTGCGCTGCGCGGCACGTCTCATCCTGGAGGAAGAAGGCTATCGCCCACACCACCGCAAGTTTCAGGCCCGCCGCCGTCATCAGCGCCAGCAAGTCACCGGACTGGTCGTCAATCGGCGGGTCAACCTCTCCCGTTCCACCCGCCGCTGGCTGCGGGCCGTCGAACATCGGGCGAAACACCACGGCACAACGCTCTCCACCGGCCGCGTCCCGTTGCAGCGTGTCAAACGGCCGACTCTCACCCCATAAGAGCTATCCGGCTGGCAGTCGCTGAGGGCGATGATTTCGCGACAGGGATCGCGAAAGTAGCCGCTGGCCGGAGAATTGCCACCCTGGGGTGGATGCCGCCACCGACGGAAGCGACAACGACGGAAGCGACAACGAAGACATCTTCCGATCCGCGGCAGCCGCAGGTCACAACGGGCGCTGGTGGAAACGCCTTGGTGATGCTGCAATTGTCGATGCCTTTGCCGACGCTGGAGTGGAAGACGCTGGCCGGCGAGAAATCGCGGCTGCGAGATCATGCGGGGCAGCCTGTGCTGCTGAATCTCTGGGCGAGTTGGTGCCGGCCTTGTGTGGCGGAACTTACGGAAATAGCCCGAAATGAGCAGCGGCTACGGGCTGTCGGCCTGGAGATTATCGCCCTCACGGTTGACGGTCTCGACGGCAAGCCGGTCGATCCGAACGCCGCCCGAAAGATCATCGAAAGTGTCGCCTTTCCCTTCGTTGCTGCGAGGGCCTCGAAATCGCTCGTCGACAAGCTGCATCTCGTGCATACCACCCTGTTCGAGAAACCGGCCGAGTTGCCGGTGCCGACGAGCTTTCTGATCGATCGACAGGGGCGCATCGCCGCGGTTTATCGCGGCGCGCTGGAGATCGATCGACTGCTGGGCGACGTACGTCGGCTCGACCAACCGCAGCCGGCAACGCGGTTCGCCGGGCGCTGGTTCGCTCCGCCCGAGCCCCACAAGATCGGACCGCTTGCCTGGGATTTATTCGACAACGGATACGTCGCCGAAGCGATTGCCTACGTCGAGCAAAACAAGCGGTGGCTCTCAGGCGAGCCGGAATTTGTCCGGCTGCTCACGAAGCGTGGCACCGAGCTAATGAAGCGCGGCGCGGATCGCCTGGCCGTTGCTCAATTCCAGGAAGTCCTTCGCATCGACCCCAACCAACCGAGCGCGCTAAACAACCTGGCCTGGCTGTTGGCCACCTCGCCCGACAAAGAAGTGCGACAAGGACAGCAGGCGGTGCGCCTCGCCGCGCGAGCCGTCTCCATCACCAACCGCCGCCAGCCAACTGTCCTGGCAACCTTGGCCGCGGCCCACGCCGAAGCCGGCAATTTCCCGCAGGCCCTCGCCACGGCAAACGAGGCCCTGGCCCTGGCCCGCACAGCCGGCAACAAGTCACTGGAGCAATCGCTTCTGCAACAACTCCAGTCGTACGCCGCGCGTCGGCCCTTCCGCACAAGCGCGTAGGAAGAACATCGCACGCCACCATACTGCAGCCCTATTCCGGATTATTCAACAGCCGCGGGGCGCTATCGAATTGGCCACGGTCTGAGTGAGCCGCAAGGCGCTAGCCGCGGGTTTTGTGCAGGAAAACGCAACATCTATTCACCGGCGGCTAGCGCCTTGCCGCTCAAAGCGAGCGAGCGGGGGTAGTGTCGGCGGGTTTCCGCCCTCCACATGTTCTTCGCCAGGCCGGAGAATTTCCCGATCGCCTCTTGCCACGGCGCGGCATGCCACGCTCGGATGATGCTGCCGGAACCCATGATGTCTCTTTTCTCTTCGGGACTTGCTCCGTAACACACGCTGTCATTCGTCGATCCACCGACTGCGACGTTGATGAGACACTTTGCCCAGCCGATCCCGATCGGTCCGTCCACGCCGACATGGGGAAGCCCCAGCAGATGTCCTACCTCGTGGACGTGGGTTTTCTTCTTAGAACCGTGGGCCTGAGGCACCGGGGTGATATCGCGGTGATCGTAGAGACCCGAATGCGACCGAAAGAACGGAACCGCACTGTCCAATTGTACGCACTGCTACTTGCTCAATTCGCGAACGAACTTGCGGTCGGCGACGCTTAGTTGTTCCAGCGGCACGTCAAACATGGGGCCGCCGCTCGAGCCGGGATTGACGGCCGCCGAGGTTTGTATGTACGTTCCGCCGCGAATGGTGCGGCGAGGGTTGCTGACAATTCCCTCGGTCATCGTGTGGTTCAGAACCGTCTGTCCCAGGCCCGGATTGCCGATCACCGTGACTCGCTCGCCCGCTTCAATTTTCGTGCGAGGCGACAAGGACGCGGTCACCAGAGGCGCGGCGGGAGTGATCTTCAATCGGACAAGTTCAGCGCGACCCGATGCAGGTAACGAACCTCCTTGACCGTGGTGGAGAAGATCAGGTTTCGACCATCGGGCGAGAAGCGAATGCTGTTGATTTTTTCCTGCTCGAATTCACTGGCGTCGAGCTTGAGTTGGTCCTTGAGTTCCTGGCCGGTTTCCCGATCGAAAAACACCGCGGAACCGCTGCCGGTATCCTCTTCAAGTCGCCCGCATAAACGGCGCCCTGGTTCGACACGATCATGCTGCCGTCGTAATTGGGCTGGAACTGCGGGCTGCCGCGGATGCCGGCCTCGCCCGTGGAGATGGTCGTGGTTTTTCCGGACAGCCGCATCAACGTGTGCTGCCCGCCTCTCGAGTCGGCGTTGACCCAGCCCAAATACGACAAGCCGTCGGCCGAGACGGTCAGATTCAGCCCCCACTTTTTGTGTCCAGCAAGCATCGGGCCTTTGATCGTCATCGGCTTCATCGTTTTCAGATCGTAGAAGACGCCCGTTGTCTTTGCCCACAGCAGCACGCAGCGTGTCGCATCCGATCCCATGACGATCTTGTTGACGTGCAAGTTTTCGCGGAGCGGGACGGTCTTCTCGCGTCGGAACGTCTTCAGGCTCCAGCGCTGAACAAGCCCCTGGCTGGGCATGACGACGAAGACTTCATCGGTGACCTCCTCCGCGTGCAACGATACTTACTTGTTCCCAGACAGCCACCGAGAGCCGGCGGCCGCCACGGCTCAATAAACGCAGGCCATTGTACCACCGCGTCACGGGCCTGCCCATCACGGTTCGCGGGAGATACCCGGCGTGCGATTGGTGCCATCCATCCAATGGTCGCCCAGTTGACCTCACGGAACAACGCTTGGGTGGCCCCAATTCTCTCTTCAATTGGCCTTTTCCGGCGGTTGATGTTGTCTTTTGGCCGAGTGTCGGGAAAACTTCGTCTGTTTGGCCCTCTCCGTGTCCTTGCAATCCGTCGCTCTGGATTGGACGATGGAGGCATAAGCATGAATGGGGCCATCGATTGATGGATGGCCCCAATCGCGCGAACTGCGGGCGTGTATGGTTGATAGTTTCCGTTTGCGTAGAATCCGTTGCGTGGCTTCGTGAAGTGAATCACGTAGTCCGTTAGGTCCGTTCGCTCGTGTCGAATTCGTTCCCAGTCCTTCATTGTTTATCGCTCCCTACCCGCCAGTCGTGAGCGGTCGATACCTGGCTTGAATCACCAGTTGCTCGACGCCCATTCGTCCCACGGGTGATTGTAGCAAACTGCCTAACAGCAGTTTTCCGCCATTTCTTTGGGGATGATGGATGCGGGCAAGGGTAGAATATGGTTGCGATAGGCAGTCCCCGCTGCTAGAGTAATATCCACCCGGGAAGACTGGCCTGGAGCGAGGCTGAGCTACACAGATTCATCTTAGAAAAGGATTTCCTATTTGTCACGGAAGGAAAGAACTGGAACGACACAACATCTTTGAGGGGGGACACTGATGGCCGACTTGATGCGACTCAACATTGACGGGAAATGGACGGTCAACGAATTTGCCGATGCACTTCAAGCCATACAGCAATTGTATGATTTCCACACCTACTGTCGTTGGTTATCGCGAACTGAGCAAGGCAGGCCCCGCAGCAGGCATCTTCATAGGCTGATGGATATGATGGATTTGGATCCGATGGAGGCAGATATTTTCCTGCGGTTTTCGTTTCCTAACTGGCATGAAACCGATGCAACGCTTGAGTCGATTTCGACTACTATGAGTAGAGTGCGTGAGACGCTAGACAGTCCTGAAATGGAAGAGTTTGGATTTGCCAGTCACTTGGAAGGCCCTGTCGATGTCGCACGAATCAACTATTCATCACCAGGCATTACAGACATCGCCGGGGTCGGCGAAATCATTGGCCATATCAAAGACTTCATTCTCAGTGTGATAGAAATGCGTCTCAATAGTGAGCACCGCAATCAGGTCGCTCGGAAATTGAAAATCGAGAACGACAGGTCTGAAATCGAGATGATTCAAGTGCGAATAGAAACCGTTGATCGCTTCATTGACGTGGCTCGGAAGGCCGGTTTCTCAAAAAAGCAAATCCGCACTGCGTCTCTGAGCGTTGATGACAAAGTTGATATGCTCGCTGGGTTGGTGGATATGGGTAAACTTACGTCCGTTGAAATCATCGACGAAGAAACGGCGGCCGAACGTGGCTGACGACTGAGGACAATCGCCATGACGATCAAGAGTGACATCCTGACGCGTCTTGATGGGTTGATTGACGAGGGAACCAAGTTAGTCAATTCGTACCAAGCCACCGTGGATAGCATGGGGGCAACGTATTCTGACATTCCCGAACAAGACTTTCGGGCTTTCACAACGAAAGCGACCGCTGCCATTGACCGGATTGCCGGAGAAGAAAGCCAGTTCTTCAAGCATCTGCCCGAGTTGAAAGCCAGTAAGTCGATTTCTAGCCCCGGCTACAATGTGACGTTCCTTCCTGCGGTCGTCGGTTCAATCGTAGCCCTACGCGATGCGGTGGATAACGGGCATCTTGAAAGCCTTGAAACCCGGATTCGGGCACACGTCCATGATGACTTTTTGGAGCAAGCGAAAGACTTGCTTGATTCCAAGTATCACGTCGCCGCGATGGTGTTGATTGGCGGTGTGTTGGAAGATCATTTGCAAAAGCTTTGCACAAAGAATGGGTTGACTTGGAACGGACACGGGAGCATATCAAAATACAACGATGCGTGTCATCAAGGGACGGTGTACGACAAACCGACGTGGCGGCGGATTCAATCCATCGGGGACTTGCGGAATGACGTGGCTCATGGGCAAGGGGCGGGTGTGAAAGTCCCCGACGTTGAAGACGCCTACAAATTCGTGGGGCGGTTCATTGCGGATCATCCAGCCTGACAGTTGAGGCATGAAATGGATAAAGAACTGGTTTCCGTAATTGACTTTGCCAACCAGATTGGACGGCAAAAGTCGGTTGTGTTCAAAGTGATGAAGCGGCTTGGCATCACGGGACAAAAGCTAAGGGACTCGTCGAAGGGGAATCAGCTTGCGTCCCACGTCACCCAAACGGAATTGCGGCAAATTACCGATGAGTTGGCAAGGACTCTTTCAAATTCACAAGCCGAAGCAAATGGAAACGAAGGCGTTGAAGGACTATCCGGCACGGACTACGGGTTCTTCTATCTGTTGCAACTTGAACCGGACTTTGACCCCGGACGTTTCAAGGTAGGCTTTGCCACAAGCGTTCCAGGGCGACTGCGGAAACACCGTTGCACGTCCGTATTTGCGACCGTTGTTAAGAGTTGGCCGTGCAAGTCGGTCTGGGAGCAAACCGCCATTTGTTGCGTTGCGGAAGGATGCGAACAACTCGGCCGTGAAGTCTTCCGCACTGATTCTTTAGATGACGTGGTTGCCCGCTGCGATGCGTTCTTTAGCATGATGCCTACGCCCGTTGACGAATCATCCGAAGATGACGAATCGGCACCCTAGAATGGGCACGCCAGCGACGGCACCTCTGCCAGATTTTTTGCGTTTATTAATGGAAGGGGCCACCCATCTTTTCGCCGTCGAGAATCAGGGGGCTCGCCATTGATCGGGTGGCACCGATCCTGTGCCGCGTATTTTGGCCGCGGTCATCGTGAGCCGCCAGGCGCTAGCCGCGGGTTTTGTGCGGGAAGACGTAACACAGACTCACCGGCGGCTAGCGCCGTGCCGCTCACTTGCGGCGGCGTGCCTGTATTTGTCGGAGTGGGCGAACTGGTGTTGCCGAATGGCGCGATTGCCGAATAATGGGCAAATGTGAATTAGAACATGCCTGCGAGAGTCCACGGCCATGGTGAGCGAATTGAAAGCCCTCGACGAGATTCCTTATGCGATGCGCGATGCGCTGAGCGGATACGCCGAGCGGTTGGGGGATTTGGCCGGCGAAAACCTCCGCGGGCTGACGTTTTACGGCTCGATTGCCTCCGGCCGGTTTGAGTCGCCGCGCGATCGGGTGCTGAGCGTTATGGTGCTGGGAGAGGTCGATTTATCGATGCTGCGGGAGTTGGCCCACGATGGCCCGCGGCTGGGGCGGCAGAATATCGCCGCGCCGATCGTGATGACACCCGGTTATATCGAGGACTCGCTCGACACATTTCCGCTGGAGTTGATCGAGATTCACGAGCAGCACATCACCGTATTGGGTGAAGATTACTTTGCCGAGTTGAAGCTGGAGGATCAGCACGTCCGCCTGGCCTGCGAGCGAGAGTTGAAGACGTTGTTGATCGCGATGCGTCAGGGGCTGCTCTCGGCGGGCGGCCGAGATCGATCGCTCGGCACGCTCGAAGAAACGGCCGGCGAGGGCCTGGTCCGCACGATGCGCGGGCTGCTCTGGCTGCACGGCCAGCGCGATGCCAGCGGCGCCAGCGACGTCGTCGGTCGGGTTGAGGCGGCGCTCGACGTTTCGCTGCACGGCATCCGCGAAGTGCTCGACGCCTCGACCGAGCATGGCTGGCCGCAGTTTGTGGCCTTGTATAAGGACCTGGAATTGCTCCGGGATCGGGCCGATGCGTGGTAGGCTGCCGCTGGCGATCGTGATCTGTTTTGTCGCGTTCACCGCGGCGCTGGTCGCGCGCGCCGAGGTCACCGTCCAGCAAACCGGCTCGAGGGTCGTCGACCGTGCCGGCGTCATCGATCCCGAGACCACCGAGTCGCTCGAAAAGCTGCTCAAGGAATTAGAGAAACAGACCGGCGCCCAGGTGAAGGTGCTCACCGTAAGCACCACCGAGGGCGAGGGGATCTTTGAATTCACTCAGCGCCACGCCGAATTGTGGAAACTTGGCCAGAAGGAAAAAGAAAACGGTGTGCTGATCACGCTCGCGGTTGAAGATCGCCACGTGCGGATTCATTCCGGTTACGGCCTGGAGGGCGTGCTGCCCGACTCCTGGTGCGGCACGCTTACCCGCGAGGTCTCACAGCAATACTTCAAGCAGAAACAATACTCGGCGGGCATTCGGAAGTTAACGGGCGCCGTTGCAGCCGAAATCGCGGCGGATGCCGGGGTCACGCTGGAGGGCAGCGATGGCAAGCGTTTCCAGCCACGGCGCAGCGGTCCGCTGAGATATTTCGTGATCTTGGTCGTGATTCTGTTTGTCATCGCGTCGTTCTTTGGCCGCCGGATGAACCGTGGCGGCCGAGGCTACCGGCGCGGATTCGCTGGGTCGATGATCCTCTGGGGCGGCGCTTCCGGCTGGGGCGGCGGGTCTTTCGGCGGTGGTTCGTTCGGCGGTGGATCGTTCGGCGGCGGCGGCGGCTTTGGCGGTGGCGGCGGCGGCGCGAGTTGGTAAACTGAAAAATGCTTCCCAACGGGTAGCTGAATTCGCAAGAATTCAGGCTCCTTTCAAGGATAGAAAACGTGTCCGGATCGATCGTTTTCCAGAAAACAGGGGGCTGGAGGCTGGGGATTGGGGACTGGGGACTGGGGACTGGGGACTGGGGACTGGGGACTGGGGACTGGGGACTGGGGATTGGGGATTGGGGATTGGGGACTGGACAAGTCAGAAGCAAGGATTCCCTAGTCCCTAGTCCCAGCCTTTTGTAGCTAGCATTGCCAGCGATCTTGCTGGCTGTTGTTGTTGAGTGGTAACGTGTCACTGTACTTGAAGTTAACGCATTTCAAGGAGGTGATACGATGGTGTTGCGAGACCTTGTTGAACGATTTGAAAAGGAAGCTCCGGTGTGTGTGATGGTACGAGCAGCCTTGGAAAACGTGTTTGCGGCCGAGCGGTTGGACGCGATATTCGAGAAGTCCGCCAAGCAGCAACGAAGTGGCGAGCTGCTTTTTTCCACGGTCGCCGACATCATGGCCGCGGTTGTGTGCCAAATCCGTCCGTCGGTCAACGCCGCCTATCGAGCCCAAAAGGACGAAATCGGCAAGACGGTCAAATCGATTTACGACAAGCTGAGCGGAATCGAACCGGCCGTCTCTCGGGCCATGGTGCAGGAAACGGCCAAGCGAATGAGGGCGATCATCGAGAAAATGGGCAGTCCAAGACGCGAGTTGTTGCCGGGATATCGGGCCAAGATTCTCGACGGCAACCACCTGCGCCGCACGGACCGACGAATCGGTGAGTTGCGAGAAATCAACGGCGCCCCGTTGCCCGGACAGGCTCTGGTCGTGCTCGATCCACAGTTGATGATGGTCAGCGATGTGATTCCTTGCGAAGACGGGC
>JADFKK010000444.1 GCA_022564995.1 Planctomycetota bacterium | reverse complement strand
AAGGACGAAGCTCTGGTGTTCCAGTTGTCGCGCCAGCGGCACGGCTGGATAGCTAACTTCGGAAAGGATAAACGCTGAAAGCATATAAGCGTGAAGCCCTCTCCAAGATCAGGTTTCGTAAGCACGACAAGTGCGAGAGTCCCCTGGAAGACTACCAGGTTGATAGGCCGGATGTGTAAGCGCAGTAATGCGTTCAGCTGACCGGTACTAATGGACGAAAGCTTGACCACATAAATTCAGCTCTCTCAACAGTAATCTTAAAACTGTGAGTGAGAGATTGAATCCGTGTGAGAGCGGACGGAGCAATGCCCCAACAGGCAAAGCCCCGCCCTGTCGCTTCTGCAAAAACCACCAAGCCCGCGCGGCATCAAGCAGCCGCGCGGTCTTTTTTCCGGTGACCATATCTGAAAGGAAATACCCGTTCCCATATCGAACACGGCCGTCAAGCTTTCAGAGCCGATGATAGTACTGCAAGTGCGAAAGTAGGTATTGCCGGAATTTTACACCCCCCCGTCGATCGAGATTTGATCGACGGGGGGTTTTTTATTCCTCGCCACCATAAAGCCGCGACCGTCGGTCGCGCCGGCCCGTGAGCGGCAAGGCGCTAGCCGCCGGTAATTCATCGTCCCGAATTCCCCCTTCCGCATTCCGTCCTGGGGCTGATCTTCCTCAAGTACATCTCCGATGCCTTTAACGCCCGGCATGAAACGCTCAGGGCGGAGTTGGAAGCAGAGGGCTTGGACGGTGCCGCACTAGAACGCCAGCTCGAAGACCGCGACGAGTACACGGCGGAAAGCGTGTTTTGGGTTCCGTTCGACGCGCGCTGGGCGAACATTCAGAATCAGGCCAAGCGGCCGGAAATCGGCAAGCTGATCGACGACGTGATGTACGCGATCGAACGCGACAACCCCAAGCTCAAGGGCAAGCTCCCGCGAGATTATGCCCGCCGGGGGATTCCGCCCGAACGACTGGGCGGGCTGATCGACCTGATTGCCGGCATCGCCCTGGGCAGCGAGCAGGCCCGGGCCAAGGACGTGCTGGGTCGCGTTTACGAATACTTCCTGGGCAAATTTGCCGCGGCCGAAGGCAAGCTGGGCGGCGAATTCTTCACGCCGCAGCGCGTGGTGCGTCTGCTGGTCGAGATGATCGAGCCGTTCGATGGCCGCGTCTACGACCCTTGCTGTGGCTCGGGCGGGATGTTCGTCCAGTCAGAGCGATTTGCCGAGGCCCACGCCGCCGGTCGGCAACGCCAACTACGCCTGGATTTCGCATTTCATCCATCACCTGGGCCCCGCCCAACGGTCGCGGCGGCGGCGTGGCCGGCTTCGTCATGGCCAACGGCTCGCTCTCATCGAGCACGTCCGGCGAGGGCGACATACGCCGGGCGATCATCGAGGCCGATGTGATTGATTGCATCGTGGCCATGCCCACCCAGTTGTTCCTGACCACGGGGATTCCGGTCTGTCTGTGGTTCATCAGCCGCGACAAGACCGGCAAGAACCTCCAGGGCGGCGGTCGCGATCGTCGCGGCGAAACCTTGTTCATCGACGCCCGGGAAATGGGCCAGATGGAAACCCGCTCTCTCCGTGTGCTTTCCGGCGCCGAATCGAACGTGGCGATTCCACCGCCGGAGTCCGATGTCGGCCGCATCGCCGGCACCTTCCACGCATGGCGGGGCGAGCAGGGCTGCGACGCCTACGAAGACGTGCCGGGCTTCTGCAAGTCGGCCACGCTGGCGGATATCGAAAAGCACGGTTTCGTGCTGACGCCTGGCCGCTACGTCGGGGCGGCGGAATTGGAGGACGACGGTGAGCCGTTTGACGAGAAAATGGAACGGCTGGTGACGACGCTAAACGAGCAGTTCGCTGCATCGGCCAAGCTGGAAGCCGCCATCCGGTCCAATTTGAAGGGGCTCGGTTATGGCGGATAACGGTTACCCGACGTTCACCTTCCAGCAGCTCATTGACGACGCCGTTCTCGAAATCGGCGATGGTTACCGAGCCAAGAACGATGAACTTGGCGGAAGCGGCCCAATCTTTCTGCGAGCCGGACATGTCACCGATTCACACATCGATTTTGACGGCGTCGAGCACTTCCGCTCCGAACTCACAGACAAAGTTCGACACAAAATGGCGAGACCAGGTGACACGATTGTCACTACAAAAGGCAACAGCACTGGTCGCACATCGTTTGTAACCGATGAAATGCCGCCGTTTGTCTATTCGCCGCATCTAAGCTATTGGCGAAGTGCCGACCCCAACCGAATCGAGAGCGGGTTTCTGCGATATTGGTCGCGCGGACGCGAATTCGCTATTCAGTTGGCTGGAATGAAGGCGTCAACGGACATGGCCCCGTATCTTAGCCTGACGGATCAGCGACGCTTGGAAATCACGTTGCCACCGATCGATCAACAGAAAGCCCTCGGCGCGATTCTCAGTGGTCTTGACGACAAGATTGAGTTGAACCGTCGGATGAATGCGACGCTGGAGGGGATGGCTCGGGCGATTTTCAAGGCGTGGTTTATCGACTTCGAGCCAGTCAAAGCGAAAGCCGCCGGCGCCGCCTGCTTCCCCGGCATGGCCCAACACGTCTTCGACGATCTCCCCAACTCTTTCGTCAATTCCGAACTCGGCGAAATTCCGGAAGGGTGGTCCATTGGGCCTCTTGGAAATGTCATGGAACATCCACGCCGCACCGCGCGGCCAGAAGAATTGGATTCAACGACAAACTATGTCGGCCTTGAGCACATTCCACGTCAAGCGATCTGGCTTCCCGAGTGGGGCGACGCGAGTAGCGTGACCAGCAACAAGCACTATTTCCGGAAAGGAGAATTCCTGTTCGGAAAGCTGCGACCGTATTTCCACAAAGTATGCGTCGCCCCAATTGACGGCGTGTGTAGCACCGACGTAGTCGTCGTTGCTCCGGCCAGTGACGGCTGGACCGGGTTCGTGCTTTTTCATATTAGCAGTGCAGCATTTGTCGCATACACGAGCGCAGCAAGTACCGGCACCAAGATGCCACGAACCAACTGGAAAGACATGAGTTCGTACGCCGTGGCGATTCCTCCAGATGAAATTGCACGTGCCTTTTCACAGCTCGTCGCACCTTCAATCGCTCTTTTGGCGGCTAACGTCTTTGAATCGCGCGTTCTCTCATCGGTTCGCGACGCACTCCTGCCGAAACTGATCTCCGGAGAAATCTCCGTCACCCCGATTGGTGGAGGCAGTGATGGCGGATGATCGAAATGGAGCGGGCGGGTTGCTGCCTGCCTGTCGCGAGCTATTGGATGCGCATCCGGAATCGCTGCATATTCGCGAGCAGGTCAAGGCGATCGAAGATGCGCGTTTCTTAGTCCCGGAGGGACGGCAGTTAATAGCCTGGGGCGCGAGCCCCAGGGATCGTGCCGGCGATGAAATGAAAGCCCCGGAGGGGCGACACCCCGCGCGGCGCTACGCCCTGTCGCCGCTCCGCGGCT
>JADFKK010000443.1 GCA_022564995.1 Planctomycetota bacterium | reverse complement strand
TGGGGCCCCTCGCCGGACGTGCAGGCGGCCGCGGCGCGCATGCTTGATCTGCCGGATCATTTCGGCGATTGGCAATTGCAGTCGGTCGAGCCGTTCGACCCGGACGTCCAAGAAATCCTGCAATGTGTGGGACACGTTCACCACAAGTACGTCAACACGAAAAACCCCCTGGAAACGATTTCGGTAGCCATCATCCTTGGACCATCCGGTCCGACGGCCGTTCACACGCCGGAGATTTGCTATTCCAGCCGAGCCTTCAAGACGCTCGTCGACCCGGAGCACGTGACGATTCTCGACTCCGACGATCAGGAGCACGAATTTTGGGCGATGACGTTTGAAGCCAAGGATCTCGCCGCCACGCGTCTTCGCACGTATTACGCATGGACGACTGGAGACACCTGGGCGGCTCCGAAAAGCGCGCGCTTCGCCTATGCCGGTCAGCCCATGCTCTACAAAATCCAACTTGCCAGCCATACTCTGCCGGGCTCCGACTCAGACACGAAAGATGCTTGCCAACGTTTTCTGGAAGCGTTTCTTCCCGTTGCCAATCCCATCTTGTTCGACGAAACGCCCAATTGATTTCTCAGCAATGTGACACATCGCGACCCACAACTTGAGGATCCTCCCAATGTCTCCGGCGAATCTTGACGAAATCACAGCCAATCTCTTCGCTGAGTCGACCCAAGCGGTCGACTCGGCCGAAGAGCGAATCAGTCCCGCGCCATATTTCCGCTGGCAGGCGGCGATTTGTCGGCTTGTCGCGGCCGTTTTGCTGATTCCCGGCGTGCCGCTCGTGGCCTGCATCATTCTGCTGGTCCGGCTCACGTCACGCGGTCCCGCGATCTACCGTCAGATCCGTGTCGGCAAGAATGGTCGAACCTTTCACATGTACAAGATCCGATCGATGCGGATCGATGCCGAGGCGATGACGGGCCCCGCCTGGACTCTGGAAAACGACCCCCGAATCACGCGCCTCGGACGTGTGCTCCGCAAGCTCCACCTCGACGAGCTTCCGCAGTTATGGAACGTGGTCATGGGCGAAATGAATCTGTTCGGTCCCCGCCCCGAACGACCCGAATTCACGCACGTTCTGGCGAAGGAGATTCCAGGTTTTCTCGACCGGCTCGCCGTGCTTCCGGGCATCACGGGTCTTGCCCAAATCAACTTACCGCCGGACAGCGACATGAACAGCGTGCGGCGCAAGCTTGTGCTCGATTTGGAATACATCGATACGGCCAATCTGTTGTTGGACGTTCGCATGTTTGCCTGCACGTTACTGCGCATGATTGGCCTGCCGGGCGCCCTGGCCATGAGAGTCATGCGGCTCGAACGAACGCCGGAGATCGAGGAAGACAGCACGAGCGGTCAGCAACAGCATGAGTGCCGCACTCCCAACACGATCGTCTCAACCGCCGAAGGCCAACCCGGCTCCAATGGCAGCGCCGAGTCGAACGGCCACACCAAGCCGACATCGACCAGTCGCGACTGCCAGAAGGTCAGCTCGGCAGCGCACGTCGACAGCACGCCATGAGCCCAATCAACGCCTTTACCGTCGACGTCGAAGACTACTTTCAAGTATCGGCGTTCGAGAAACACGTCGCCCGCAGTCAGTGGGACCAGTACGCGAGTCGTGTGGTCGACAACACACAGCGTATTCTACGCCTCCTGAATCGACACGACGTGCAGGCCACGTTTTTCGTTCTAGGTTGGGTGGCCGACCGATATCCCGATCTGGTTCGCGAAATTCATCATGCCGGCCACGAAGTCGGCTCGCACAGCTTCTGGCACCGCTTGGTCTATGACCTCTCGCCCGAGGAGTTTCGAGATGACCTGCGGCGATCGCGCGACGTCCTGGAAGACCTGATCGGCGCATCGGTGACCGCCTACCGTGCCCCCAGCTTCTCGATCACCAAACGATCATTGTGGGCGTTAGACATCCTGAGCGAAGAAGGGTTTTGCGTCGACTCCAGCATATTCCCGATCCATCACGATCGCTACGGGATTCCTGGCGCCAAGACGAGCGTTCACACGCTTCAGACCAAAGCCGGACAACTGTGGGAGTTTCCGCCCTCGGTGGCCCGCTTCGCCGGATTCAACCTGCCCGTCTCCGGCGGCGGATACTTCCGCCTATATCCATTCGCGTTGACGCGGTACTGTTTGAACCGCCTCAATCGCACCCGGCAAGAAGCATTCATGTTCTACGTCCATCCCTGGGAAGTCGATCCCGAACAACCCCGCCTCGGCGTCGGCTCCCGCATGGCGCGCTTTCGCCACCACGTCAATCTGTCGTCGACCGAGCGCAAGCTCGACGCACTGTTGGGTAAATTCCGATTCGGCCGATTATGCGACGTCATCCAGCAGGCGGAAGTTTCGTCATTACCATCAACCGCCGAAGTTTCCGCATAAACAGACCCCAGCCGCTGCTTCTCGCAGCCTAACGTCTTACTACCACCCAGATTCCAGAGCCAACAACGAATCGCGAGCTACAATTACTGACTACCATCGCTCCCTGGCCACATCAGGCGACGAAGCGATAATCCATCATTTTCAAGCCTTTCATCTGCCCATTGGCAGCCGAAAGGCCCCACAGCAACGGACCTGCCGTGGAACAACAACCCCAGATTTCCGAACGGAAAAGGGTGCCCCGGCAACCCACGGGGACGGAGTCCGCGCCGAGCTTGGGCGTTCCATTTTCGGCAGACAGCGTCGTCAATCATCATGACAGCCTCCTCCTTTTGAATTGACATTGCAAACGGCTGAAGAGACCCCAGCGATCGCAACTCTCCCGAATGACTCGCCGCCCAGCGCGTCAACTCCGGTGGAGGTGCCCAGAGGCAGCGATCCAGCCACCCGCCCGCGGATCGGCCCACGATCTGTTGTTGGCTTCGTCGCGAAACTGAGTCTGGCTGGGATCATTCTCGTGTGGCTTTTTTGGAGCGGTCGCATTGATGCAGCGCGGTTGTTAGGGCTCACGCTGTCCTGGCAGCTCCTCGCCGTGTGTCTACTGGTTCCACTCGCGATGTTCCTGCCGGCGCTTCGCTGGTGGTTTCTGTTGCGTTCGCAAAAACTCTCCGTTTCAATGGGCAAAGCAATACGACTCACTTGGGTGGCCTATTTCGCCACGCTCTTCCTCCCCGGTTCAACCGGCGGCGACGTAGCGAAGGCCTATCTCGTCGTAAAGAATCGGACGAGCGGCCGCCTGCGAGCCCTCTCGACCGTCCTGGTCGATCGTGTGATCGGCCTCTACAGCCTGCTGTTACTCGGCATGATCGCCGCTGCGTGGTCATTGCTCCAAGATCCGAGCAATGCGATCGTCCAAACCATCGCCGGATCAGTTCTGCTGCTGTTAGTCGCGGTAACGGGCGTCATGTTGCTCGCCGTTTGGGCATCCCGAAGGAATCGACGCCTGCCAATCGTACCCGACCGCTGGAATCAATCGATTCGCGATGCCCTGTCGTCCTACCGCCAAAGTAAAGCAACCCTGATCGGATGC
>JADFKK010000208.1 GCA_022564995.1 Planctomycetota bacterium | reverse complement strand
AATATTCCAACATCTGAAGGGGAAGGAATATCGTTGTTGACGATGGATTTGGATAGTGTAACCGTGAGAAGCCCATCCTCTCCGACAGAAGCTGTATCATCGATAGCCGTCGGATTCAGGCTTGGGGGCAACGGTACAACCGTTATTTCGACGCTGGCAACATTGCTGAAGCATTGACCATCGGAAACCCGGTAGGTGAACGAGTCTTGCCCCGCGTACGTCGAATCGGGATCGTACCGGAGCGAGCCGCTCGCGTCGTACTTATTGATAAACGCATCAGTCCGGCAGCCGGCGTGAGTACCCCCCAAGCTACCAGTGGTATAGCCCGAGATGTAGACATTCCCCAACCCATCCGCCGATACGGCACGGCTGTGGTCCCACTCGCTGGTGCCGAGCTGTCGGGACCACTGGAGCACACCTCCAGCGTCGTACTTGCTGACAAACGCATCGTCGGCGCCGGCGCTGGTTCCCTCCAGGCTGCCACCGGTGACGCCCGAAATGTAGACATTCCCCAGACCATCCGCCGATACGTCCCAGCCCCTGTCGGTACCGCTGGTGCCGAGTTGGCGGGTCCACGCGAGCGTGCCGCTGTCGTCGTATTTGCTGATAAACACATCACCTCCGCCGGCGTTGGTCCCCCCCAGGCTGCCATTGGTTTCGCCCGAAACGTAGACATTCCCCAGCCCATCCGCCGATACGCCATTGAAAACGTCCCTACTGCTGGTGCCAAGTTGTCGGGTCCACTGGAGCGTGCCGCTGTCGTCGTATTTGCTGATAAACGCATCGCGACCGCCGGCGCTGGTCCCTTCCAGGCTGCCTTCGGTGCTTCCCGAAAAGTAGACATTGCCCAGCCCATCCGCCGACACGTCCCAACCCTCTTCGTTACTGCTGGTGCCGAACTGTCGGATCCACTCCAGCGTCTCCCCGCGAGCGGACGAAGCGCACGAGAGCGCCAATGATAAAAGTGCAACTAAACTTGTCGTCTTCATTATTCGTTTTCCTCTCCAAGTTGTTGTGGTGAGCGGTGCGGTAAAAATCGGAGCCCTTGGTGGCATGGATCGCATTGTGCTAGCTCCTGGTTGGGATCGAATGAAACTACTAAATCTCCGCTGTCCTCTTGCGTGGCGAACTGCTCTACACATATACAACGCGAAATCCGCCGGGAGTTTGCACCGAAGATTCCCTTTTTTTCCGCATGACGCCGCCCGCGAGCCGGGCCAGAGCAGGCGGAAACCCTGATTCCCCAGGTCATTGGCTCGAAGCCGGCAGCGTTATTCAAGGGCAATCAACCAGGACTCGGAAAGTCGATCCTGGCGCAGATCATGGCAATCTTGCGAGATGGCCATGCGGCCGAGACAGCGACCAACTGCTTGAGCTTCTTGTTCTCCTCCTCAAGCTGCTTGAGCCACCGCAGTTCTGCAACACCCAGGCCAGCGTACTTCTTCTTCCACCGATAGAAGGTCTGCTCTGTAATACCCATCTTACGAGTAGTATCCGGGACCGACGTTCCTGCTTCATGCTGACGAAGAGCAAACTCATTTTGCCGAATTGCCGTGAATTAGTTCGTTCGCTTCATGGTGAAGGGATTGACAGATCAGCCAATCATGCCACAAGGCAGACGGGATGAGTGCCTGTCCGGCGGGTTGATTGCTGAGGATCTTTTCGGCCTCTTCAAAAGCCTTGCGAGGATCCTCATCCAACTGTCGACTGCTCATGGCCAGCAGCAGAGAAGCTTGTGCATACAGAATGTTCCTCTTTTCAGCTAGGAGCGCGAGCGTTTCCCGAGATCGGTTTTGTGCCGCTTTGAAGTTTTCCATCCGATAATCGGCCAACCCACGAACAAACGTAACGTGGGGAATTCCCCAGTCGGGGCAGTTCGGCAAAGAGACCGCTTTGTCGGCTAAAGCAATGGCTTCATCCAGCGCAGAGGCTTCGGGCGCCACAATCAGGCAGGCCTTGGCAACTTTCTCAGCCTCCAGCGCCTGATCGGTAGCCGAAAACCGGTTCAACATTTCGCGACAGAAGCGGTGGTAGCCGTCTATGTCGCCGGCCTGAACATACAACGATGCTGTTTGCAGCCAGAGTTCCAGACCGTCCGGGTTCAATTCGGCTAGTTTGCGATAATCAGCCGCCGTGTTCGACCAACGCCGAGCTGCGAAATTCAAACGCGAACGAATCGTCAGTGCCTCCACGTTATCGGGATCCTGCTGAATCACGTACGTGGCCGCAGCTATCGCCCGCTCAAATTGCATTTGGGATTGGTAGTAGGTCGCCGCATCCATCCGGGCTTCGAGGTTTTCTTCGACCTCCTCTTGAGTGGCGATGACCCAGATCTTGATCGTCCCGTCCAGGCTGCTTGAGGCAACCGAATCTCCGCTCGGCGAAAACGCAACGGACTCGACACTTCCCTGGTGACCGTTCAACGTAGCGCGAAGCCGGCCGGTGTGTGGGCTCCAGATCCTCACTGTCTTGTCAGTGCCGCCGGAAACCAGCAGATTCGCGTCCGTTGAAAACGCGACGCAACGCACCTGGCCCGTGTGACCTTTCAACGTTTGTTTCTGTTCCCCGGTTACGAAGTCATAGACGCGGATTTGGTTGTTCCAGCTTCCGATTGCTAAAAGCTTCTCATCGAGTGACAACGCCGCGCAGTTCTCGGGGCCGTATCCATCAAGTGAGTGCGCGCGGCGGGGCGGATCAGCGGTCGTATCCCAGATTTCCGTAACAAATGGATTTGTGCGTTGAATCGTTCGCTGCACCACCAGTTGTTCGCCGTTGGAAGAAAGAATATGTTTCTTACCTGAGACCGGGACGAGAGCTTCTCTGCCAGTTTGAAGATCGAGAACAGTCGTCCGGTCGCTTTCACTCCAGGAAACGGCCCGGCCGTCTCTGTCAACTGCGATTCCATCGACGTTGTCACTCGCGACCGAACGGGTTGACAACAATGTTTCGTTGTTCAGATCCCAGACTTCCAGCTTGCCATCGCGCGCGACACCGGTCACAACCTTTCCATTGGCGGAGACCGCAATTTTCAAATATTTTCGATCTGCATCGAGAAGCCCGTTGGACGAACGGGTTGCGATGCTCCAAGCTTGCATCGAACCCTGGTCATTCAGGAATAACACGCGGCCGTCCGCGGCGTAGAAGACCTTCGACTTGGTAGCGACTCGATTCAGGGTCTGGACGGGTTCGCAACGGGCAAGATTCCAGACTTTGAGGTATTGGTCTTCGCTGGCGGTCCAGAGGGTCTTTGAATCCTCACCAAAGGCGACTCCATGGATCTGTCTGGAGTGTCCTCGAATGGTATGGACTTGTGTCGGCGGCGATGAGTCGATCGACCACACGATGACCGAGTTGGTTTTAGAAGTTCCTGCTGCCAGATATTTTCCATCTGGAGAAAATGCCAACGACACCACCGGGCCGAACGCCGATAACTCACCGAGAGACTCGAGTTCGCTGTTCCACAATTGGACGGTGCCGTCATCACTGCCGGATGCGAGCAGGCCATTACGAGAGGCCCGGACACAACTGACCAGTTGCTTGTGAGTACGACGAGTCGCCAAGATCCTTGAATTCTCCACGTCCCAGAGGATCACGGAACCGTCTTCCAGACCACTCAACAGTGTTCCGTCCGGCGTGTAGAACAGACTTCTCACACGGCTGCCAGACTTGGGAAGTTCTCGAAAAGAAACATTCGGACCAGCACCGATGTTCTGATTGAGTTTCCAGACAATGATCTTTCCCTCCTGATCTCCTGAGGCGAGATACTCGTCATCCGGTGAAAATGCAACGGCCAGACCCGATAAATTGTAGAGGGTGGACGCCAACCAATTGCTCCCGGCCGGTTGGTTACTCTGGAATGTCGTCACCGTCGATCCATCAGTCGTTTTGAGAATCGAGATCTTACCGCTCGACGCTCCGATGGCAACCAGGGTTCCATCGTGGGAAAAACAGGCTTCCCCCTGGCCGCCTAGATTATGGAGCAGACGCCCGTCCGCAGCGTCACGGAGGAACAGTGCCCCGTTATCAAAACTGTGGACCAGCAACTTGCCGTCCGCAGAGCCGATCATTCGCCGGATGGGCCAGCCGTGTGGCAAAATGCGATCACGATACAAGTGTCCGGCCCGCCAGAGGTAATACCATTCGAAGTCGCGCAAATCAGCATCCACCATTCCCGGCTGCGGCCAGTATTCAAATAGCAGTTCATTTGTCCGTGCTATATTTCCGGCGTCGTATGCCTGTTGCGCCAGATTCATGTCGGCTAAATAGAGTTGGCGTCGCTTCTCCTCCCTTTCATCTTCAGCGGCCTGTCTGTAACGTTCCGCCTGATTCCTGGCAGCAACGGCCCGATCGCGTTCTTTTATCGCTTGGTTTTCCGCTCGATTCGTTGCTCGGTGGGCCGTCTGTTCGTTCTCGTAGTTCTCGCGCGCCGCAGTCTCGGCGTTCGTCGCCCGCACTGCCTGCCAGGTGCTGACGATCGAGCCAACAATCAGGGCCAGCCCCACCAGCGCCGCGGTTGCCAAAGCCACCTTGTTCCGTTGGGCCAGTTTGCTGAAGCGATACCAGGCGGACGCCGGACGCGCTTCGATTGGCAGCCCAGCGAGAAACCGTTGCACATCGGCTGCCATGGCGCTTGCCGATTCGTAACGCCGCTCGCGGTTCTTCTCCACCGCCTTCATCACGATACAGTCGAGCTCTCCGCGGATCAGCGCTCCCAGTTTCTTGGGATCGGTTCCCCGTTGTGCGGCAATCGAGACGGTCGCCTCGCTCACGGTACTCAACTTCGTAGACGGTCGGGGCGGTTCTACCTCGCGGATCAACCGCTGCAACTCGATAAACGCTATGCCGCCGAGCGACTTGGCTTCCAGTGGCGTACTGCCCGTCAGTAATTCGTACAGCAGAACTCCTAGTGAATAGATATCGCTCCGCGTGTCGATGTCCAGTCCGCTCATTTCGGCCTGCTCGGGACTCATGTATTGAGGCGTCCCGATCAACTGACCGTATGCCGTGAACATCGTCTTTTCGGTCAACTGCTGCGCGATGGCTTTGGAGATTCCGAAGTCAATGACCTTGGGCACCGGTTCGCCGTCATGGAGCGTAATCATGACGTTGGACGGCTTAATGTCACGATGAATCACGCCTTTGTGATGTGCGTGCTGGATCGCTTTGCAGACGCTCGTGAACAGCTCCAGCCGTTTGTGAGTGTCAAGCTTTTTTTCGTCGCAGTAATCCGTCAGGGAAACACCTTTGACGAGTTCCATCACGAAATACGGCCGACCCGTGTTGGTCGCTCCACCGTCGAAGACCTTGGCGATGTTAGGATGGTCCATCAGCGCGAGAGCCTGTCGCTCGGCTTCGAAGCGGGCCACGACCTCTTTCGTATCCATTCCCGGCTTGATGATCTTAAGCGCCACCTTACGACGGACTGGTTCTGTCTGATCCGCCATGTAAACGACGCCGAAACCTCCCTCACCAATCTGCTGCAGAAGCTTGTAGGGACCGATCCGCGTACCGACGCCTTCGGCCATCGTCTCGCATGGATTGCCTAGGATATCGGTCACTTCTGGAGCATTCTCCAGAAAGTCGCCGGCTTGCTGAAGAGCACCGAGCAATCGATCGACGCGTTCACGCAACTTTTGATTGCCCGAACACGCTTCGTCCAGGTAAGCCGCTCGCTGCTGGGGAGACTCGATCTCGACCGCCGAAGCAAGTATCACGTTGGCCTCGGGATCCCATTCACCACTCATGACAGGGGCCCTATATAGTGTGTTGCTGAATCCCGAAAAAACGCCGGACGCCGGCGGTTGCGGGACCGCCTATATCATCACGCGAAAAACTCACCCGTGATGCACGCATTTTTTGCCGAGAATCTTGTCGCAATCCCGCGCGCGGATACCGGGGCGGCCGAACCATCAGTTCGTATTGGACAACCGATCATACAGCCAAGCTCGGGCCACGACCCAATGCCGGTCGGCCGTGCGGCGGCCGATTCCCAGTACCCGGGCCGCCTCCTGATGGCCTAGACCTCCGAAAAAACGCAACTTCACCAAGTCTGCCGCCTGCCGATCGTGTCCTTCAAGTTCGCGCAGTGCCTCGTCCAACGCCAGGATGTCATCGGCCGGAGACTCGACTCCCAGCGTAACGGCATCCAAGTTGATTCGTTTTCTCTCGCCGCCATGCTTAACGCTCTGTTTCTTACGCGCCCTTTCAATCAAAATCCGCCGCATCGCTTCTGCGGCAGCCGCTAAGAACTGGCCGCGATTCTCCCATTCTTGCCGGTTCCCCGGTGCCACCAGCCGTAAGTACGCATCGTGTACCAGCGCCGTGGCGGTCAGCGTCTGGCCAGGCGACTCGCGTGCCATCCGCTGGCCGGCCAGTCGCCTCAATTCGTCGTACACCAGCGGCAGCAAACGGCTGGCCGCCCGCGGGTCGCCACGGTCAATGTCGGTTAAAATGCGATTGACTTCGTCCATGGAACTCGATGGTACACGACGAAACTGCCTCGATCAAGGATTCTAGTGGACTTTTGCCGCCAACAGTAATATGTCTGTTCGCTGATCTCAATCAGTTTGCAGACTTCTGGTATCCTCTTGCCCTTGCCAAGCTCCACGTCCGCTCGACAGCAATTCCCGGAACGGTCGTTGCTGGCGTGTGCTAATGTCTTGGCGACACGTGACTTACGTGCGGGTTGTTCTCGGTGTCCCAAAGCCGATCTTCGTGATGCTGGCGGTGGCGGCAGTGTTTGCGGTGCTGGCGGGGCGACACGTTGGGCGGAACGGGTTTTGCGGCGATTGGGGGGGGGAAAGGGGACGCAGCTCATTTCGGAAAAGAGCTGCGTCCCCTTTCTCAACGCTTTCTCAACGCTTTCTCAACGTCGCGGCTTTATGGCTCTGGAGATTCGATTTATCATCTTCCCCGGTCAAGCGCGATGGGAATGAAGCCGATGGAGGTTTCCATCCAATTGCCGCAGCTACAGCCGCCGCCGCCTTCGGGAGCTAGTAACATGCCGGCGGCGGGAATCATGCTTAGCCAGCAATCGGGACGCAGCCGGTCCCAGGTGGTGGATTTGCCGCCTTTGCGGTTCCACATGTTGATGGTGCCGGAGCGGAAAAACAGGGCATTGGTCGTGGCGCAGTAGGTGCCGCAGCCGCCGCCGGGCATGCGGGCGGCGAGCATCTTGCCGGTTTTCAGATCGAACGACGAGGGACGCACGTAGAGACTGTTCTCGACAATCGTCGGCCGCGACATGTGCGTGCCGTGATCGCCCTTGCCGCCGGGCCAGCCGAATTCG
The DNA here is from genome assembly GCA_022564995.1 of Planctomycetota bacterium. Lineage (GTDB taxonomy): Bacteria > Planctomycetota > Planctomycetia > Pirellulales > JADFKK01 > JADFKK01. Next base: position 8,745 of record JADFKK010000208.1, on the reverse strand, counting down.
GTCTTCCAACCGGGCGTGCCGTCGGCGTCGGCGAAGGTGTCGACGCGATACTTCTTGGCGCCGGAAGTGACGAGCACGAGCTTGTTATTCGCGTGGGCCAGATACGACACGAGCGGCGTGTCGGGGATTTGGATGGAACGCTCCCAGAGTTTTTTGCCGGTGTTTTCATCAATCGCCACGAGGAACTGTTCCTGCCAAAACTCCGCCGATCCCAGGCGCCTCGCGTCGCCGTCGCGGACTTTGTTATTGCGAGATTCGATGAAGTAGATTTTTCCCGAGCCGGCCGTGATGGTCGAGTTAACCACCACGCCGCCCCGGTAGCTCCAGATGACCTTGCCGGTGCGTTTGTCGAGCGCGAAGAGATTGTCGCTGCACACTTTGTGCGTAATCGGCCCGCTTTGGGCGTCGTACCAGCCGGCGTTTCCGCCGCCCCAGAAGTTTGTGAACGAGGCGCCCTGCTTGACGGCGCTGCCGATGATCTTATTGCCGCGGCTGGCCAGATAACCCCAGTCGTATTTCCAGTCTTTATTACCGGCGGGCAACACGTCGAACATTTTCGAGACTTGCCCGGTCTGTACGTCGATCCGCCACAGCTTGTCGCGGACGGCGGCGTAGATGTGCTGCTCATCGGCACACCAGTTACTGCAATCGCGCGGCATGTTGAAGCGGTGAAACTCCGGCAGTTCGAGCGACCAGAGGACGACGCCGTTGAAGGCGTCGAGCGCGACGATGCGGTGATTGCCCTGCATGAACAGCCGCCCGCCGGTCGACAGGGGCGACGGCTTGCGGCCGTTACGATCGACCTGATAACGCGGGCCGGGCCGGCCCAGCCATTGGATTTCCAGGTCGCCCGTGTTCGTGGCCCCGGCCAATGTCTCGCCGGCAAAGCCGGAATTGTCGGCCTCGCCATAGAGATGCGTCCACGAGCCGGCGCCCGTGAGCGGCGGGCGACTCAGGCGAGCCCATGTACCGGCCGCGTCGCTGGACAGTTTGGCCTTGGCGGCAAGCGGTCCTAACCACGCTTTCAGCTTGTCCGTTGTCTTAGCCTTCTCCGGCTGTCCCAACACGGCGATGCCCGCCCCGGGTCGCAGCAGCCGCATCACTTCCGCCGCGTTTCCGACCGGATCACCGCCCGCGAGCATCTGCTGCGAAACGATCAAATTGGCGCATTGCCCGGCGATCGGCAGCTTATCGAGCGAATCGACGTGATGAATGCTGACTCGCGATCCGTACACGCCGGCCTTGTGGAGCGCCTCGCGCGAGGCGGCCACCTTGGTCTTGTCGGTCTCGAAGCCAATCACCCGCAGCCCGCTGAGTTGCGCGATTCGGTAGGCAAGCTGTCCATCATCGCTTCCCAGCACAAGGCATAATCCGCCCTTCGTCTTTGCCGCCAGGTAGATCGCGTGGACAGCGATTCGCTTGGCCGCCGCGTCAACGGGAAACACGCCGGGGCGCCCGGGAGCGGGCGGCGCGTTGTAGTTGAAAAACGTATCGACTTCGAAGGACACGGTCGTTCCCGTCTTTCCGTCGACCACCTGCGTGACCGTGTAAGAACCGATGCGATTGTGCCGCAGTCCCGTAATGATTGCCTCGTGCTGCGTCTTCGCTCGGGCGTCTTTGATAAGCTGCGTCGGTCCGGCTCCGGAAAAATTGAGAATTGTCGGCGACGGCTTGGCGGTCTGCCAGCGAACCACGGCGGTTTGCGGATCGGTGAATTGCAGCCACGGTCCGAGGGCCAACTGCACGGTCTCGATCTGCGGGGCGGAAAGTTGCTTGGCGGCGACGTGCGCGGTGATTTCCTTGGCGCTCAATGCCCGCCCGTAAAGCCGCACTTCGTGCAATTGACCCTTCAAACGAAAATTCTCGTCGTTATCGTGATAGGCGCCGATCTCGAAAAACGCCTTCGGTGGGTAATTGATCTCGCCCTGCTGATCGCCGGAGGTGGCGACCTCCTTGCCGTCGACATACAGCCGCATCGTCTGGCCGTCGTAGCTGCCGGCGACGTGATACCAGCGGCCGGAGTCGAAGTCGGCCGGAGCCTGCAGGTAGGTCAGTTTTCCGTTACCCTGCTTGCTCGATATGCCAAAGCTGAAGCGGGCGTTGACGTAGCCGAGCAGCCAACCCCGCTCGTAATCGCCGTTGTCTTGGAAGGCGCCGAGGATGCCGCCCCAGGGCAGCGGTTGGTCGACACGGACCCAGGCTTCGGCCGTGATCTCGGTCTTCGGCAGCTTGGCCTTGGTGTGATCGGCCTGAATCAGCACGCTGCTTTTGCCGTCGAGCACGAGCGCTTCGTGGGCGGCGACTCTTGCCGTGCGGACGTTGCCGGAGATGTTGGCGGCTAATCCGCCAGCGAGGTTCTTGACGGTCTGGCCGGAGAGGTGCGGTTTCTGAAAGACCCAGCGGCCGAGCAGGGCATCGTCCTTGAGCGGGGCGATGGGCCGCAGCGGTGTGACTTTCTTGGTCGGCTCGCCGGCTTTTGGCGGAGTTGACGCAACGGCCGATTGAGTATGTACGGACGCGACGCCTTGCGGCTTGGTCTGCGGCGCGCCCGCCGCGAAGCAATAGACCGCGCCCTCGTCGGTGCTCACCAGCAGCCGCCCGCCGGCCGCGGCCAGGGCGTAGGCGTTGCCGTCGACCTGATGCTTCCAAAGGATTTTCCCATCAGCCACCGAAATCGCCGCCACTTCGTCCTCGCCGCCGGCGAACAGCACGTCGCCGGCCAGGATCAAAGCATAAGGATATGCGGCCGGTGACTGCCAAACGTGCTTGCGCTTCACCCAGTTCGACGCCCGCAATTCGTTGTCGGTCAATAGATACGACATCTCGCCCGCGACAATCATCGCGTTTCCGCCGGGGTAAGAGGCGATCTTCGCCCGCGTCTTCGAGTTGCTGCCGGTGATCCAGCCGGTTTTGTTGCCCGGGCCGTGCAGCACGGTGTCGTCCGGGGTGAGAATCACGAAGCTGCCGCCGCCGCCGGAGAGCGATCCCAGCGACTTGCCATCGGCACGGGCGAACAGTTTGGGCGCCACGCGGCCCTGCGGAGCGATCAACTGATACGGCGAAGCGGCCAGCGGGCCTTCCATCGTCAGGCCGGCGATTTTCTGGACGAAGCGGCCTTTGCCCTCGGGCTTGCCCGTCTTGGCATCGACGGAAACCAAATACGACTCTTTCCAGGGCAGCATCGAGAAACCGAACTGGGCTGTTCCGTTCTCGACCACCACGCCGGTCCGACACGGCAAGAAGGGAATGAAGCGGCCGTTGTGCAAGATCATCCGCTTCTGGGGCACCGGCCGATAGCTCCAGATCTGCTTGCCGGTCGTCGCGTCGAGGCAATATGCGTTCCCGTCATCGGAGCCGAAATAAAGCTTGCCATCGTAATAGGTCGGCGCGACCCGCACCGGCCCGTCGGTGGTGAACCGCCAGCGCCGCTGGCCGGTTTTCGCGTCGAGGCAATAGACCGAGTCGTCGGCCGAGGAGCCGAAATAGACGTTCTGCCCGACTGAGATGATGTGAAACGCCGGATCGTAGTTTCGCATCGACCGCAGCCCCTTAATTCCCGCATAAGCGTCCCACTTCGCCGGCCCGAACCAGGCCGGCTGCGGCGGACTGTCGCTGCGCCACGCCCAATGGGCTTGCAGCTTTTTGACGTCGAGCTTTTCCTTCGTCGCCGCGCTGCGACGAAAATCGTGCTGATAAGTCGGCCAGTCTTCGGCCCGAGCGCCTCGGCCCTGAATCCCAGCGCCGACGAGCAGTAGGACGAACGAAGTAGCAAGCAGGAAAGGCTTCGGGCGGGAACACGTCATGGAGGGCTCCAGAGGAATTCGAGGGGGGAAACGGGCGAGCGAGCGGCCCCCATTCTATGCTACCGAGAAGGCCAAATAAAGGCTGAAGGAAGGACAGCAGGCGTCCGAACAACCGGCAATTTCGGGTCGCCCTTTAGGTTGGGCGGCGTGATGAGCCGAGATTCTTGCCGGAGCGGCGGTTTTTTTCGTCCGCCACGCACCCTTGCCGTTCAGCGTCGGCCCAGCACTTAAAACAGGCCCAGCCCCTAAAACAGGAGAGTCAAGATGCTCGTGCTTTCGAGACATCGCGACGAGAGCATCATCATCGCGGACAATATCGTGGTGACGGTCGTGGACATTCGCGGAGACAAGGTCCGTCTGGGAATCGACGCGCCGAGCGAAGTGCCGATCCATCGTCAGGAAGTATTCGACGCCATCATGCGCGAAAACCAGCAGGCCAATCAAGTCGACCCCAAGGCCGCTCGCAATGTCGGCACCTCGTCCGGCGAACCAACGACGTCCGGCGAGAACCCGCCCACCTAAGGCCACCATCGCTCGGACGGGAAATATAGGTAACCCAAGCAGCATCTGACGATCCCAACGATTTTAGCGGCCTCCAATTCGTCAAGCGGACGGTCTGGGGGCCTTTTGTTTTTCCTAAGTAGTCAACTGTGCCGAGAAGAACCGTGAGGCAGAAAGAGAACGACACGAGCAAGTAATCCTAAATTACCTAAAGTACGCAAACTCGTGCGACGATACCTGCTCTTAGAATAATCTGTTTTTTCAGTGAAACAAAATTTGACGGGGTGGCAGCAACGGGCGGATGTTGCTCGGAGCGAACACTTGTATTCATACGGGTCCAAATTGACCGGAGTGCCTCGTGGCATGGTCAGCCTTGGGCGTGGTTTCTACGTTGTGAGGAGTGTCCGGCATGACTCGTATTAACACCAACGTGAGTTCGATCGTGGCTCAAAAGAACTTGGCACGGTCCAATGCAGACTTGCAGCAGGCCCTCACCCGATTGAGCACGGGTTTGCGGATCAACGTCGGTAAAGACGATCCGGCCGGTTTGATCGCCAGCGAAGTGCTACGAAGCGATATCATCAGCGTAGAACGGGCGATCACGAACAGTGAACGTGCCAATCAGTTGATCGCCACGGCCGACAGTGCCCTGGGTCAGGTCAGTTCGCTGTTGAACGATATTCGAGGTCTGGTGTCGGAGGCGGCCAACACGGGTGCCCTGAGCGACGCGCAGATTGCGGCCGATCAGCTTCAGGTCGACTCGTCACTGGAAGCCATTGACCGCATCGCCCAGACCACGGCCTTCCAGGGTCGTCGTCTGTTGGACGGAAGCCTCGACTTTATTACGACCTCGGCCGGCACGGCTGACATCGGTGCATCTGCCACGATCGGCAGCACGAACGACGCGGCCGCATTCGTTACCGTCGACGGCGACGGCGGCAGCGCGTTTACGGCATCTGGCATCGTGTTCACCGCCAAGATCAGCGGAAGCGCGTATAACGGCTTCGACATCTTGCTTAAGTCGGCAGTCGCGGCCGGCAGTGAGACGGTTTCGATTAACTTGGTTACCAAGACGGTCTCCTTTTCGATCGATAGCGGGTCGACCACCGCGGCGACGTTGGTCACGGTGCTCGCCAATAACGCGCTGGCGTCTGCCGTGTTCAGCGCCTCGGCCATCGAGGGTGGCGGTGCGGCCGTGGTTGGCTCCGACACCGCGGGCGTGACGGCCAGCACGGCGAGTGGTGCCGACAGCAACAAATTCATCATCTCGGCGACCTCGGGGAACGAGGGAATCGCCCTGAACGACGTGAAGGTCGTGATCGTTACCACCGGTACCGCGGGCTCGGAAAGTGCCAGTTATACCACGGGTGCAACGAATGTTTTGACCATCACGGTCGACGGCACCAATTCGACGGCCAACGTGATCGCCGCGGCCATCAATGCGACGGCCGACTTCGAGTTTTCGGCGAGCACGACGGGGCTGGGATTCGGCATCTTCGACGGCGCGACCCTGACGTACGACGCCGCCACGACCGGCGGTGCGTTGGGATCGGGCAACATCAGCGATCTGCAAATCGATCAGGCCAACTTCGGAACGTCCACCCAGATCGACGCCACGATCACGATCGACACGCAGGCCCAGCAGGGAGCGCTGACCTACTCCGGCGGAACATTATCGGGCGACCTGATTCTGGAAATTGGTGGATTGAGCGGGTTCGAGGTGTTCAACTTCGGCACGAGCACCACGGTGAGCCAGATTAGGGACGCGCTAAACCTCGTCTCCGACGCCACGGGCATTAGCGCGACCGTCAACACGGGCACGGCCGACGGTGGCGGCGACGAGTTGGTGTTGACCTCCAGTGAATATGGGTCGGACGCCTTCGTTTCCGCCAGGGCTCTTTCCGGAACACTGGCCACGTTTGCCGACGTAAGCGGCACGCCAACCGCTTCCACACGCGACAACGGGCTGGACATTGAACTGCGGATTAACGGCGTGAAGGCGACCGGCGACGGTCTGCGAGCCACGCTCAATACGTCGACGCTCGACTTGAATTTCTCCGTCAACTCGGTCCTGACCGCCGGCGATACCATATCGTTCTCGATCACCGGCGGTGGTGCGATCTTCCAGTTGGGTCCCGACGTGGTCTCGAACCAGCAAGCTCGGCTCGGTATCCAGGGGGTCAGTACGGCAACCCTGGGCGGCGTCAGCGGTACGCTCTTCGAGTTGCGAACCGGCGGGGCCAAGGATCTCCGGACCGACGTTAAGGGTGCCGCCAAGGTGATCGAAGAAGTCATCACCAGCGTTACCGAGCTTCGCGGGCGGTTGGGTGCTTTCCAGCGCACGACGCTCGAGACGAATATCTTCACCTTGCAAGATACGCTCGAAAACCTCACCGATGCGGAAAGTTCGATCCGCGATGCCGACTTCGCCGCCGAAAGTGCCAACCTCACCAGGGCACAGATTCTGGTCCAATCCGGTACTTCGGTGTTGGGAATCGCCAACAGCAACCCGCAAAACGTATTGGCGTTGCTGCGGTAAGCGATCGAGTAACCGACGAGGAAAACTAACCGGCCCGCGGCTTGCATCAGGCAGCCGCGGGTCGTTTTTTGCGCGCTCCGAAATCGGTTACGATCGGTGATTGGGGGCTGGGGATTGAGGATTGGGGATTGAGTACTGAGTACTGGGTACTGAGCTCGGCAGGGAACTTCTGCTTCCGTATCTTCCCAGCCTCGCCCCCACGTCCGATCACCTCTCCGCGCTAGCAATGCTTGCGCTGCGGCATTTCACATGGTTCGCTCATTGCACAACTCAACGGGTGTTTGTGCCGATACTACCGATAGCGCCCTTTGGGCGCGACTTTGCCGGCTACAAAACGCCGGCGGGGAAGCTATCGGGCAATCTTGAGGGGCAGGCGAACATGCCTTCACTTGGCGACGACATCAAAAGCGCGATCGCCCTGCAGCAAGCGGGCCAATGGCCAGAAGCCGCAGACGCCTACCGCGAAGTCCTCGCGCGCTCGCCTCAATGCGCCGACGCGCATCACCTGCTGGGCGTCCTGTCCCAACAGTGTGGCCGAACGCAAGCCGCGATTGAGGGAATTCGTCGGGCCATCGAACTGAGCCCCGACACGCCGGCCTATCATCACAACCTCAGTCTGGTTAGGTCCGCCGCGGGGCAGACGCAGGAGGCCGTGTGCTCGGCCGAAGAGGCGGCCCGCCTGCGACCTCGAGACGCGTCGCTGTGGGACAACCTGGGAGACATGCTCATCGAGTCCGGACGCCCGAGCGAGGCCGCCGGCGCCCTCGAACAAGCCGTCCGACTCGACCCGAACAGTGCCAAGGCCCAAAATAATCTGGGTATTGCTTATTACGAAATGGGTCGGTTGGACGAGGCGCTGCGACAGTCGCGCAAGGCGATCGTTCTGTCGCCCGATTACGCCAAGGCCCATAACACGCTGGGGCTTCCGCTTCAGGAACAGGGCGATGTCGAAGGGGCCGTGGCGGCCTACGACCGGGCGCTTCAACTCGACCCCGACTACGTCGACGCGCGGTTCAATCGGACGCTCGCGCGGCTTCTGGCGGGTGACTTCCGTCAGGGCTGGCGCGACTACGCGCTGCGGACTCAGCGCAAGGGACAAGTCCAGAGGAAATGTCCGTGGCCGGCGTGGGACGGCTCTTCGCTGGCAGGCAAGCGGGTACTCGTCTTCGGCGAACAGGGCGTCGGCGACGAGGTGATGTTCGCGTCGTGTCTGAGCGAAGTCGCGCAGCAGGCGGATCGCTGTATTGTCGAGTGCGATCGTCGATTGGCCGGACTCATAAGGCGTTCCTTTCCCGAGGTCACGGTCTATCCGCGACGCAAGCTCAGCGATCTGACGTGGCTCGACGATCTGGAACCGATCGACGTCTGCATCGCCATCGGTAGCCTGCCGATGTTCTTGCGAGGCGATCTGGAGAGTTTTCCACGGCACGGCGGCTATCTATCGCCCAGCGCCGAATGGTGTCGGCGTTGGAAAAAACGGCTCGAAGAGCTCGGCCCGGGACCGAAAATCGGCATCTCGTGGCGCGGCGGCGCGGAAACCGTGTCGGCCAACCGCCGAACGACCGACTTGGCGCTGTGGCACAAGATCCTCGCGACCGAGGGAGTGTACTTCGTCAACCTTCAGGTCGGTGATGTTGCGGCGCCGCTCGAAGCCGTCTTTCGGCAGCTTGGCGTTCGCGTTCACACGTGGCCCGACATCGAAGGACCAGACGACCTCGACTCGTTGGCCGCCCAAATTGCCTCGCTCGACCTGGTGATTTCCGCCCAAAACACCAACGTCCACCTGGCCGGCGCGCTGGGCACCGCGGTCTGGGTCGCACTGCCGCTGGCCTACGACTGGCGCTGGTTGCTCGAGCGCGGCGACAGCCCCTGGTATCCGTCCGTCACGCTGTTTCGACAAAC